>NZ_QUET01000038.1 GCF_003478445.1 Roseburia sp. AM59-24XD
TGTACAGGTTTCTTTTGTCTTGCCATAATAAAAGGCCCTCCTAATGATATTTATTTTATCATAGAAGAACCTTCTAATCATTATTTTACAGAAAAAGTATCACACTCTCAATAATACTTGTGAATCATCACAATCATATATTACTGCACAAGACTGATTATTTGCTATCAATGCCTTCATTGTTCGTTCCACTAATACATCCACTTGATTTTTATCTTTATTTTGCCAGTATATCTCCATGCTCAGCCTCCGTTTTTGTTTTTCTATATCAATTATTATACCTAATAAGTTTTCTTTCTTCTATATCAACTAAAGAAAACTAAAATTTGCCTTAACACAAAAAGCCCGCCAGCACCCCATTCTCAGTGCATTGACGAGCTTGACTATTTCTTTATTTAAGCAACTTTTGAATAATCCAAAACAGCAATTTCCTGCATCATCTGTTTTGCAGCATTCACCATCTTCTCTAACTTTTCTGCAACATCATCTGTATAAAACTTTTCTCCGCATTGCTCACATTCTTCACAAGGTACATTTTTAATTACAATAATCGCACCATTGTAATTAACAACATGCGTAGTCAAGCTTGGTGTCACAGTGTCACATTTGCAAAACATACACATTAGTTTTCCCTCCTTGTTTTCAAGTCAGGTTGAAATTTAATAGTATTTGGATAATATGCAGTAATGACAAAAAGCTCTTTTCCATTTGTCCCAGCCACTACATGCAACACCTTATTATCTACTGTATATCCGAACACAAGACAACTCGGATGCGGAAAATCATTAGGATAGTCTTCGATAATTTCTCCTTTGGAAATACAATTTTTTACATCCATTCGTGAAATATCTCGCTCACCCATTCTTTCCAAGCAATGAACAGACCATTTTATTTTATTTTCATTAACTAATTTTCTTAAAATTTCTATCTGCATCATTCCTTCTCCTTTTACTATTATATTAATTTCAACACAAAATCATTCAAAATCCATATTTTTATAATTTCAAAAAATTCCCATCCCAAACTAAATCTTAGCTCGGAATGGGAATCTATTATTACAATATTAAAACTGTATTACATCAGACGATGCCCTACTTGTCAGCGATAGCTGCCTGTGCTGCTGCCAGACGTGCGATTGGCACACGGAATGGAGAACATGATACATAGTCCAGACCGATCTTGTGGCAGAACTCAACAGATGAAGGATCTCCACCGTGCTCACCACAGATACCACAGTGAAGGGAAGGACGAACCTTCTTACCTTTCTCTACTGCCATCTCCATGAGCTGACCAACACCTGTCTGATCAAGCTTAGCGAATGGATCGCTCTCATAGATCTTAGCATCATAGTAAGCATCTAGGAACTTACCGGCATCATCACGGGAGAAACCGAATGTCATCTGAGTCAGGTCGTTTGTACCGAAGCAGAAGAACTCAGCCTCTGTTGCAATCTGATCAGCGGTCAGTGCTGCACGAGGAATCTCGATCATAGTACCAACTTCGTACTTCATCTCAATACCTGCTGCTGCAATCTCAGCGTCAGCTGTTGCAACAACGACATCCTTAACATACTTAAGCTCTTTAACCTCACCAACGAGTGGGATCATGATCTCTGGCTCAACTGTCCAATCAGGATGTTTCTTCTTTACGTTGATTGCTGCACGGATAACAGCACTTGTCTGCATCTTAGCAATCTCAGGATATGTTACAGCAAGACGACATCCACGATGACCCATCATTGGGTTGAACTCGTGAAGTGAGTTGATGATTGCCTTGATCTCGTCTACGCTCTTGCCCTTAGCTTCTGCAAGCTTCTTGATATCAGCTTCCTCAGAAGGAACGAACTCATGAAGTGGAGGATCCAGGAAACGGATGGTAACCGGGTTACCCTCGAGTGCCTCATAAAGAGCCTCGAAATCTCCCTGCTGATAAGGAAGGATCTTAGCGAGTGCTCCTCTCTCTCTTCTACTGTATCAGAACAGATCATCTCACGGAAAGCAGCGATTCTGTCTTCCTCGAAGAACATATGCTCTGTACGGCAGAGACCAATACCCTCAGCACCAAGCTCACGAGCTTTCTTAGCGTCTGCAGGAGTATCAGCGTTTGTACGAACTTTAAGCTTTCTATACTTGTCAGCCCAAGCCATTACACGGCCGAACTCACCAGCGATTGTAGCATCAACAGTTGGGATAAGACCATCGTAGATGTTACCTGTTGTACCATCGATAGAGATCTCAGATCCCTCTGTGTAAGTCTTACCTGCGAGCTCGAACTTCTTGTTCTCCTCGTCCATAACGATGTCGCCACAACCAGATACACAGCATGTACCCATACCACGAGCAACTACGGCTGCATGGGATGTCATACCACCACGAACTGTCAGGATACCCTGTGCACTCTTCATACCTGTGATATCCTCTGGGGATGTCTCAAGACGAACAAGTACAACCTTCTCACCGCGCTCAGCCCACTCTACAGCATCCTCTGCTGTGAATACGACCTTACCGCAAGCAGCTCCAGGAGAAGCACCAAGACCCTTTCCGATCGGAGTAGCTTTCTTCAGCTCAGCAGCATCGAACTGTGGGTGAAGAAGTGTATCAAGGTTACGAGGGTCGATCATTGCAACTGCCTCTTCCTCTGTCTTATGTCCCTCATCAACGAGGTCACAAGCGATCTTTAATGCAGCCGGAGCTGTTCTCTTACCGTTACGGCACTGAAGCATGTAGAGCTTCTTGTTCTCTACTGTGAACTCCATATCCTGCATATCATGGTAGTGATTCTCAAGAGTATCACAAACCTTAACGAACTCAGCATATGCCTCTGGGAACTCCTGCTCCATCTGAGCGATTGGCATTGGTGTACGAACACCTGCTACTACGTCCTCGCCCTGTGCGTTGATCAGGAACTCACCCATAAGCTTGTTCTCACCTGTTGCAGGGTCACGTGTAAATGCAACACCTGTACCAGACTCGTTATTCAGGTTACCGAATACCATAGGCATTACGTTAACTGCAGTACCCCATGAGTAAGGGATATCATTGTCACGACGATATACGTTTGCACGAGGGTTGTCCCATGAACGGAATACAGCCTCTACAGCTAACTTCATCTGCTCTACAGGATCAGATGGGAAGTCTGTACCTAACTGGTTCTTGTACTCAGCCTTGAACTGCTCTGCCAGAGTCTTAAGATCCTGAGCTGTCAGATCAACATCATACTTAACACCCTTCTCTTCTTTCATCTTGTCGATGAGCTGCTCGAAGTACTTCTTACCAACTTCCATAACGACATCAGAGAACATCTGAATGAAACGTCTGTATGAATCATATACGAAACGCTCAAATGTAGGATCCGGGTTACCCTTGATCATTGTAGCTACTACGTCATCGTTAAGACCAAGGTTAAGGATTGTATCCATCATACCAGGCATAGAGGCACGAGCACCGGAACGAACAGATACGAGAAGCGGATTCTCAGAATCACCGAACTTCTTGCCGTTGATCTCTTCCATCTTCTTAACGCCGTCCATGATCTGAGCCATGATCTCGTCGTTAATCTGACGTCCATCCTCATAATACTGTGTACAAGCCTCTGTAGTTACTGTAAAACCCTGTGGTACAGGAAGACCGATGTTGGTCATCTCTGCAAGGTTCGCACCCTTACCACCAAGTAAGTTACGCATGGTCATGTCGCCTTCGCTAAACATATATACCCATTTGTTTGCCATTGTAAAGTTACCTCCTATATTAATAATTGTAATGTTTGATATCGACAGATGGACGCACTACGCCCAAGGACTGCCACATCGCTGTTTCTAGTATAACACACTCTTCCCGTGTATGAAAAGAGTTTTTTCACTTTTTTTGTATCGGTGTCGTACCAACAGGCATCCTATTGGTCATCACCGTCATCAAAATCGCTGTCTTCGCCCATAAATTCACGGTTTGTGACACGCTTTTTCTCCCTGTTCTCCTCCACAAGCTGCGACAGCTGCTCCTTGACCTGTCTTGGATCCTTAATATTTTTAATCTCAAAGTTGCCAAGCGTCTTGTCTGCAGAAGAAACCTGAATGGTTCCGATCCGGAATATTTTCTGTGTCAATGTCTGGCTCAGCGAGATATCCAGGATACGGTACAGACGCACTTCATCCTCCACCGTCTTTAATAAACCGCTGGTAATAAAAAGTCTGTCACCGGTCAGTGCATACTTTGTAAATGTCCAGGGAAGCCCCAGTGCATTTCTCTTGCGTTCTTTCCAGATAAAATTTGTTTCCATATCCTCCTCTTTTCTGCGTGTACTGCTTCTGCTGTATCTGCATCCGACACGCTCTGATACAGATTCCTTCACAATAACTTCCGTCTGTTCTACGAAGCCTTCTCGAATCTCCAGCGGCAGATCCGCACATCGCCCTGACAACGAAGCCGGAGCACTGTTTCGCTGCCAGCCTTTCCAAGATCCTCCAAAGGAATCGACAGATGACGAAAACCTCTGCCGTGCGGTGCATTCTTCGCCGTTGCCGCGGCAGCCCAGCCCGGATTATCACCGGCACCGGACAGATCATCGAATTCCGGCACGATAAAGGATGCATGAGGGACACCATCCAGATATATATCCATGGTACTCTGCGCCAGTGCATCCGCATCGATCACCAGACAGTCCGCTCCCTCCGGGATATAAACGCTGTCATATTCCAGGATCAGGCAATCGTCCTGCCGTTCTCCGGCATCCTCCGTTCTCGTCACTTCATTTATATTCTGCCATAATCCGCTAACTTTTTCAAACAAATCCTCGGGTGCATGCGTATCTGCTTTATGTGCAACACTGTCATATCCCATATGACCTTCCCAGAGATATCCATTCTGAGAACGGTCGTAATGATCGGCCGGCTGCCATGCAGCACCGTCACGCACACCGCGTTCCTGCCCCTGAAGGGTTATCTCTGCAACACAATCAATCTGTGCAGAAGAATGTCCTGCCTGAAGTTCATAGCTTCCCGGCTCCAGAAGCATTTTCCTCTGAACCGTATCATAATAGCGAAGCTGCTCCACGGGCACTTCAAAGCTTACCCGGCGTTCTTCCTGCGGTGCCAGCGCCTTCACGCGCGCAAAGGCAGCAAGCGTACGGATCGGTCGTTTGACCGCAGAAGCCTTCTTTGCAAAATAAATCTGAACCACTTCGTCCTGCACCTGCACAGCTTTGTCCTGACCCATATTTCGGACAGTGCATTCCACATGAACGGACTGTCCATCCTCTGAAGTCTCTGCAGTCAGATCACAGATTTCTGTCTGCGCATAGGTGAGTCCATGTCCAAACGGATACAGCACATCCCCCTTGAAATACTGATAGGTTCTCTCCCTCTGAATAATGTCATAATCATCCATATCCGGCAGCTGACTGTCATCCCGATACCATGTCATATTGAGTCTGCCTGCCGGTGCTTTCTTACCGAATAAAACATCCGCAAGACCATTGCCCAGTTCCATGCTTCCGCCGGCTGTGACCAGAATAGCCGGTATGTTTTGCTTTTCCCAGCCGATCGCATAAGGTACACTCGTTACCAGTGCCGCGATCAGACGGGGATTTGCCTGATAAAGCTCCTGCACCAGCGTACGCTGATATGGCGGAAATGCAATATCCTTCCGATCCACCTCTTCTTTGCAGGTGATCATCGGATGCGCTCCGCCAACATAAATAACGGTGTCTGCTTTTGCGGCTGCATCCTTCGCACTGCGGATTCCATCCTTCACCAGTACCGGACAAATCGGCGGCAGGCTGCGGTATCTGCTTCCGGTGATCGTCTCATACGTTCCGTTTCTTCTGCCGTCAAAGTCCGCATCGCCGAACATATGCTGATGACCATGCGTATCCGTATAGCTTACAATACGGCGCACCTCGCCGTCCTCCGCAAATCCGTTGTCATCCTGTACACGGATGCGGTTCTGTTCATCCACAAACAGCGCTCCTTTATTCCATGCACGAAGAACCATTTCCTCTCCATTTCGGAGAATTTCCGGGAATCTGCTGTCCACAGAAAGGGACAGACTCTTTTCTTCGGATTCCTTCAGATCGGTGAGGTTGACCTGTGCATGAAATACCTCTTTGACGAACCAGCCAAAGGCAGCCTTAGCTGTTGCTGTGATCGTTCCGCCACGATATACCTTATCCTCGTCACAGCCATCCTGTGTAGTCAACAGCATGCCATTGCTTTTTGCTTTCAGTGTCATCTGCTCTCTGTCCCATAAAACGGACTCAAAAATCTCCGCATGCGCCTCATCAACCAGACCGATTGTCTTGCCGTCCTCCAGAATACCGATATATTTGTCGCCACACGCAAGCTTGATCTCCGGCACACCTGACTCAAAAATAATATGATCCATGCCGTCCATCGCCGCACGGATTCCCTCAAGCGGTGTCACAGAATACGGGGGGATTCCGGAATACCAATCCATAAACCATTCGCCGGCAGACGGTCCGATCACCGCAAGCTTCTTATCTACCGTAAAATGCTCTGCAGACAGAGGAAGAAGCTTTTGCCCCTCCAAAGCATCATTTTTCAACAGTACAACAGACTCGCCTGTCAGCTCTCTTGCTGTCTGCTGATATTCCGGAAGGTTCAGACCATACTCCTTCTCCTCCTGCTCATCAAAAAGTCCAAGACGGAACAACGTGCTGAAATGGCATTTTAATGCACGATCAATATCGTTCATATCGATCATTCCAAGTTCGTAGGCTTCTCTTGCACCCTCCATAACTGCATCAATATCATCGGTAAAGCAGTCGATGCCCGCCTTTAAGCCCTCCGCGATCGTCTCCGTATGGGAACCGAAATAATGATGGCAGTCCACGGTCTGCTTCATATCGCCGCCATCACAGACAACGTGATGGATCCCCCACTGCTCCTTTGCAAGCTTTTGCACCTCATGATTCAGGATCGCCGGCACACCGTTGATCTCATTGTAAGACGTCATCATTGCCTCGGCACCGCCTCCACAACGGCGCGGCAAAACGGCTCCAGATAATATTCATATTTATTGCGCGGATCGATGGAGGAGGATTTCCACACACGACCATCCTCTACATTATTCGCATAGAAATGCTTGAGCGTTGCACCGCACCGAATATGTTCCCCGTCACCGCGCATTCCCTGAATATATGCGGATGCCATCTTCCCGGTAAGATACGGATCCTCCCCATATGCCTCCTCGGTACGTCCCCATCGCGGATCACGTTCCATGTCGATCGTCGGCGCCCACAGACACAGACCTCCTCTGCGTCCTTCCTTCTCAAATACAGCTCTCGCCTCGGTGCCTACAATCTCGCCCGCCTGCCGGATCAGCTCCGTATCCCAGCTTGCACTCATGCCGACCGGATTCGGAAAAATTGTCGTTGGCTGCGGTTCACCCTTATCAAAACTCTGATCATGACGCATCTGTAAACCATGTGCCCCCTCACAGCCCACGAAGAAGGCAGGGATGCCAAGGCGCTCAATCGCAGGATTCCCGGTTCCGAGGCAGGAAAACTTCTCCTCTAAGGTGAGCGCATTTACAAGATAATCCAGTCTTTCTTCGATTGTTTTCTCTGAATCCCACAAAGGATTGTTTCTGTTTGTATTCTTCTCTGACATGATAATTTCCTTTCCGTTTAAATGATAAATAAAACACGCAATTCATTATTTATAGGGAATGAACGGTTTCGCATAAATCCAAAACAGGATCCGGTTTTCCTGCCGGACCCTGTCGAAGTTATCATACCATACTTCTTACTGAAAAATATGAATTATTTTTTAATTTTCATTGTTTTTTTGATGCCTGCTTTGCTGTTAAGCAGCTTCTTATATGCCTTCAGCTTCTTTGCCGGCACCTTGAAAACAGCCTTTTTGTGAATGCCCTTAAATGCATTCTTCCCAACGCTCTTTAATTTCTTGGATTTAATATCGACTGTCTTCAAATTCTTGCATCCGGCAAACGCATTTGCGCCGATTGTCGTAATGTTTGCACCAATCGTAACCTTTTTCAACTTCTTATTGTTCTTAAATGCATTTTTGGCAATGGAGGTTACCTTGTAGGTAACGCCACTGACCTTCACGGTTGCAGGAACTGTAACAGTTGCCTTCTTATTGTTCAGTGGTGCTTTGTACTCAACCGTATTTGACTTAACATTGGAAATCTTGTAAGAAGCATTCTTGTCCTTGACAATATCTCCCTTCGCAACGGTGATCGATGACGGTGTCGGAACCTGTGCCGTCTGAACCGGTGCTTTCGTAGCAGCCGGAACTGTTGCTGTCGGCGCCAGTGCAGATGGATTTGGACTCTGCGTTGGCATTACAACATCATCTGACGGGTACGGAACCGGTGTTCTTCTCGGAGGAACCGGTAATGGGCTTACCTCTGGGAATGGTGCATCGGATGCAAACAGCTCGATCTTTGTAAATACCGGTTTGTTTGATGCAGAAATCCACAGAATGCTCTTGCCCTGTAACAGATCCTCGTCAATGGAGAAGATCTTTCCGCTCCAGCTTTCCTCTGCGCTGATATTTGTTTCCTTACCATTGGTGCAGTTTTCAAGAGCACCACTATTGGCAGCCTTCAGCTTCTCATTCGGATCATACAGCCCCTTCTCCGGAGGGAAATTCTCTTTAAACTCTGCGGATGCAAGCTGCAGTGCAGAGGAATCGATATCATTGTTCTCACAGGTAACTCTTACATATAAATGCTTGACATTCTTTAATGCCTCGGAATAAATGACTGCCCAGTATCCATAGCTGTTACAGTGATAATACCAGTCATTGGTTCCGTCATTTGAGAGTACGGTAAGTGCCGGCTCACAGTATGTCTCGTTGTCTCCACCGTTCTTTTTCCATTTTCCTTCCCAGGAATATACCGGTGTAAGCCCACTCTCATCCTGCACTTCTGTATACAGCGGCTTTCCGGTATTGACCTTTGCTTTCCTGCCAATGCCCTGTGCGCCTGTCATGTCAAGAATTGCCTGAGCGACATCATCGTATGAAATGATATTTTTCTGACGGTTAAACCATCCGCCGTTATCCCAGAGTACAGGGATCATGCCTTTCTCCAGTGCATACTGTCCCATTTCGTAAATATAGTTGGCAATTCCATCGGCTGCGGTTGTCTGAACGCCATACTCACCAATGATAACGCCATATCCCTGTTCGGTAAATTTACTCATCTTATCCAGTTCAGCATGCATTGCCTTAATATCTTCATCGGTACCCCAGTCGTAAAGACGCGCTGCGCCACCCTCAACCTGATGGTACTCGCTTCCACCACAGTAATTCCACGGTGTGTAGTAATGAACCGATACGCTGAGCTTGCTGACACCATTCTCCTTGATCGGATCGGTCGGCATTACAAAACGGTCATCGCAAGTTCTTTCGATGTTGGTGCTGTAGCCGGCGATCAGCAGATATCTCTTCTCATTGTTGCCACCGGACTTACGGACAATATTTACAAATTCCTGATTGATCTTGTTCATTGTCTCGTACTGCTCATCAACGGTTAAGACACCTGTCTTGTTGTTGGTGTCGCGCTTTACCCAGTTGTCGTTGAGACGATCTCCGAGTTCCTCGTTCGCAGATTCGAAGATCAGACGGTCAGAATAATCTCTGTAGCGGTTGCTGACCTGCGTCCAGATCTGTCTGAAACGAGCCCATGCCTGCTTGCGGACAGACTCATCAGCATCACCGAACTGTCCCCACCAGTCTCCGTCATAATGAATGTTTACGATCGCATACATGCCATCATTTAAACAATAATTAATGACCTGCTCCACTCTCTGAAGATATCCTTCGTTGATCGTGTATGTCATCTTATCCTCGGAAATATCCATAAGGTTAGACCAGGCTACCGGAATACGGACATTTCGAAAACCATACTGCTTCAGTGTATCTACGTTTTTCTGGGTCAATGCCAGATTGTTTGCAGATGTCTCACAATACTTTACATTTACCTTCGCTTTCTCTTCGTCAGACATCTTGCTGGTATCGATCGCCTGATCCAGAGAGTTACCATAGTTCCAGCCAAGTCCCATTCTACTCATATAAGCGGCTGAATCCATATTGTCACGCATAATTCCATTGTCGCGTGTCACAAATCCGCTTGGCAGCGTTCGTTCTTCCCCAATGTTGTTTGGCGCTGCTGTTGCTGTTGCCGAAGCTTCCTCTGCATTGGCAGTCTTTTTCACGGATGCAATACCGATTCCGCTCGCCGAACTTACCACCATTGCCAATGAAAGAACGGATGCCAATATCTGTTTTGTAAACTTCCTCATCTCATCATTCCTTCCTTTTCGTTATAATAAATTTGCATATAGGCAATATGTATACACCTACACAGTAAGCTTATCATGTTTTTATGCATATTGCAACAAAAGAGGCATCCTATCCGCAGATAAAATACCTCTTAAAAATTCTTATATAATTGATCGATTAGGCATCGATATCTCCATCATCCTCGGTGGACGTTGAATATACAAGCTCGCCATCAGAAGATGCAAAATCCTTTGCAGGCTCTTCCTCTGCAGCGACCTCTTTCTCTTTTGCTTTCTCGCGCTTGTCGTCCTTCTTGTTCTCTTCCTCCGACTTAGCAGCCTTTTCTGCACGGATCTGTGCGATCTCGCGCTCTGCCTCTTCATCACAGTCGAGTTTCACGGAACGATATCTCTTCATACCGGTTCCTACCGGAATCAGCTTACCAATGATAACATTCTCCTTCAGACCTACGAGAGGATCGATCTTGCCCTTGATCGCGGCATCGGTCAGAACCTTTGTGGTCTCCTGGAAGGATGCTGCTGACATGAAGGAATTGGTTGCGAGTGCAGCCTTTGTGATACCAAGCATAACCTGACTTCCCTCCGGCGGCTCCTTGCCTTCCTTCGTCAGTTCTTCTACGGTATCCTCGTAGTCAAGTGCATCTACCATTACACCCGGCAGATAATCGGAATCTCCGTTGTTCTCGATACGGATCTTCTTGAGCATCTGGCGCACGATAACCTCGATATGCTTATCGTTGATATCTACACCCTGCAGACGGTAAACCCTCTGTACCTCGCGGATCATGTAATCCTGCACGGCACGCACACCCTTGATCGCAAGGATATCGTGTGGATTTACACTACCCTCTGTCAGCTCATCACCGGCCTCAAGCTCCTGTCCCTCCAGAACCTTGATACGGGAACCGTATGGGATCAGATAAGCCTTGCTGTCACCGGTTTCTTTATTGGTTACGACAACCTCACGCTTCTTCTTAGTATCACGAACGCTTACAGTACCGCCGAACTCAGCGATGATTGCAAGACCCTTAGGCTTACGTGCCTCGAAAAGCTCCTCGACACGAGGAAGACCCTGTGTGATATCATCACCGGCTACACCACCGGCATGGAATGTACGCATGGTAAGCTGTGTACCAGGCTCACCGATGGACTGAGCAGCGATAATACCGACAGCCTCACCAACCTGTACCGGCTCACCTGTTGCCATGTTAGCACCATAACATTTTGCACAGACACCGATGTGAGACTTACATGTCAGGATTGTACGGATCTTGATCCGTGCCTTAGGACCGGCATCCATAACAGCCTTTGTTCTCACAATACGTGCTGCGCGCTTCGGTGTGATCATGTGGTTTGCCTTCACGATCAGTTCACCGTTATCATCATAAATATTCTCACAGGAGAATCTTCCTGTAATACGTTCTTCCAGAGACTCGATCAGCTCCTTGCCATCTGCAAACTCGCCAATCTCCATGCCCGGAATCTCGTCTCTTTCTGCACTACAGTCAACCTCACGGATGGAAAGCTCCTGAGATACATCAACAAGTCGACGTGTCAGGTATCCGGAATCGGCTGTACGAAGCGCTGTATCGGACAGACCCTTACGAGCACCATGCGCAGAAATGAAGTACTCCAGTACGTCAAGACCCTCACGGAAGTTAGACTTGATCGGGAGTTCAATCGTACGACCGGATGTATCCGCCATCAGTCCACGCATACCGGCAAGCTGCTTGATCTGTGCCTGGGAACCACGGGCTCCGGAATCCGCCATCATAAAGATGTTGTTGTAACGATCCAGACCAGCCATCAGAGCCTTTGTCAGCTTATCATCGGCTGCGAACCATGTATTTACAACTGCCTTGTAACGCTCCTCCTCCGTCAGAAGACCACGGTGGAACTTACGTGTAATTGTCTCAACGGTCTTTTCTGCATCCGCAAGAATATCCTTCTTCGCTGCAGGCACGGTCATATCGGAAATAGATACTGTCATGGCTGCACGGTAGAATACTTGTAACCTAATGCTTTAATATGATCCATTGTCTCGGCAGTTCCTGTTGCGCCGTGTACATCAATACATTTCTCAAGAATCTGCTTCAGCTGCTTCTTACCTACATGGAAGTCTACCTCCAGTGTCAGGAAGTTGTCCGGATTGCTTCGATCTACAAAACCTAAATCCTGTGGAAGGATCTCATTGAAGATGAAACGTCCGAGTGTAGACTCAATGTTCTTGATCTCAACCTCTCCCTGCGCATTCACACCACTTCTGCGGACTGTGATGCGGGAATGAAGTGTTACAACACCATTCTCATAGGCTGTGATTGCCTCGTTAATAGACTTGAAAAACTTGCCCTCACCCTTAACACCCGGTCTTTCCTGTGTCAGATAGTAGATACCAAGCACCATATCCTGAGAAGGAACGGCAACCACACCACCATCAGACGGCTTTAACAGGTTGTTTGGAGAAAGAAGCAGGAAACGGCACTCTGCCTGCGCCTCAACGGACAACGGAAGATGGACAGCCATCTGGTCACCATCGAAATCGGCATTGAACGCGGTACATACGAGTGGATGAAGCTTGATTGCCTTACCCTCAACAAGTGTAGGCTCAAATGCCTGAATACCAAGTCTGTGAAGTGTAGGGGCACGGTTTAACATAACCGGATGCTCACGGATAACCTCCTCGAGCACATCCCATACCTCCGGCTGAAGCTTTTCAACCATTTTCTTTGCCTGCTTAATGTTATGTGCAGTTCCGTCAGAAACAAGCTCTTTCATAACGAAAGGCTTAAACAGCTCGATCGCCATCTCCTTCGGAAGACCGCACTGATAAATCTTAAGCTCCGGACCTACAACGATAACGGAACGTCCGGAATAGTCAACACGCTTACCTAACAGGTTCTGACGGAAACGTCCCTGCTTACCCTTGAGCATGTCGGACAGTGATTTGAGAGGTCTGTTTCCGGGACCTGTAACAGGACGTCCACGACGACCGTTGTCGATCAGGGCATCTACTGCCTCCTGAAGCATTCTCTTCTCGTTGCGGACAATGATATCCGGAGCACCTAACTCGAGAAGTCTCTTCAGACGGTTATTTCTATTGATGATACGACGATACAGATCATTCATATCGGATGTTGCAAAACGTCCTCCGTCCAGCTGTACCATTGGACGAAGATCCGGTGGTATAACCGGGATAACTGTCAGGATCATCCACTCAGGCTTATTTCCTGATCCACGGAATGCTTCGATTACTTCCAGTCTCTTGATGATACGCGCACGCTTCTGACCGGATGCATTCTTAAGCTCCTCCTTAAGTGTATTGGACTCTTCCTCGAGATCGATGCTCATCAGAAGCTCCATGATGGACTCTGCACCCATGCCTGCACGGAATGCATTGCCATAGTTCGCTCTGGCTTCCTGATACTCTGCCTCAGACAGGATCTGCTTCTGCTGCAGACCAATTCCGTCCTGAGCCTCGAGTACGATATATGACGCAAAGTAGAGTACCTTTTCAAGGTTCTTTGGAGATACATCGAGAATCAGACCCATACGGCTTGGGATTCCTTTAAAATACCAGATATGTGATACCGGCGCAGCAAGCTCGATGTGACCCATACGCTCACGACGAACGCTTGCCTTTGTAACCTCTACGCCACAACGGTCGCAGACAACGCCTTTATAACGAATCTTTTTATATTTACCACAATGACACTCCCAGTCCTTGCTTGGTCCGAAGATCTTCTCACAGAACAGACCGTCCTTCTCAGGCTTTAATGTTCTGTAGTTAATTGTCTCCGGCTTCTTAACCTCACCCCGGGACCACTCTCTGATCTTTTCCGGAGAGGCAAGACCGATCTTGATTGCATCATATGTGATATGCTTTTCTTCCTTTACAGTACTATCTACCATAGTAACCTCCATTCTTCCACATCCAGGTTGTGTAAATCCGAAGTTTCGTCTTATAACAGATCCGGTTCCTCGGAAGCTTCAAAATCGCCAAAAATGTCGTCATTCTCAAGCTCTTCAGCAGTACCCTCTTTGAAACCTGCAGCCTCGAAGGACTCTCCGTTGCCAAATGCAAAGTTGGCATCGCCATCGATGAGCGGCTTGATATCCTCATCACGATCCTCTTCAACGCTCTCTGTCATCGGTACTTCGTTACCGTCCTCATCCAGAACCGTAACATCAAGTGCAAGTGCCTGAAGCTCCTTAAGAAGTACCTTAAAGGACTCTGGAATACCAGGATCAGAGATGTTCTCTCCCTTGATGATCGCCTCGTATGTCTTCACACGACCAACGACATCATCGGACTTCACAGTCAGGATCTCCTGAAGTGTATATGCAGCACCATAAGCCTCAAGTGCCCAAACCTCCATCTCTCCGAAACGCTGACCACCGAACTGTGCTTTACCACCGAGTGGCTGCTGTGTTACAAGAGAGTAAGGACCGGTAGAACGAGCATGGATCTTATCATCAACCAAATGGTGGAGCTTGAGGTAATGCATGAAGCCTACCGTTACTTCGCCATCGAAATACTCACCTGTTCTACCATCGCGGAGACGAACCTTACCATCACGGCGGATCGGAACGCCCTTCCACTGCTGACGATATTCCTTGTTCTCAACCAGATAGTTCATAACCTCCGGATCAAGGACATCTTTATATTTATCTACGAAAGGCACAACGTCTGCCGGATACTCAACGCCATCCTCTGCAGCCTTTGCCTTTTCTGCCGCAAGCTCTTCCTGATCAAGCGGTGTATTGGCATAATCATTTGCCATCTCGAGTGTATCCATGATGTCGTGCTCATTTGCACCATCAAAGACAGGAGTTGCTACGTTAAATCCCAGGACCTTTGCAGCCAGACTCAGATGAATCTCCAGGACCTGACCGATGTTCATACGTGAAGGCACACCCAGAGGGTTCAACACGATATCCAAAGGACGACCGTTTGGAAGGAATGGCATATCCTCCACAGGAAGTACTCTGGAAACCACACCCTTGTTACCATGACGTCCGGCCATCTTATCTCCAACCTGGATCTTACGCTTCTGTGCAATATAGATACGAACGTTCTCATTCACTCCCGGCGGAAGCTCATCGCCGTTCTCTCTGGTAAATACCTTGGCATCTACAACGATACCAAACTCACCATGAGGAACCTTGAGTGATGTATCACGAACTTCTCTTGCCTTCTCGCCGAAGATCGCACGAAGAAGTCTCTCCTCTGCCGTCAGCTCTGTCTCACCCTTCGGTGTAACCTTGCCGACCAGAATATCGTTGGCGCGAACCTCAGCACCGATACGGATGATACCTCTCTCATCCAGATCCTTGAGTGCGTCATCACCAACGCCCGGAACATCACGGGTAATCTCCTCGGCACCAAGCTTTGTATCTCTTGCCTCGGCATTGTACTCACTGATGTGTACGGATGTGTAAACATCCTCCTGAACCAGTCTCTCACTGAGAAGAACCGCATCCTCGTAGTTATAACCTTCCCATGTCATGAAACCGATGAGAGGGTTCTTACCAAGGGCGATCTCTCCACCGCAGGTAGAAGGACCGTCTGCGATAACCTGTCCTGCCTTGACCTCGTCACCCTTGTTGACTAAAGGTCTCTGGTTCATACTTGTTCCCTGGTTGCTTCGCTGGAACTTTGCTAATTTATAATTATGAACGGTTCCTGTTGTCTCCTTAATGATGATCTCATTGGAAGCGGAACGTTCAACCACACCATCTGCCTCTGCGATCACACAGTTACCGGAGTCGATCGCTGCCTTCATCTCCATACCTGTACCAACCGCAGGAGCCTCTGTTACAAGAAGCGGCACCGCCTGACGCTGCATGTTGGAACCCATCAGGGCACGGTTTGCATCATCGTTCTCAAGGAATGGGATCATGGCTGTTGCAACAGAGAATACCATCTTAGGAGATACGTCCATCAGATCGATATCCTTCTTCGGAAACTCGGATGTCTCCTCGCGGCGGCGACCGGATACGCTGTTACGTACAAAGTAGCCGTTCTCATCGAGTGCCTCATTCGCCTGTGCAACGGTATATTTATCCTCCTCGTCAGCAGACAGATAAACAACCTCATCTGTAACACGAGGATTTGCAGGATCTGCCTTGTCCACCTTACGGTAAGGAGCCTCGACAAAACCATACTCGTTAATACGTGCATAAGATGCCAGAGAGTTGATCAGACCAATGTTAGGTCCCTCAGGAGTCTCTACAGGACACATACGTCCATAATGAGAATAGTGGACATCTCGCACCTCGAATCCGGCACGGTCTCTGGACAGACCACCCGGCCCCAATGCGGAAAGACGACGCTTGTGAGTCAGCTCACTGAGCGGGTTATTCTGATCCATAAACTGTGACAGCTGGGAACTTCCGAAGAACTCCTTCACTGCTGCCGTAACCGGCTTAATATTGATCAGAGACTGTGCTGTGATAGAAGAAAGATCCTGGGTGGACATTCTCTCACGAACAACACGTTCCATACGTGACAGACCGATACGGTACTGATTCTGAAGAAGCTCACCAACCGCACGGATACGACGGTTACCCAGGTGATCGATATCATCATCATTACCAATGCCATACTCAAGATGGATATTGTAGTTGATGGAAGCAAAGATATCTTCTTTTGTGATATGCTTTGGAATCAACTCGGAGATATTGTACTGGATCTCCTCAATAATATCCTCTTCGGACTCGTTCTCATCGAGGATCTGCTTGAGCAATGGATAGTAAACATCCTCTGTCACACCGATGCTCTTCGGATCAACATCCGGCAGATAGTAACGCAGGTCAACCATCAGGTTGGAAAGAACCTTTGTTACATGCTCCTCATATTCTACCATCACATAAGGAACTGCAGCGTTCTGGAGCTGTACGGCAATCTCCTCTGTGATCAGTGTTCCTGCTTCCAGTTTCTCACCGGTTACAGTATCAACCGCATCCTCTGCCAGCTTACAGCCAACGATACGATTCTTAAAATGCAGCTTCTTGTTGAACTTGTATCTTCCGACCTTCGCCAGATCATATCTCTTCGGATCGAAGAACATACCGTTCAAAAGATTCTCTGCGCTGTCTACGGAAAGTGGCTCACCCGGACGAAGCTTCTTGTAAAGCTCAAGCAAACCATCCTGATAATTCTCTGTAGTATCCTTCTCAATACTTGCAAGGATCTTTGGCTCCTCACCAAACATCTCCTTAATCTCTGCGTTGGTGCCAAGACCAAGAGCACGCAGAAATACAGTGATCGGAACCTTTCTGTTTCTATCAACACGGACGAAGAAGACATCATTGGAATCCGTCTCATACTCCAGCCATGCACCACGATTTGGGATTACTGTAGAAGAGAATAACTCTTTACCGATCTTGTCATGTCCAATCGCATAGTAAATGCCCGGGGATCGTACCAACTGACTGACGATAACTCGCTCAGCACCGTTGATGATAAAGGTACCTGTCGCTGTCATCAGAGGCAATTCACCCATAAAGATTTCGTGTTCCTTGATTTCCTCAGTCTCTTTGTTGTGCAGACGAACCTTAACCTTTAAAGGTGCGGAATAAGTAGCATCCCTCTCCTTACACTGGTCAATATCGTACTTGCTCTCGTCTCTGCAAAGCTTGAAATCAACAAATTCCAGGCTGAGATGACCGCCAAAGTCAGAGATTGGGGAAATATCCCGAAATACTTCCTTCAGACCATCATCCAAAAACCACTGGTAAGAATTGGTCTGCACCTCAATGAGGTTTGGCATCTCCAGAACTTCTCCCTGATGGGCATAACTCATTCTCACACCGTTGCCTACTTTTACCGGACGTATTCTGTTTTTCTCCATCGCCGTTTCACTCCTTAATTTTGTAGAGTATTTTGTGGCTTTTCAATCCTTAAAAACTATGCTATAATATATTTTATACTAGTTTTAGTTTATAATCTGCCACAATAAGTGCATTTTCCATCTTACCATCTAATTTGATGGTTGTCAAGCATTTCTATTGATTGAATTATTCTTTTCATAAATTTTATCACTTATAATAGGAAAGGAGACATTATGGATATCAAAAAGATGATACAGGATATGACATTAGCGGAGAAGGCAAACCTGTGTTCCGGTGCCGATTTCTGGCATACCGAGACAATTGACCGCATCGGCTTAAAGGCAATCATGGTTTCCGACGGACCTTACGGACTGCGCAAGCAGGAGGAGATCATCAATAATATGGGATGGGCCAAGAGCATTCTTGCCGTTGGATTTCCAACAGCAGCATCCCTGGCGAACTCCTTCGACCGCGATCTGGTTCATGAGGTCGGCAATGCGCTCGGCGATGAATGTCAGGCAGAGGACGTTGCTGTCCTGCTCGGACCGGGTATCAATATGAAACGCTCGCCGCTCGGCGGAAGAAATTTCGAATATTATTCCGAGGATCCGTATCTCGCCGGAGAGATTGGCGCCGCCTTTGTAAACGGCGTGCAGGAGAAAAATATCGGCACCAGCCTGAAGCATTTTGCCGCCAACAATCAGGAAACAAGGCGAATGAATGCCAGCTCCGAGGTCGATGAGCGGACACTGCGCGAAATTTATCTTACCGCCTTTGAACGTGTCGTCAAAAAGGCACAGCCGTGGACCATCATGTGCAGCTACAACCGCATTAACGGATGTTATTCTTGTGAAAATGATTGGCTTCTGAATAAGGTGCTGCGCGAGGAATGGGGCTTTCAGGGGCTTGTCATGACCGACTGGGGTGCGATGAACGACCGTGTGAAGTCATTAAACGCCGGTCTTGACCTGGAGATGCCGGACTGCCACGGCGAGACAGACAAGCTGATCATCAAAGCAGTACAGGAGGGCACCGTTTCCATGAAGACATTAGACAGAACCGTAGAACGGATTCTGACAGCTGTGGATCGGTATTATTCTAATAAGAAAGAAAACGCTTCCTACGATATGGAGGCACATCACCAGCTAGCCCGCAAGGTTGCGGATAACAGTGCTGTTCTCCTGAAAAACGATGGCATTCTTCCATTGAAGGAGTCACAGAAGGTTTCCATTATCGGCGAATTTGCCGAGACGCCCCGAACACAGGGCGGCGGTTCCAGCCACATCAACTGCTTCCGCATCGAGAGTGCTCTGGATGCCCTGAGGGATAATCCAAACATTACATATAAAAAGGGATATGTCGCCGAAAAGGACGAGGTTGATGAGACACTTCTTTCCGAGGCAGTTGCCGCCGCAAAGGAAGCTGAGGTTGC
Organism: Roseburia sp. AM59-24XD; assembly: GCF_003478445.1. Taxonomy (GTDB): domain Bacteria; phylum Bacillota; class Clostridia; order Lachnospirales; family Lachnospiraceae; genus Jutongia. The sequence continues at coordinate 19,553 of NZ_QUET01000038.1, forward strand.
TGTTATTTTCGCAGGACTGCCGGATTCCTTCGAGAGCGAGGGCTTCGACCGCACCCACCTGAATATGCCGGAAAGCCAGAATACGCTGATCCATGAGATCTGTAAGGTGCAGCCAAACACTGTTGTCGTGCTGCACAACGGTTCACCGATCCTGATGCCATGGCTGTCCGAGGTAAAGGGCGTACTCGATCTGTATCTTGCCGGACAAGCTGCCGGTGCCGCCGCAGTCGATCTTCTCTATGGCAAAGCAAATCCATCCGGTAAACTTGCCGAGACCTATCCTCTGCGCATGGAGGATCACCCTGCATTCTTAAACTTCCCGGGTACACACAACGAAGTCCACTATCAGGAGGGTATTTTTATCGGATACCGCTATTACGACAAGCGCAAAATGGACGTATTATTCCCATTCGGTTACGGATTAAGCTATACCTCCTTCCGGTATTCCAATGCAAAGCTGATCGTAAACGGTCAGTCTGTCAGCAGCTCTTCCACAAGTGCGGCAAATGGGCAGAATACAGGCATGGACGTGATCCCGTCTATCCCTGCCAAGCCGGATGATACGATCCAGGTTTCTGTTGATATCACCAACACCGGTGATATTGCAGGCCGGGAGGTTGTCCAGCTCTACGTAAAGAACGCCGCCTGTGAAGAGATCCGTCCGGAACAGGAGCTGAAAAACTTTGCCAAGGTAGCTCTGGAGCCGGGCGAGACGAAAACGATCCTGCTTGATCTGGACGCACGCTCCTTCTCCTATTACAGCATGCAGATCCATGACTGGTATGCACCGTCCGGAGATTATGAGCTTTTGATCAGCGCTTCCTCCAGAGATGTGCGCCAGCGTCTGACGCTCCATCTGGAAAATGATAAAAAGCTTCCGTTCTACGTCGAAGAAATGTCATCCTGCGATGATGTTTACAACTACGCAAATGATCCTTCGCCATTAGATGCCATGCTGGCAAAGAGCGGCTTTACAGACACCTCGGGCGGCGAGAATGACAGCATGGGAGCCGGCACCGCCCAGATGATGCGTGCGATGTTTGCCGACACTCCGCTGCACTCCATTCTCTCGTTCAGTTCCGATAAACTAACATGGAAAGACATCCAGGACACAATCCGTGCGATCAACGAAAAACAGCCGTGATCACACGCTGATTCATTTTGATGTCACACAGAATCCGGGACAGGAGCAATTCCGTGCATTTAATATGCATTTCGGAATTTCTCCTGTTCTTTTTCTTTCAGAAGATATTTCTCCTTAGTGGCCAGTCCGCCACGAATATGACGCTCGGACTTATTGATATCAAGCACCTGACGCACCTGCGCCGCCAATGCATGATTGATCACCGGAAGCTTTTCCGTCAGATCCTTATGTACCGTGCTTTTGCTGACCCCGAATACAGACGCTGTCTGACGGACAGTCGCTTTATGCTCAATCATATACTGTGCCAGCAAAACAGCCCTCTCCTCCAGACATTCCGACAGAGATCCTAAATGATATTTTTCATATTTTTTCTTTTCCACTGAGTATTTCTCCTCATTGATTACCTTATTTCATCCTATGCGTAAAATCGCTGCTTATGAATCAAACCAAATTTTTCTTGAAAGTTATGAGAAAAAAGCATATAGTATAGAGGTGTTTTAGATATGTGTCCCTGACCCACATTGTTCGGATGCGGCAGGTCAGGGTATTTGTTTTGGGAGGTAAGAATATGTTAATCGCAAAAAAACCAGCGAAACAGGGTTTAAGTATTATTATCGTTGGCTGCGGCAAAGTAGGACTTACACTAATCGAACAGCTTGTGAAAGAAGGACACGATATCACAATCATTGACCAGAATGCCAAAAAGGTACAGGAGGTTGCAAACACTTACGATGTCATGGGGATCACCGGCAACGGCGCAAGCCACCGGGTACAGATGGACGCCGGCATCGCTTCCGCCAATCTGCTGATCGCCGTTACAGAGTCGGACGAACTGAACCTGTTGTGCTGTACGGTCGCTAATCAGGTGGCGAATTGCTCCACCATTGCGCGTGTCCGTACACCTGACTACAGCGGTGAGGCAGCATATCTGCGGGACAAGCTCGGGCTTGCCATGATCATCAATCCGGAGCTTGAGGCAGCAAAGGAAATCTCCCGTATTCTCTATCTGCCGACCGCACTCGAAGTCAATTCCTTTGCTCACGGACAGGCAGAGCTGATTAAGATTCAGATTCCAGAGAATAATATATTAGACGGTATAAGCGTTTCCATGCTCAGCAAGAAGATCAACACAAGCGTGCTGATTTGCGGCATTGAACGAAACAGTGCCATGTACATTCCATCCGGTGATTCCCTGCTGCTCGGCGGAGATAAGATCTCCTTCGTTGCACCAAAGGGTCACGGACGCTTTTTCCTTGAGGACATCGGTATCAAGACGAATCAGGTCAAGAGCACGATGATCATCGGCGGCAGCAAGGCAGCTTATTATCTGGCAAAACAGCTTCTCCCGATGGGCGTATCCGTTAAGATCGTGGAGCAGGATCTGAAGCGCTGCGAAACGCTCAGCGAACTTCTTCCAAAGGCCACCATCATCAACGGAGACGGTACAGATGAAGAGCTTCTCGAGGAGGAGGGCATTGATTCAATTGAATCCTTTGTCCCTCTGACCGGTATTGACGAGGAAAATATCCTGCTGACACTTCACGCCAAGCAGATTTCAAATGCAAAGGTCATTACCAAGATCAACCGTATGAACTTCAAGGATGTTATCAGCCGGCTTGATCTGGGAAGTGTGGTATATCCTCGATATATCACTTCCGAAGCGATCGTTGCGTACGTCCGCGCCAAGAAGGATTCCATGGGCAGCAACATTGAGACATTGTATCATATGTTTGATTCCCGTGCAGAGGCGATTGAATTCCGCGTCAACGAGCCATCTGCCGTGACCAATATCCCTCTCATGGATCTTTCCCTGAAGGATAATCTGCTGATCTGCTTTATCAGCCGTAACGGATCGATCCTGATTCCAAGCGGTTCTGATTCTATTAGGGTCGGAGATACCGTTATGGTCGTGACAACGCACACCGGTTTTAATGATCTACGGGATATTCTGAAGTAAAGGATGTAAGGTTATGAATTATTCAATATTAAGATATATTCTCGGTTATGTATTAAAGATCGAAGCAGCATTTATGCTGCTTCCATGTGTTACGTCCCTCATTTATCATGAAGAGGAGGGACGTTACTTTTTTGTAGTTGCCTGTATCTGCATGCTCATCGGTGTTCTGATGACACTGCACAAGCCTAAAAGCACCACCTTCTATCTTAAGGAAGGATGTCTTGCCACCTCCCTGAGCTGGATCCTGCTCAGTCTTTTCGGTGCAATTCCATTCTGGATCAGCGGCGAGATCCCACATTGGAGGATGCACTTTTTGAAACGATCTCCGGCTTTACCACAACCGGCGCCACCGTGCTTGGCAATGTGGAGGCACTTTCCCACACAGCTCTGATCTGGCGAAGCTTCACGCACTGGATCGGCGGTATGGGTGTTCTCGTTTTCCTGCTTGCCATTCTTCCGTTAAGCGGTGGCTCCAGCATCAATCTGATGCGCGCAGAAAGCCCGGGACCGTCCGTCGGAAAGCTTGTTCCAAAAGTGCGTTATACTGCAATGATCCTTTACACGATCTATTTCGGCATGACAATGATCGAGTTTATTTTCCTGCTGGCAGGACATATGCCACTGTTTGATGCACTGACAACTGCATTCGGTACGGCAGGTACCGGTGGCTTTGGCATCAAGAACGACAGCATAATGGGGTACTCCCCCTATATTCAATGGGTTGTCGCCATCTTTATGATCCTGTTCGGTATTAATTTTAACTTTTATTTCTATCTTTTGTACCGGCATTTCAAAAAGGCTGTTTCCATGGAAGAGATCCATTATTATCTCGCCATGATCCTGATCGCCATAACGATCATTTTCCTGAATGTCCGTACGATGTATCCGACCGGATTTGAGGCAATGACACATTCCGTATTTCAGGTAGCTTCGCTGGCAACCTCAACCGGATTTTCGACAACCGACTTTGACCTGTGGCCGCAGACAAGCCAGACGATCCTGATCATCGTCATGTTTGTGGGAGCCTGTGCCGGAAGTACCGGCGGCGGCATCAAGGTTTCGCGTATTGTCATTCTTTTCAAAACGGTTCTGAAGGAATTAAACAGCTACATTCATCCGAAGAGTGTGCGCAAGATCAATGTGGAGGGCAAGCCGGTCGATCATGAGGTGGTCCGCTCCATCAACGTATTTTTCATTACGTTTATTATTATCTTTACACTCTCTGTCTTTGCAATTTCCTTCGAGGATAAGGATCTGGTCACCAACTTTACAGCGGTTCTGACCACCATCAACAACATGGGACCCGGACTTGCAAAGGTCGGACCGACACAGAATTTCGAACAGTTCAATGTATTCTCCAAGCTTGTACTGATGTTTGACATGCTGGCCGGTCGACTGGAGCTGTTCCCACTGCTGATTCTCTTCCACCCGGCGATCTGGAAGGAATCGATTGAGAGTCACCGTAAGAAGAGAGCTAACAAATAGTTTCGTATAGATAATGAAATCTTAGTGATTTCCGAAAAAGTCAGCAGGTTGTTTCATAAAAATATAAATTTGAATATTTCCCAATAAAAAATCGCTTAGACCGTATGGTTTAAGCGATTTTCAAGTATCATTCATTTGAGCTGCAATTCCTCTACCGGACAACGATCCGACACTTTGCGGATGCACCACTCTTCATAACAACCTTCACTACTGCTTTTCCTTTTCTGCGTCCTTTGACAACACCCTTCTTGCTGACACAGATGTATTTCTTACCCTTGATAATCTTATACTTCTTCACGCGATCCTTCGACATCTTCCTGCGGATCACAATCTTAGCTTTTCTGCCTTTCTTAATCTTAAGGACTTTCTTCTTAAGTATCACATATTTGCCATTTGTGCCACCATTATTCAGGCTGCCGTTGTCAAAGCCTGTACCGCTTTGTCCGCTGTTTCCTACACCGGATGTATTATTTCCGGCAGACGAGGTTCCCGATGGAACCTTTGTCGGAGACGGTTGATTCGTTGTCCCCGGCTTCGTGGTGTTCTGCGGCTGATTCGGTGTATTGCTTGCTGTCGGAACCGGCGGATTGCTCACGGACGGCTGACCGGACGTTCCCGGTGCGGCTGTTACCGAAGGACCATTGCTTGTCCCCGGTGCAGCGGATGCCGATGGTTCACTGCTCGTTCCCGGTGCCGGTGTCCGCTGTGTATCCTCGTTGTTTTCTGCATCCTGATGCGCCCGGTAGGTATTCACTAACCAGATTCCGGTCGTTGTCAGATCGGACTCCTCAAAGCCGCCCGTTGTCTTGTTGCAGGAGGTCTTCAGATAAGAAGCGGACTCTCCCTTATTGCAGAAGCTCCAGCAGGCATAACTGATATTCATCGAATCCAGAAATTCGATCCATT
>NZ_QUET01000039.1 GCF_003478445.1 Roseburia sp. AM59-24XD
AGCAAAGTGTAAAACTTGATTTGTGAACGTCCATTCCCACATAAATTGTGTTATAATACATTTGGTGACCTCCTTTTGTATGCGGTAATCCCTGTTACCATTGTTTTTTCCAATTCATAGTATACAGGTAAATCCACGATGCTACAAATTGGAGGTCATTACATATTGTCTTTGCATTTGAATAAGTGTCTATGCGCCTTAAGAATACAATAATAAATGACATAAATATAGAATGAAACCGTTTAATTTGGTGAACCCATTATTACTATATATTTGCCCTGTATGAGGTGAAGAACGCTCTATAACTTTAGTTTCATTCAATAACAGGTATTAAAAAGTATTGAATTTATTGAAAATATTTGACATGTGCATTTATAGCTGTATTATGCATATAAGAGCAGAGAACTAAAATCTGGTCTCTGCTCTTAGTAACTATCAATAAAGTCTTATGTCAGTTTTTTGAGTTTACACAAAACTTGAAACGGTCTCGATAGATAGCACAAATTTATACCAGTCTGGTACACCTACGCCTCCTTATCTCAACAACCAGTCAATCACATTCACAACCTTTATTCCATCATAATTCCCAAGTGAAAAGTGATCCAGAGTCAGGACAACTTTCTCATAATTATCTGGGATGCTTCTCAGTGGTCTCATTTCTCTTTCAAAGGTTTCTTTAGCTGTCATATCTGCAGTCACCTGGTAGTAGGTGAGTACGCCTTCTTTTTGTACGACAAAGTCTACTTCTGTGGCACCATATTTTCCGATATTGATCTTGTATCCTTTTCTCATAAGCTCGAGGAATACTATATTTTCGATAGTAAAGCCGAGATCATAACGCTTTCTTGGGAGAATGTGATTTCGAATTCCCATATCTACCATATATAACTTATTATTGATCTTCAGGAGCTGTTTGCCGACAATGTCAAAGCGCTCTACGGAATAAAATATAAACGATTCTTTTAAAGCGTCTACATAATCGCTGACGGTGTTTTGTGAAATTTTTCTTCCGGACGAGGTCAGGTAATTGGTTATGCTTTTCATGGATACGGGGCTACCAATTACGCTCGCTAAATATCGTGCAATATTCTTTAACAATGCGATATCTGTGATTTTTCGTGTATTGCCTTCTTTTTCTTTTCTTAACTGTCGCTGCTCAATATCTTTTACAATAACTGTGTTGTAGATTCCCTCCAGGTACTGATCTACTTTCTCGTCTGTTCGGTTCATCGCTGCTACATATGGGATTCCCCCTGCTTTCATGAATTCTGCAAAGGCTTCTTCTTTGGGTAATCCGGTCTCTGCAATGTATTCACGGAATGAAAACGGTAACATCTTTATTTCCGTATAACGACCAGACAACAATGTTGCAAGTTCACTTGACAACATATAAGCATTCGAGCCGGTGATATATATGTCTACCTGATCTTTGATGGAAAGGCTGTCAACGACCTTTTCAAACGATGGAACTTCTTGAACCTCATCCAGAAAGATATAGGTCATCTTATCGGTACACAGCCGTTCTTTGAGATAACGATATAATTCCATATAGTCTTTTAGTGGTTCATAATCCAGATTTTCGAAATTAATGGAAATAATCTGCTCAGGTGCAACGCCTTCTGCTAATAGTTTCTGTTGATACTGTTCCAGAAGTACAGATTTTCCACAGCGGCGAATTCCGGTCACTACTTTAATCTGCTGTTCATCCTTCCATGCCCAAAGCTGATCAAGGTATTCTTTTCGTTCAACCATATCTTCATTCCTCCTTTTTCCTAATATAGCATATTATATGCGAAAAATCAAAATAGTTTCCCATTTTGGAAACTTTTTGCGATTTTCAACCATTGCAATACACTTTTTGTAATGCTATACTTTAACCAAAGTGTTGAATTTGGGAGCCGTGTGGGATCACGATCTGGGATACCACGCGGCTTTTTGAATTTACGCATACCAGGGAGGAGTGAACGCAGTATGTTAGATAGAACACCACGGGTATTTATATCGTATTCATGGACATCGACGGAGTTTCAGCAGCGTGTCAGAGAGCTGGCGGAGAGTCTGCGTCAGGACGGCATCGATGTCAAACTGGATTTATGGGATCTGAAAGACGGACAGGACAAGTATGCTTTTATGGAACAATGTGTGACGGATCCGGATATCGACAAGGTTTTGATCATCTGTGACAGCGGCTATGCGGCGAAAGCGGACAGGCGTCAGGGCGGTGTCGGAGATGAAACAACGATCATATCGGCGGAGGTATATGGACACGCAGCGCAGGAAAAGTTTGTGCCGGTTATTATGGAGCGGGATGAACACGGGGAGCCGTATATGCCGGCATATCTGAAAAGCGGATGTACCGCGATCTGTCGGGAGACCGATATCCGGAGGAATATCAGGCGCTTGTCAGAAATATTTATGAGAAGCCGTCTTACCGGAAGCCGGAGCTTGGAACAAGACCGGGCTGGCTGGATGAGGAGGAATCCAGTGAGCTGTTTTCTGTGAAGAAAGCGGGAAAGGCGGCAGCGGGCGTGAAGCAGAATCTGTTGAATCCGGTGACAGAGCGGGATTTTATTGATGTTTATCTGGAAGCGCTGAAATCCTTTTACCGGCCGCAGGTTACAGCGGAAGAGTATATGCGGGATTTTGGAGCGATGAAGGAGTACCGGGATGCGTTTCTGGATTATGTTAAGAGGATCAGCACAACGACGGAGCATGTTGGGACATTTCTGGCAGATGCGTTTGAGAAAATGTACAATACCCTTAATAATGCAGAGACATTTTCCTCTGAAATAAATGGGGGAGGCAGGAGAAGCTTTGATATTTTCTGTGTGCATCTGTGGGAATTATTTATCTGCACGACGGCATATTTACTGCAGAGCGAAGCATACGAAAGCCTGAATGAGCTGCTGGTACATACTTATTTCCTGCGCATGTCGCCACATGACAGCAGGGTGAAGCCGTCCAGCTATGAAAGGCTGCGTTACCGCTCGGAGATGCTGGAGGATGTGATAAAGCCGACGCTGTCGGATGATCTTAGCCGCAAATATACTTTGGCAGGGCATTATCTTTGTGAACAACGGGATTATCTGCCGACATTTACAGGGAAACGGATCGCGGAGGCGGATCTGTTCCTTTATCAGGTATTTCGGGGACTTGATCTGGGCGAACTGGGACTGCAGACGTATGTATGGTTTCCAATCTGCTATATTTATGTGGATCATTATGACTCAATCTGGAAGAAGCTGCAGTCCGGACGTTTTTGTGAAAAGATCATGCCGTTATTTGGCGTGAGCACGATAGAAGCGTTAAAAGAACGTCTTTCCCGCTGCATTTCGGACAGAGAGGTACGTTACAACGGAAACTGTTGGAAAAGTGCATCGGCGATATTAGATATTGTAAAGCTTGATGAGGTGGGGCGTTTGCCGTAAGGATGAGTAAAGAAAGTGATGGCAATGTGTTTCACTGAATGGATCGGATGAGATGGGAATCTAACTTGCTATTTTCCCGTGTCAATGGTAAAATCATTGTTATATATGTGGTCAGAACCCCATATATAATGGAAAACAGAACATATTATGATGATTGTGATTAAGAAGAGGAGATTAAAATATGTGTGGTATTGTAGGTTATATCGGGAGTAAACAGGCAGCACCGATCCTGTTGGACGGTCTGTCAAAGCTTGAGTACAGAGGTTATGATTCTGCCGGCATTGCTGTGCGGGATGGTGCAGATAAGTTTAAGGTAGTTAAGGCAAAGGGACGTCTGAAAGGTCTGATCGAGAAGACCGATGAGGGGCGTGCAGTGCCCGGTACCTGTGGTATTGGTCATACGAGATGGGCAACACACGGCGAGCCGTCCGAGCTCAATGCACATCCGCATATCAGCGATGATGGCAATGTGGTTGGCGTCCACAATGGTATCATTGAGAATTATCAGGAGTTAAAGGTGAAGCTTTTGAAGAAAGGATATGAGTTTTATTCTTCTACGGATACTGAGGTGGCTGTGAAGCTGGTGGATTATTACTATAAGAAGTATGAGCATACACCGGTGGATGCGATCAATCATGCAATGGTTCGTATCCGTGGCTCTTATGCACTGGCTTTGATGTTTGCGGAGTATCCGGAGGAGGTCTATGTGGCACGCAAGGACAGTCCGATGATCATCGGTGTGTCTGAGGGCAACTGCTATGTGGCTTCGGATGTACCGGCAATCCTGAATTATACAAGAAATGTTTATTATATCGGTAATCTGGAGATCGGACGTCTTGCAGCAGGGAAGGCAACCTTCTATATCTGGATGGCGATGAGATTGAGAAGGAACTGGTTGAGATCAAATGGGATGCAGAGGCTGCCGAGAAGGGCGGCTATGAGCATTTCATGATGAAGGAGATCCATGAGCAGCCAAAGGCAATCATGGACACGATGAATTCGAAGTTAAAGGATGGTCGGATCGATCTGTCTGATGTGGGTCTTTCTGAGGAGGATATTAAGAGTATTGCGCAGATTTATATTGTTGCGTGCGGTTCTGCGTACCATACGGGTGTTGTGACACAGTATGTGATGGAGGATCTGGCAAGAGTTCCGGTACGCGTGGAGCTGGCGTCTGAGTTCCGTTACCGTAACCCGATCCTGAATAAAGATGATCTTGTGATCGTGGTGAGCCAGTCCGGTGAGACGGCAGATACCCTTGCCGGTCTTCGGCTGGCGAAGGAGCAGGGCGTGAAGACGCTTGGTATCGTAAACGTGGTAGGTTCTTCGATCGCAAGAGAGGCGGATAATGTATTCTATACGATGGCAGGTCCGGAGATCTCGGTTGCTACCACAAAGGCATACAGTGCACAGCTGATCGCAGGATATATGCTTTCGGTTGAGTTTGCGAGAGTGCGCGGTACGATCAACGAGGAGCAGTATCAGGGCTATATTGCAGAGATGCAGACGCTTCCGGAGAAGATTGATAAGATCATTGAGGATAAGGAGCGCATCCAGTGGTTTGCTGCAAAGCAGGCAAATGCAAAGGATATTTTCTTTGTGGGTCGTGGCATTGATTATGCGATCTGTATGGAGGGAAGCTTAAAGCTCAAGGAGATCAGTTATATTCACTCTGAGGCATATGCTGCCGGAGAGTTAAAGCATGGAACGATCAGTCTGATCGAGGATGGTATCCTTGTGATCGGTTCTCTGACGCAGGATTCCCTGTATGAAAAGACGATCAGCAACATGGTAGAGTGCAAGAGCCGTGGAGCTTCTCTGATGGGGCTGACGAATTTTGGCAATTATTCGATCGAGGATACGGCGGACTTTGTTGTTTATGTTCCAAAGACAGATCCTCATTTCGCAGCAAGTCTGGCGGTTGTTCCGTTGCAGCTTCTGGGATATTATGTATCCGTGGCAAGAGGTCTGGATGTCGATAAGCCGAGAAATCTGGCAAAGAGTGTAACGGTAGAGTAGTATTACAAAGAATTATTTTGAGGGCAAAACGCTGGTTTTGCCCTTTTTCTGAAAAAACAGTAATTCTTTGTCAGAATGCGAATCACGATTCATCGCATAGGGGAGTACTGCATACAATACATAGACGATATTTTCGATGTAGGAAACCATATCATGGAAAATGATGAAAAACTGGATTCGGAATTTCGGTTTGCACTGGATCTGTCGGAGCGTGAACGGGAGCAGAGCAGTACATTGAACACGGGCTTTGATGAGGCGACGGCAACATGGCGGGTGATCGTTCGATATTATGGAGATCTGTATGAGGTGGAGCGGCAGCTTCCGGGAGTGCAGGTGATCCCGTTATATCATCAGTATGGGATCGTGCGGGTGCCACAGGAGCAGTTAGAGGCGTTGGCGGCGATTCCGCAGATACAATATATGGAGAAACCAAAGGAGGTTTACTTCTCTCTGGAAGCAGGAAGAAGTGCCTCCTGTATTAATTTAGTCCAGGAAAGTGGCCTTACCGGAAATGGTGTGATCGTTGGCATTGCGGATTCGGGTATTGATCTGACACATCCGGCGTTTCGAAGAAGTGACGGCAGTACAAGGATTTTAAAGCTGTGGGATCAGGCGGCCAGACCGGAGGAGGGGACGGATCAGAGAGGACCGGAACATTACCGGCATGGAGTGGAGTGGGATCAGGAACAGATCAATGCAGCCTTACAGGGATCGCAGGAATATGGCAGACTTCCGGGTGACACCGGCTCGGCGCACGGAACTGCGGTGGCTGGTGTGGCGGCGGGCAACGGCTCCGGTTCGGCAGGACGGCGTTACCGGGGAATTGCGGTGGAAAGTCCGATCATTTTCGTAAAGCTGGCATCGGGCGGGGAAGGCTTTTCCAGAACCACGGAGGTGATGGAGGCACTTGATTATATTGTGCGGGAAGCGCAGAAGGCGGATATGCCGGCAGCCATAAATTTAAGCTATGGCAACAACAATGGCGCGCATGACGGGAACAGTTTGTTTGAGGGATATATCACACAGCTTGCCGGGGTATGGAAAAATGTTATATCTATTGCATCGGGCAATGAGGGGGATTCCAGACATCATGCCAGAGTGCAGCTTGCAAGCGAACCGCAGCGGGTACAGTTTGTAATCGGTCCGGGGGAGAGCAGCCTGAGTCTGCAATTATGGAAGCAGTATACGGATGACTTCTCAATTTTTTTGGAATCTCCGGATGGAAGCCGGGTGCTTGTGGAGAATACAAGAGAAGTCAGAAGGTATGAACTGCAGAATGCGTTGGTTTATGTGTATTATGGCGAGCGACGCCGGCGCAGATCACGCAGGAGATATATCTGGAGTGGATCCTGCAGGAGAATACAGCGGGCAGTCTGCCGGAAGGAATCTGGGGTTTATGGCTGATCCCGGATAAGATTGTTGGAGGAATGGTTGATCTATGGCTTCCGTCCACAGAGCGGATAGGGCTTTCCTCAGGATTTCCGGAGCCGGAGCCGGATACGACGTTGACGATTCCATCCACGGCGAACGGAATCATTGCGGTGGGAGCGTATGACGTGGCAAGGGATGCGGTGGCTTCCTTTTCGGGAAGGGGGGATACCGCGGATGGGCGAAAGGCACCAACGCTCGTGGCACCGGGAGTTGGTGTTGTGACGGCGGCACCGGGAGGTGGCTATACAGTACGAACCGGAACCTCGATCGCCGTACCGTTTGTAACCGGATCGGCGGCACTTATGATGGAATGGGGAATTGTGCAGGGAAATGATCCGTATCTGTACGGAGAGAAGGTGAAAGCGTATCTGATCAAAGGGGCAAGAAGGCTTCCGGGGCAGGAAAAGGTTCCCGACAAAAAGGCAGGCTGGGGAGCATTATGCTTATCCGACAGCCTGCCGCGAAGGTAGCGTTGCGAATTTGTGAACTTATAAACGTCCGTCCTTGATAAAGCCGGCGAGTTCCTGCGCGAAATAGGTAAGATAAATATCGGCACCTGCGCGCTTTGCCGCAATCGCAGTTTCACAGATGATCGCATCCTCGTCGATCAGCCCGAGACTGGCGGCACCTTTGATCATTGCATATTCGCCGCTGACGCTGTAGGCGGCCATCGGAACATTTGTCCGGTCTTTGATCTCACGGATCAGATCGCCGTAGATCATTGCCGGTTTGACCATAATGATATCGGCACCCTCATCAATATCGGCAAGAGCTTCCTTCATGGCTTCGCGTCGGTTGTGGAAGTCCATCTGATAAGTGCGGCGGTTGCCAAACTGTGGTGCAGAATCTGCGGCATCACGGAATGGACCGTAATAGGCAGATGCAAATTTGACGGCGTAGGACATGATCGGTGTATTGACGTGACCGTGCTCATCGAGACACTGACGGATCGCAGCAATTCTGCCGTCCATCATATCGGAAGGGGCAACCATATCGGCACCTGCCTCCACCTGGGAAAGCGCGATCTTCGCCAGATAGGAGAGTGTGGCGTCATTGTCCACATCATGGTCATGGATAATACCGCAGTGACCGTGAGAGGTGTATTCACACATGCAGACATCGCCGATCAGATACATTTCCGGATAATGCTTTTTGGCTTCGCGGAAGGCTCTTTGGACAATGCCGTTGTCGTCATATGCCTGGCTGCCGGTCTCATCCTTATGCTCCGGAATGCCAAAGAGCATGATCTTATTGACTCCGGCATCAAGTAACTGCTCCAGCTTCTCGCCCATGCGGTCGACGGTATAACGGTTCTGACCGTACATGGATGGGATTTTCTCGATCCAATTCTGACCATCCATAACAAACATCGGATAGATAAGCTCAGAGCAGTTCATATGTGTTTCCTGTACCATCCGGCGGAGACGTTCGTCAGTGCGGAGTCTTCTGCCTCTCATAAATTCTGTCATAACTATTCAGACTTCCTTTCTAATACTTGTGTTGTGAATCCATAACAAAGGGCAAAACCAGCGTTTTGCCCTTGATTTCCTCCACGTTACGAGCATTTTCCTATGCCATAACAAAAGGAAAGCATGCTTCCCTATGAGTGGAAAACATGCTTTTTCAGTGCCTCAAAGCTTTCTTTGCTGATAACGTGTTCCATGCGGCACGCATCCTCTGTGGCGATCTCCTCCGGGACACCAAGCTTTACAAGCCAGTTTGATATCAGTTGATGTCTCTCATAGATCATCTCAGCGATCTCGCGACCAGAGTCTGTTAAATATATGTATCCGGCATCAGTTACAGTAATATGCTGCTTCTGACGAAGATTCTTCATTGCAATGCTGACACTTGACTTCTTAAAGCCAAGCTCGGTAGCAACGTCAACAGAACGAACAACCGGCAGGCGCTTACTCAGAACTAAAATTGTTTCAAGATAGTTCTCGGCAGATTCGGTATTTGCCATAAATATACTCCTCCATACCTTTCTTATTGATTCTTATAGAGTGAATCAAATATTGTTTGAAACGAGTATAACACTTTTTATAAAAGAAAACAAGAAAATAAAGTGAAAAAAGTTCTTGACATCTAATAGATGTTAGCGTATACTAACTGCTGTAAGTGATAAATAAGTCAATATCATTTACAAGATTGAATGAAAGCGGATCTGACAGATACTTTCATTGTGGAGGTTTTGCGAAATGATGCAGAAGGATTTGATTATTCAAAAGTTAAGAGAACAGGGCTGTCGTATTACGAAGCAGCGTTTGATGATTTTGGATATCATCCTGCAGGAGGATTGTTCCTGCTGTAAGGAAATCTATTATAAGGCGTCAAAGCTGGACAGCAGAATTGGTTCCGCAACCGTGTACCGTATGATCAACACATTGGAGGAGATCGGAGCCATCAGCAGAAAGAATATGTATAAGGTTTCCTGTTCCATGGACTGTGCTGCTGACTGCGGTCACGCATGTACGATTGAACTGGAGGACGGCTCAAAGCTTCAGTTTTCCGAGCAGAAGATGAGTCAGATCATTCAGTCAGGACTGGCTGCCTGTGGGTATGCCGTAGAACACAGCGTAAAGGGTTTTACGAAGGGGGCTGTATGTCACCACGATGAGCTGACGCTGAAGGAAAGCGCAGGTCTTTCATAGACACTGCTGTTGATAAGCTTACAAGAACATATAACATATGCCAAGGGGCAGAGGAATTGTATGATTTCTCTGCCCCCTCCTTTTGCCCTTTTTGAGTGAATGGACTTTTGGGTT
This sequence comes from Roseburia sp. AM59-24XD, assembly GCF_003478445.1. Taxonomy (GTDB): domain Bacteria; phylum Bacillota; class Clostridia; order Lachnospirales; family Lachnospiraceae; genus Jutongia. The sequence goes on from NZ_QUET01000039.1 coordinate 9,647, forward strand.
CATAACCATTATAATAAAATAGATCATTTATGATCTGTACCGGAAATGGGACTATGTTATGCCTGCATCATAAAAATGGCAGGCAGGGAAGGAAGATAGAATTATTATGATCACTAGCGAGAATAATGCTAAGATAAAGGAACTCATAAAGCTCCAGAAGAATGCGAGACACCGCAGAAAGGAGGGACTGTTTGTTGCGGAGGGGATCAAGCTTGTGCAGGAGGCTGCACAGTATGGCAAACTCAGACAGGTCCTGATCAGGGAAAGTCTGTGGCATGAACGCTGGAAGGATGCACCGGAGAGTGAGATCGCAAAGGAGCTTTCTGTTGATGGAAACCGGGTCGGTGTGGACACAGCACCGGATTCGGTGTTTGATATGGCAGCAGATACGGTGACTCCACAGGGAATTTTGGGAATGGTGGATATGCCTGCGTATTCCCTGGAGGAAATTCTTGCATTATCGTCCGGTCTTTATCTGATGCTTGACGATCTGAGAGACCCGGGAAATCTTGGGACTGTGATCCGGACGGCGGAGGCAGCTGGCGCAGCCGGAGTGATCATGAGCAGGGGCTGCGTTGATCTGTTTAATCCAAAGGTTGTCCGGGCAACGATGGGAGCAATCTTTCGTGTTCCGTTTTTATATGTAGAAAGCCTGCCTGAGACGATTGAACAGATGAAGAAGAAAAATATTTCCGTTTATGGAACGATTCTCGAGGAGAGTCAGCCTTATGATGAGCCGGATTACACGAAGCCGTCAGGAATCGTGATCGGTAACGAGGCAAACGGGATCAGTGCTCCTGTGAGGGAGAGTTTAACGGGCAGGATCCATATTCCGATGCAGGGAAGTGTGGAGTCGTTGAATGCGGCTGTGGCGGCTGCCGTGGTGATGTATGAGGCATCGAGACAGCGCAGAAAAAGGGATACGGGTCTATTGAAATTTCATTAGAAATATGCTATATTCATACAAATAGATGGAATACACCAAAGGGGGTGTTGTCATGAGCGGTTTATCAGATCTTTTGACGTATCCGTTGACGTCAATGTTTCAGTCGCTCTTTCGGACGGATGAGAATATTATGTTTTTCTGGTTGATCGCATTGGTCGCATTATTGATCATTGAGATCATTACGCTGGGACTTACAACGATATGGTTTGCGGCAGGTGCGTTTATCAGCTTTGTTGCAGCATGGCTGGGAGCACCACTTGGAGTTCAGCTTGCCGTATTTTTTATTGTCTCTTTCGTGTTGCTTATTTTTACCAGACCGGTTGTTCAGAAGCGTCTGAACAATTCGCGGGCGAGGACGAATGTCAACAGTATGATCGGGAAGGAAGGCAGAGTGATCGAGGATATCGACAACTTTAATGAGACCGGGCGCATTATTGTTGATGGGATGGAGTGGACGGCGAGAGCAGCCGACGAGCAGAGTATTACCTCTGGCCAGAAGGTGGTCATTCGGGAGATTCAGGGCGTTAAGGCGATGGTAGTGCCGGTGTCCGATATTTCGGATTGACCCGATTTTGGGACAGAGCAGCTTATAACCAATATAAAGGAAAAGGAAAGGAATCAGACAAATGGAATTAGCAATTATTGTATTACTTGTTATCATTGCCGTGATCGCAGTGTCATGTATTCACATTGTGCCACAGGCAAAGGCTTATGTAGTAGAGAGACTTGGAGGCTACCAGAGTACATGGGATGTGGGACTTCATTTCAAGGTGCCGTTTATTGACCGTATTGCCAGAAAGGTTAGCTTAAAGGAGCAGGTGCTTGATTTCCCGCCACAGCCGGTAATCACCAAGGATAATGTAACAATGCGTATTGATACGCTGATCTTTTTCCAGATCACAGATCCGAAGCTTTACACATACGGTGTAGAGAATCCGATCATGGCGATCGAGAATCTGACAGCTACCACACTTCGTAATATCATCGGTGAGCTTGATCTCGACGAGACATTGACCTCCCGTGAGATCATCAATACAAAGATGCGTTCTTCTCTGGATACGGCGACAGACCCATGGGGTATCAAGGTGAATCGTGTCGAGCTTAAGAATATCATTCCGCCGCAGCCGATCCAGGAGGCAATGGAGAAGCAGATGAAGGCAGAGCGTGAGAAGCGTGAGGCAATCCTGATCGCGCAGGGTGAGAAGCAGTCAGCGATCACCGTGGCAGAGGGTCATAAGGAGTCTGCAATCCTCGAGGCAGAGGCTGAGAAGCAGGCAGCAATCCTTCATGCAGAGGCACAGAAGGAGGCAACGATCCGTGAGGCAGAGGGTCAGGCGCAGGCAATCCTGGCAGTCCAGAAAGCGAATGCGGATGGTATCCGTATGCTGAATGAAGCATGCGCATCCAAGGAAGTTATTGAGTTAAAGAGTCTGGAGGCATTTGCGAAAGCAGCAGATGGAAAGGCAACTAAGATCATTATTCCATCAGAGATCCAGGGACTTGCAGGAATGGTTAGTTCCGTGACAGAAATTGCAAAATCTTCCGGAGATAAATAATACTATTTTTTGAAGAGATGAATTTCCTGCACAGCTCCTGCTGGCAGGAAATTTTCACTTTATTGTGATTTGATTCGCAAGGATAAATAATAGAGAAAGGCAGGATATCATTATGAATCTGATTGGCAAAAATTTTCTGACATTAAAGGATTTCTCCGCAGAGGAGATTACATATCTTCTGGAGCTTTCGGCTGAGCTGAAGGACAAGAAGAAAAAGGGCATTCCGGTTAACAATTATGTTGGTAAGAACATTGCTCTGATCTTCGAAAAGACAAGTACAAGAACGAGATGTTCTTTTGAGGTAGCAGCCCATGATATGGGAATGGGTGTGACCTATCTGGATCCACAGGGCTCGCAGATCGGTAAGAAGGAGAGTATTAAGGATACAGCGCGCGTACTTGGCCGTATGTTTGATGGCATTGAGTATCGTGGCTTTGAACAGAGCATTGTTGAGGAGCTTGCCAGATATGCAGGTGTACCGGTATGGAACGGACTGACCAATGAATATCATCCGACACAGATGCTTGCAGATCTTCTGACGATTCAGGAGCATCTTGGCAGATTAAAGGGTGTGAAGCTTGTATACATGGGCGATGCCCGTTATAACATGGGTAATTCTCTGATGATCGCCTGTGCAAAGATGGGAATGCATTTCGTGGCATGTACTACAAAGGAATATTTCCCGAACGAGGAGCTTGTGGCACAGTGCCGCGAGTACGCGAAGGAGTCCGGCGGCTCTGTGACGTTGACGGAGGATGTGGAGAGCGGCACCAAGGGAGCTGATGTTCTCTACACCGACGTATGGGTTTCCATGGGCGAGCCGGAGGAAGTATGGGCGGAGCGTATCAAAGCACTTTCCCCATACCAGATCAACAAGAAGGTTATGGATAACGCAGGTCCGCAGGCAATCTTTATGCATTGTCTTCCGGCATTCCACGATCTGGAGACCGGCGTTGGCAGACAGGTCTATGAGAAGTTTGGCATGAGCGAGCTAGAGGTGACAGATGAAGTATTTGAATCAGAGGCATCTGTTGTATTTGATGAGGCAGAGAATCGTATGCATACGATCAAGGCTGTTATGACAGCAACACTGGAGCCGACGGTAAAGGCATAGAGCCGGTTTGCGGTTTTGGCATCATGATGATGGATAATGCGGGGTGCCTTAACACAGCATCCGATCATAAGAAGATGGAGTGATCTTTGTGAAAAAGGAAATACTTCAAATGCTTCGAAGTGCAGGAGAGGAGTACACATCCGGTCAGGTTTTGTGCGAAAAGCTGGGCGTGTCGAGGCAGGCGATATGGAAAAATATATTACAGTTAAAGGAAGCGGGATATCAGATCGAATCCCAGCCCAAGAAAGGATACCGGCTGTTAGAATCTGCGGATCGTCTGGTTGGTGCAGATATTGAGAGCCGGTTAGCTCCGGATTGTTTGTGCCGCAGGGTGGAATGTCTGGAGACCGTGGATTCTACCAATACAAGAGCGAAGCAGCTGGCGGAGCTTGGAGAGCCGGAGGGCACACTTGTGGTCGCAGAGGAGCAGACTGCCGGAAAGGGCAGGCGGGGACGCGACTGGGCGTCAGAGCCCGGGATCGGAATATGGATGAGTCTGATCCTCCGCCCGCAGCTTAAGCCGCAGCAGGCAGCCAGTGTGACGCTGGTGGCAGCGATGGCGGTGGCGAAAGGCATCCGGGAATGCTGTGGACTTGAGACAGGCATTAAATGGCCGAATGATGTCGTGATCAACGGCAAAAAGGTCTGCGGTATTTTGACGGAGACAAGCTCGGAACCGGATTACATTCATTATGCGGTTCCTGGGATAGGAATCAATGCGAACACGCCGGAGTTTCCGGAGGAGCTTCGGGACAGAGCAACATCGATCTATCTGGAGACCGGGAAGAAGACGGACCGCAACGCACTGATCGCAGCGGTGATGAATGCATTTTCCGATTATTACAGACGTTATCTGGAGACAGCAGATCTGTCACTGCTGAAAGATGAGTACGATGCGATGTTAGTGAATATGAACCGGGAGGTACTGATCCTGTATGGCATGGCCGAGGATGCAGATCCTGAGAAGAGCGAGAAGGGCGTGGCAAAGGGAATCGCCCCATCCGGCGCACTTTTGGTAGAGACGGAGGCTGGTCTGAAGGAGATTTTATCCGGTGAGGTATCGGTAAGAGGCGTTTACGGATATGTGTAGCGAATAATTTGACGGTATCCGGTCAGGTGTGATGTGATAACCGTCAATAGTACAGAAAGGCATAGAAGATATGGACGATTTATTTGATGAAGATATTCTGAAGCCGGCACCGGAGGCGGATGGTATGGTGATCCTGAGTGTGGCAAATGCATATAAGAAGCAGTACTATCTGAATCCGAAGTTTGCGAAGTTGCCGGAGACGATACAGGAGGAGCTTCAGATCATGTGCGTGCTGTACACGGCAGATGTGGGAGGAATCCTGACACTCCGCTTTGATGAGGAGGGCAACCTTTTGTTTCATGTTACATCGGAGGATGATGATTATTTCTTTGATGAGATCGGAAGCGTATTGAAGATCAAGGAGATCCAGAGGGAGAAGCAGGAACTTCTGGAGGCGCTTGAGTTGTACTACAAGGCATTCTTTTTGAAAGAAGATATCAGTGAGCTGTTGAGTGAAGAATAAATAATATGCAGATGGAGGAATGGCAATGTTATTAGCTGTAGATGTAGGAAATACAAATGTAACGATTGGTGTTTTTGATGGTGCGGAGATGGTAACCCGGTTTCATTTTACGGTTCGTATTTCCAGAACCTCGGACGAATACGGAAGTACAATATGTGAGATCCTGGAGAGAAAGGGATTTTCGGCAGACTCGATTGATCAGGTGATCATTTCGTCGGTGGTGCCTAAGATCATGTATTCCTTCAGCAGTGGTATTATTAAATATCTCGGATGTCAGCCGATCATTGTAGGGGCAGGCATCAAAACCGGTATCCGAATCGAGACAGCAACCCGAGAGAGGTTGGACCGGATCGTATTGTGGATGCGGTTGCGGCACATACCTTATATGGAGGACCGATCATCGTGGCAGACTACGGTACGGCGACGACTTACGATCTGATCACGGCCGAAGGCGCATTTCTCGGTGGTGTGATCAGTCCCGGTGTAAAGATTTCTGCCAATGCGCTTTGGAATGACACGGCGAATCTGCCGGAGATTGAGATCAAATGTCCGGAGCATGTTGTGGCAAAGGATACCATTACAGCGATGCAGGCAGGACTTTTTCTCGGTACGGTCGGACAGTCCCAGTATATCATCAATAAGATCAAGGCAGAATCCGGCTTAAAGGATATCAAGGTCGTAGCAACCGGAGGTCTCGGCAAGATGATTTCCGATTATACGGATGAGATTGATATTTATGACCGTAATCTGACCTTAAAGGGACTGCAGATCATTTTTGATAAGCAGAAGAAATAGGAGAAACAGGCATGGAAGGATTTCAGATAGGAAATGTAAGGATTCCCGGAAAGCTTGTGTTAGGACCGATGGCAGGGGTGACAGACCTGCCATTTCGTTTGTTATGTAAGGAGCAGGGGGCGGATCTTGTCTATACAGAAATGATCAGTGCCAAGGGAATCTTCTATAAGAATAAAAATACAGAGCTTCTCTGGATGACAAAGGAGCAGGAAAGACCTCTGGCATTGCAGCTGTTTGGTTCGGAGCCGGCATTGATGGCGGACATGGCGGCTCAGATTGAGGAGCGGTCGTTTGATATTCTGGACATCAACATGGGCTGTCCGGTGCCAAAGGTTGTAAATAATGGAGAGGGCTCTGCGCTTATGAAGGATCCGCAGCTTGCCGGTGAGATCGTAAAGGCGGTCAGCAGCAGGATCAGCAAGCCGGTCACGGTGAAGTTCCGCAAGGGCTTCGGGGCTGACGACTGCAATGCCGTGGAGTTTGCAAAACGCATGGAGGACTGCGGTGCGGCGGCGATCGCCGTACATGGCAGAACGAGAGAGCAGTATTATGGCGGAAAGGCGGACTGGGACATTATCCGTCAGGTGAAGGAAACGGTTGGTATTCCGGTGATCGCAAGTGGCGATATTTTCACACCGGAGGATGCGGCGGCATGTCTGGAGCAGACCGGATGCGATGGTCTGATGCTGGCGAGAGGTGTGCGTGGCAATCCGTGGCTGTTTCATCAGATCAGAGAATATCTGGAGCATGGCACACTCGAAGCAAAACCATCCAGAGAGGAGATGGTGCAGATGATCCTGCGCCACGCCCGGATGCTGATCGAATGCAAAGGGGAGCTGATGGCAATGCGGGAAATGCGTAAGCATGTGGCATGGTACACCGCAGGATATCCGGGCTCAGCCAGCCTGCGCAGACGTGTGAATGAGATCGAGAAATACGAGGACCTGGAGCGGCTGATTATGTTTTCAAAATAAATTTGAAAAATATCCATATTCCTATTGACAAAGTAGGAATATGGATGTATGATAGGTACATCTTAATAATCATAGTAAACCGATAGGAAAACAAATATCCGCTATCGAGAGACATGGAAATGAACATAGAAAGTGAGGGCAATCGTATGAGTAAGAAAACATATTCAGAGAGAGCATTAAAATTTGAGACAAAGCAGCTTCATGTAGGTCAGGAACAGGCAGACCCGGTAACCGATGCAAGAGCAGTACCAATTTATCTGACATCTTCTTATGTATTTCACAACAGCCAGCATGCAGCAGATCGTTTCGGTCTGAGAGATGCCGGTAACATTTACGGAAGACTGACAAATCCTACAGAGGATACGTTCGAGCAGAGAATCGCAGCACTCGAGGGTGGTGTGGCAGCTCTGGCAGTAGGAAGTGGTGCAGCAGCACTCACTTATGCATTCCAGGCAGTTGCTCATAAGGGAGATCACATCGTAGCAGCTAAGAATATTTATGGTGGTACATACAACCTTCTGGCACATACACTTCCGGATTACGGCATTGAGACTACCTTCGTAGATCCTTTTGATTATGAAGGAATTGAGGCAGCGATCAAGGAGAATACCACAGCGATCGAGATTGAGACACTTGGTAATCCGAACTCGGAGGTGGTTGATATTGAGCGTATCGCCAATATTGCACACTCTCATAACATTCCTCTGATCGTAGATAATACATTTGCAACTCCTTATCTAGTTCGTCCGATCGAGTATGGTGCAGATATTGTTATTCATTCTGCAACAAAGTTCATCGGCGGTCATGGAACAACCATCGGTGGTGTGATCGTAGACAGCGGTAACTTTGACTGGACATCCAGTGATAAGTATCCATGGCTTGTTGAGCCAAACGTATCTTATCATGGTGTAAGCTTTGCTAAGGACTGCGCACCGGCAGCATTTGTCACATATATCCGTGCCATCCTTCTTCGTGATATGGGTGCAACTCTTTCTCCGGTTCATGCATTTATTTTCCTGCAGGGTCTTGAAACATTATCTCTTCGTGTAGAGCGTCATGTCGAGAATGCGCTGAAGGTTGTTCAGTTCCTGAAGGATCAGCCGTTGGTAGAAAAGGTAAATCATCCATCTGTATCAGAGGATCCGGAGCAGCAGAAGCTTTATAAGAAGTATTTCCCGAATGGCGGTGGATCTATCTTTACCTTTGAGATCAAGGGTGATGCAAAGAAAGCACAGGATTTCATCGATCAGCTTGAGTTATTCTCTCTGCTTGCCAACGTAGCAGATGTGAAGTCTCTGGCAATCCATCCGGCTTCCACCACACACTCTGAGTGCAACGAGGCAGAGCTTTTGGATCAGGGTATTAAGCCAAATACGATCCGTCTGTCCATCGGTACGGAGCATATCGATGATATCATCGAGGATCTTTCCGAGGCATTCAAGGCAGTTCAGTAATTCAAAGCATGTGTAAAATTCTCCTATATGTTAAAAAGACGGCTGTGCACAGTAGTGTGTCACAGCCGTTTATTCGTTATATTTTGGAAAAAGTTCCTCGAAGGTAACATCCAGAAGTTCCCTGAGCAGACAGAGTTCATCCGGATAGATGTGACGTTGCCCAACTTCGATTTTTGCCAAAGCGCTGCGGGTAATATCGCAGTTGTTCAACTGGAGCCTTGCAGATAATTGTTCCTGCGTCAGTCCGCGTGATTCCCGAATTAAGCGGATTTGCCGTCCCATCCTTTTTTCGTATTCGATATTCATAGTATTCATAGTCCTTCTCATATATTTTGCGATGGTGGATTGGAAATGCATTGTCTCAGAATGCAGTGATCCACTTAATTGAGAGCAAACCTATATTGATTTTATAAGATGTTTATGATACAATTGCACTTGTATAGGTGCAATTATGGCGCATTGTTTTGTGATTGCACGGATGATAAAAGGTTAGGGAGACTACATTTAAAAGAACTCAGACGTAATCCGGTCATTTCGGGGTGGAAGTGGAAGGTTAATAGATAAAGATCTTTTAAATGTAGTCTTTGATTTGAAGTAAAAGTCTCGGTTTGAGACTTTTTTTATTTTTAAAATCATATATTTTGCTATTGTATCCGGATGAAGCTTGTGTTATGCTTGTAAAACGTCTTTTATGAATTGCGCAGCCGGTGCAGGGGAGCGCGAGATGGCATTTGGTGAGAGAATGAGTATTTACAGGGAGATAAGAGAAATGAGAGAGCAGTCTGTATATAAAAAGGCATTGACGCTGGCGGTGCCGATGATGATCCAGAACGGTATTACAAATGCGGTCAGTCTGGTAGATAACCTGATGGTGGGAAGTCTTGGAACGGAGAGCATGACAGCGGTTTCGATCGTTGGACAGCTTATATTTGTATTTTTCTTAGCGGTGTTTGGCGGTCTGTCCGGTCCGGGAATCTACGGGGCACAATATTATGGACAGCGTAATAAGGAAGGTTTTCAGACCGTATTTCGTCTGAAGCTGTGGATCACAGCGGTGATTGTGCTGGTTGGGATGATTATTTTTATCACCAATGGAAGCCGTCTGATCGGTCTGTATCTTCATGGCTCCACACAGGGGATGGATGCAGGAAAGACATTAGAACAGGGGATGGAGTATCTTCATATTATGCTGATCGGTCTGATTCCGTTTGCGTTTACACAGATTTATGCCGGAAGCCTGCGTGAGATGGGAGAGAGTGTAAAGCCGATGATTGCAGGGATTGCTTCGGTTTTTGTGGATATTGTCTTTAATTATCTGTTGATCTATGGCAAGTTTGGCTGTCCGCGGCTGGAGGTGCGCGGAGCAGCGATCGCTACCGTGATGGCGCGTTTCGTGGAGATGTTTATTGTAGTGGGCTGGACGCATGCCAGTATCCGTAAATATGAACTTCTGCAGAAGGTTTACCGCACGGTTCGGGTTTCCTTTGCCCAGGTGAAGGGTATTTTAGTGAAGGGCTTCCCGATCTTTATGAATGAATTTTTCTGGGCGGGGGGTATGGCTGCGCTGACGCAGTGTTATTCGATGAAGGGACTGCAGGTGATCGCGGGACTCAATATTTCCAATGCGATCTGTAACCTGCTCAACGTTGTATTTGTTGCAATGGGAAATGCGGTTGGTATCATTATCGGACAGCAGCTTGGTGCATCGCGGTTCGAGGAGGCAAAGCGGGATGCCGGGAAGCTGCGCTGGTTTACGGCAGGACTGTGTCTGATATTGACGGTGATACTGGCAGCCTGTTCCCATGGATTCCCGCAGTTGTATGACACGACGGAGGATGTCCGATATCTGGGACAGTGGTTTATTATTATCACAGCGGTATTTTTTCCGGTACAGGGATTTTTAAATGTGCTTTATTTTACGCTGCGTTCCGGCGGAAAGACAGTGATCACGTTCTTATTTGACAGTGTGTTCACCTGGGTGGTCTCAGTGACATTGGCGTTTGTGTTGTGCCGCTTTACTGCATTGCCTGTGCTTGCAGTTTATGCGCTGGTGCAGTCGGCAGACTGATCAAAGTTGTGGTGGGCTATGTCCTCGTCAAAAAAGGCATATGGATCACCAATCTTGTGGTATGAAGCTTTTTCGAGCCTTTTGCCGGAGCGCATAAAAGGTTTTCAGACTTTAAATACATTGGAGGAATAGCGATGAGTAATTTGAAAAAGGATGAGAAGGATCCGGGACTTTGCGGCAATGAGCGGATCGAGGCAGCGATTGCAGGGCTGCAGCAGGAGACATCACAGGAGCATCTGGCACATACGCTGACGGTGATCCGCCAGAGAATGCGAGAGGGCGGTCAGCTTATTATTGCGGTAGAGCCGCCGAACGGTGACGGAGGACTTCGGATTCAGGCAGTCCGGACCGAGGATGGAAGAAACTGGTGGACGGTATTTACCGGCTTTGATGAGGAGCTAAAGGGAAGCGACAGCGTGAAGTCTACGTTTCTGACGGATATGCGCCAGGTGTTTTCAAAGGCGGTCCGGACGGAGGAGATCGAGGGGATTATATTAAATCCGTGGAACAGAACGCTGATGTTAGATAAGACACTTCTTCGGGTGATATTGGGGGAGATGTAGCAATTACCGCCAACGAAGCTGTCGGCCGCTGCATACGCAGCTTGTTAATTGCTTATTCTATTTAGAACAGCCTGCGGGGAAGTGGAGGAATCAATAAAGTTACTATTCACGGCAATTCCAAATAGAATGCGCAATTACCGCCAGCGAAGCTGTCGGTCGCTGCATACGCAGCTTGTTAATTGCTTATTCTATTTAGAACAGCCTACACGGCGAAAGCCGGCAAACCGAACGGGATATTACTATTACATGCGAGCATGTAATCCCGCCCGATTTGCCGGCTTTTTGCGTGAATAGTAACTTTATTGAGAAAATTTTTAAAAATTATTGACAAAGGTGTGTTTTTGTATTAGATTATTTGGTGGTTAGAGAATTCTAACCAAGGAGAGTGTAGACTGATACACAATAGATACTACTAATTTGAGGTAGTGAAGAATAAGCATAGTTATATATTACAAAGTGAAGAGAGGAATTATTTATGAGTCTTGATCAGGCAGTTTTAGGAACAGAGTACATCATCAAGGATATTTCAACAAATGACGAAGAGATGAAATCATTTTTGTTTTCTCTGGGATGTTACAGTGGTGAGCCGATTACGGTTGTGTCTCGCAAGAAGAATAATTGTGTTGTGTCCATCAAGGATGGACGTTACAACATTGATATTGATTTAGCGAAAGCTATTTTGATATAAATAATACAATATAAAGCTATATTTCATAGTTTGATTAAGGAGGTTTCTTTATGAGAATTGCGTTAACCGGTAATCCCAATAGTGGTAAGACTACTATGTACAACGCATTAACGGGAAGAAATGAAAAAATCGGTAACTGGGCTGGTGTTACCGTAGATAAGAAAGAATATCCGGTCAAGAAAGATCACTATGATGGTTCTTTGGAGCTGATCGCAGTCGATCTTCCGGGTGCATATTCTATGTCACCATTTACCTCTGAGGAGAGTATTACAAGTGGTTATGTTAAAAATGAACATCCGGATGCGATTATCAACATCGTTGATGCAACAAATCTGAGCCGAAGCTTATTCTTTACAACACAGCTTCTGGAGTTGGGAGTTCCGGTGGTTGTCGCATTGAATAAAAGTGATATCAACGAGAAGAAGGGTAACAAGATTGATGAGAAGACATTGTCTGAGAAGCTTGGATGCCCTGTTATTAAGACAACATCTACAACAGACACAGGTCTGAGAGAGGTTGTTAAGAAGGCTGCTGAGCTGCAGGGCGCATGGCAGAAGCCGCCGTATGTTCAGGGTGATATCAATCTCCATGATAAGAAAGAGGTTGAGGCTGCTGACCGTAAGCGTTTCGAGTTCGTCAATGCAATCGTTAAGCAGGTTGAAACACGTAAGGTTCTGACAAAGGAAAAGAATGCAGGCGATAAGATCGATGCTGTTTTGACAAATCCGGTATCCGGTATTATCATATTTGCAGCAATCATGTTCCTTGTATTCTACATTTCACAGTCAACACTTGGTACATGGCTTGCAGATATTCTTGTAGGCTGGATCGAGACATTCCAGAACTGGGTAGGCGGACTTCTTGAGAATGCAAATCCGTTCCTGTATGCACTGCTTGTTGATGGTATTATCGGTGGTGTTGGTGCCGTAGTAGGTTTCCTGCCACTCGTAATGGTTATGTACTTCCTGATCGCTCTTCTTGAGGATTGTGGCTACATGGCTCGTGCCACAGTCGTTCTTGACCCGATCTTTAAGAGAGTAGGCCTTTCCGGTAAGTCCGTTATCCCAATGATCATCGGAACCGGTTGCGGTATCCCTGCTATCATGGCATGCCGTACCATTCGTAATGAGAGAGAGCGTAGAACTACAGCAATGTTAGCGACTTTCATGCCATGTGGTGCTAAGCTTCCTGTAATCGCACTGTTTACCGGTGCATTCTTCCCACATTCAAAATGGGTAGGACCTTTAATGTATTTCGTAGGTATTATTTTGATCCTCTTAGGAGCTCTTCTGGTAAAGGCTGTTACCGGTATGAAGTACAGAAAGTCATTCTTCATCATTGAGCTTCCTGAGTATAAAGTACCAAGTCTTAAGATCGGCTGCTTATCTATGTTAAACCGTGGTAAAGCATACATCAAGAAGGCTGGTACCGTAATTCTTGTATGTAACACAGTTGTTCAGATCATGCAGTCCTTCAACTGGAAGCTGCAGGTTGTTGCAGAGGGCGCAGAGAGCACTTCAATCCTTGCAAGTGTTGCAGGTCCGTTCGCAACACTGCTGATCCCTGTTGTTGGTATCGCAGCTTGGCAGCTCGCAGCAGCATCTATTACCGGTTTCATCGCAAAGGAGAACGTAGTAGGTACGCTTGCAACTGTTTATGCACTGACAAACTTTATTGATACCGATGAGCTTGCATTAGTAGGAAGCGGTAACAAAGTAGCTGCGGTAATGCAAATCACAAAGGTAGCAGCTCTTGCATACCTGATGTTCAATCTTTACACACCACCTTGCTTCGCAGCACTTGGTGCTATGAACTCTGAGATGCAGAGTGGAAAGTGGCTGTTCGCTGGTATCTGTCTCCAGTTAGCAACCGGATTTACCGTTGGTTTCCTTGTATACCAGATCGGTACATTGATCACAACAGGCGCTCTTGGAGCAGGCTTCGTTGGCGGTCTGATCGCTGTACTTATCTTTGCAGCAGTTATCGTATATCTGATCCAGAAAGCGAACAGAGCAATTGATACAGAGTATCAGCTGGATTAATGATTAGAAAGGGATGATGAGTTATGACAGGTATGCTTGCCAATGTTATTGTAATCGCACTTCTGGTGTTGATCGTGGGTTCCGCGGTTTTATACATCCGAAAAGAGAAAAAGAGGGGTGTTCATTGTATTGGATGTCCATCTGCAGGATCCTGTTCCCGCTCATGTATGTCCAATCAGAAAAAGCATGCAAAAAAATGATCATGCGGTAAAAGTATGAACTCGCGGCAATCATAACAGGATTAAAGGGGATGATAATTTGAATGGTCAGACACTTTTAATCGTCGTAATACTGATCATCATACTGATACCGGCAATTGTAAGCACCTTAAAGCACATGAAGGGGGAAGGCGACTGCTGCGGAGGGTCCAAGGAGAAACCGGTCAAAAAGAAGATTGATGGATCGAAGCTTCGTGAACTGGTCGTTCATATTGACGGAATGCATTGTCAGAACTGTAAGAACAGGATTGAGAAGCATCTGGACGAACTGGACGGTGTCGTGGCAAAGGTCAATCTGAATAAGAAGCAGGCTGTCGTGTCCATTTATAGGGAGATCGATGATTCCGTAATACGGGATGTGATCGAGGGGCTGGATTTCACCGTAGTCAGTATGGAACAAAAGTAAAATATAGCATTTACCCGGACAGGGTGAATATGCTACAATGAAGAGGGAAAGCGAAATGCTTTCCCTCTTTTCGATTGATGTGCGCCTAGCGGCGCACGTTTCTAACGGGTTAAAGTCCCGAATCCGCCCGGTAGTGGGAAGGATATAGCCGAAGGCAAGGGTGTCCATCGTGAGATGGAATCTGAAGG
>NZ_QUET01000004.1 GCF_003478445.1 Roseburia sp. AM59-24XD
AGCCACAGCCTATCAGTCTGTGCACGTCAACTATTGAAACCGCCGTGTACCGAACGGTACGCACGGTGGTGTGAGAGGACGGCGGTTAGTCACCGCCTCCTACTCGATTGCGTAATAAAAGGTACTACTTCGTAATCAGAAAAGAAGGTGTAATATGAGAGAACAATTGTTGCTGTTGATGATAAATTAAATTTACCAATAAGATTCTTGTTAGAAATAAAATATTACGAATGTGACTTTGATGATAAAGTAGCATATATCATTGGTTATGTTACATACAAATGAGGTTGCAGATATTAGTGAAAGAATGATTGAGTAGAAAAAATTATTAGTATTTTATTAGGAAGGTGGAATATATATGAAACAAGATACTTTAGAGGGCAAAGCAAAAACAAAAAATGGGGTAAAACGGCTGTGTTTTTCCATAATCTGCATTCTTCTGGAAGTGATTTTTATTATTACTATCGTAACACGCTTGAATGAATATGCAGAAATCATAAATTTATTTACAAGGATTTTGAGTGGGATCTTGGTTTTGGGATTGTACGCATCAAATAAGACATCCTCTATGAAAATGCCTTGGGTCATCTTAATTCTAATTTTCCCAATTATGGGTGTAGGCCTGTATTTGTTGATTGGTTTGAATGGTGGCACACATAAAATGCGTGAGCGATATGCAGAAATTGATAGCAAATTGTTACCAATGCTTCCGGACAGTCAGGAGTGTTTGAGCAGAATAAAAGAAACAATTCCGAAAGCAGGAAATATAGCAAGTTATATACAAAGAAATTCGCAGTATCCAATCTATCAGAATACGGATATTGTGTATTTTGATGAAGCAGTGAAAGGATTAGAGGCACAGCTTAAGGATTTGGAGAAAGCACAGAAGTTTATCTTTATGGAATATCATGCGATAGAAGACGCTGAAGCATGGCATAAGATTCAAGATGTTCTGGAAGAGCGAGTAAAAGCAGGTGTGGAAGTTAGAGTATTCTACGATGATATGGGTTCTATAGGCTTTATTAACACAGATTTTGTGAAAAAGATGGAGCAATAGGAATTCATTGCCGTGTATTCAATCCGTTTATGCCAGGTTTAAATCTGTTTTTGAACAATCGTGATCATAGAAAAATAACAGTTATTGATGGAAAAGTCGGATTTACAGGTGGATATAATCTAGCAAACGAATATTTTAATTACACACACCCGTATGGACAGTGGAAAGATACAGGTATTCGTTTAGAAGGAGATGCTGTTCAGTCGCTTACGGTGACATTTTTGGAAATGTGGAATGCAGTAAGTGATAAGGATGCTAATGATTCTGATTTTAGTAAATACCTTTTCCACTATGATTATGCGGCACAGCAAACTGGGTTTGTTCAACCTTATGCAGACAGCCCTATGGATAATGAGCAAGTAGGAGAAGAAGTTTATATCAGTATGATAAATAAAGCTGAAAAATATTGTTGGTTTATGACTCCATATCTAATCATAACAGATGAAATGACGCATGCGTTATGTCTGGCTGCTAAGCGAGGGGTAGACGTAAGAATTATCACACCTGGTATCCCTGATAAAAAATTCATTTATAATATAACTCGTTCTTTTTATCATGGATTAGTTAAACATGGTGTTCGTGTTTATGAGTGGACTCCTGGTTTCTGTCATGCAAAAATGAGTGTGGCAGATGACTGTATGGCAACTTGTGGAACAATTAATCTGGATTATCGAAGTTTATATCACCATTTTGAAACGGCTGTTTTATGGCAGATTGTCAGGCAGTTGTGGAAATAAAAAATGATCTGATAAGAACGATGGGAGAATGTTGTGATGTGACAGACCAATATCAAACCGGACGAAGTGCATATTTGCGACTGGGACAATTATTTATGAGATTATTTGCTGGATTGCTATAAGAATCTGATGAAACGACCTTTCAAAAAACAGTTGATTTAGAAGTTAACTGTTTTTGAAAGGCCGTTTTTGCTATATCTAACAGTTTGTTGTACAAAGAAGATTTTGCATGGATGAAAAAACAAACCTTGTTGAGGTTAAATTGAGTTTTCCATTGTATTGTATTGCTAATGAATAAGAATAAGAAAAAGAACAGACAATGCTGAATGCTCTGGAAACAAGAATATCTGAGTATAGTATGTAAGTTCGTAGTGATGGCGAGTTATCTTATCGTGGTTATAATATAAAAGATTTAGTAACAGGAAGTAAAGGAAAAGGTTTGTCTTTGAAGAAGGAGCATATCTTCTTTTATTCGGAGAATTGCCAACTGATACACAGTTAATGGAATTTCAGGGAAGACTATCTGATTGTATGGAACTACCGACTAACTTTACCAGAGATGTCATTATGAAAGCACCTACATCAGATATTATGGGTTCTATGACTCGAAGTATTCTTACATTGGGCTCTTACGATAAGGAGAAAGAAAGTCTTGAAATTCCGAATGTGCTAAGGCAGAGTATGCAGTTGATCGCAGCATTTCCTATGTTAGCAGTATATGCATACCATGCTTATTGTCATTATGAAAAAAACGAAAGTATGTATATTCATAGACCTGAAAAAGATTTATCTATTGCTGAAAATTTCCTGCGCTTATTAAGCCCAGATACAAAATTCACAGAACTGGAAGCAAGAGTACTGGATATAGCATTATTGTTACATATGGAACATGGTGGTGGTAACAATTCTACATTCACTACACGGGTAGTAACATCTTCAGGTTCAGATACTTATTCTGTTATTTCAGCAGCAATGTCATCCTTTCTTGAAAAAGAAGCCTGTCATATTTTTTTATGAAAAATAAATTTTGTTGAGGTTAAATTGAGATTGACTTTGTATTGTATAAGTATGAAATAAAAAGGAATCAGGTGATGTACAATGAAAAAGTATAAAATATGTAAAATCCTTCTTGTTATACTGGCAATTTTTTTATGTGTGGCTTTTTATGAATTGCTCGGAATCTGCGTTGCATATAAAAAGCAGCCGGAAGTGTCCAATACAACCAAAAAAGAAACAAAAAATGGGTCATGGAACGAATGCAGTGAAAATACAGAACGGGCAGTAATCATAGAAAAGAATCCAGAAGCGATTTTACAAAGAGTGCGTTTGATTAAGAATGCAAAAAAGGAAATTATTCTTTCTACTTTTGCATTTCAATCCGATGAAAGTGGAAAAATGATTTTAGGAGCACTGCATGATGCGGCAGACAGAGGTGTACATATTCGTCTGTTAGTAGATGGAATGGAGAGCTGGATTGATATGGAAGGAAATCCGTATTTCTATGGATTATCTTTCCATGAGAATGTTAAAATTAAACTATATAATAAGGTCAATCCGTTGAAACCATGGAAGATGATGGGTAGAATGCATGATAAATATTTGATTGCAGATGGAAAGAGATATATTCTTGGGGGAAGAAATACATACAATTATTTTCTGGGTGATTTTCCGGGACATAAGAACTATGACAGAGACGTGTTAGTGGTTTGCGATGAACCTGAGAAAGAAAATTCAGTTAACCAGTTGTTAGAGTATTTTGAAACGATATGGGAACAAGAAGACAGTGGTTATTTTCATGACAATAAAAAACTGGCAAATAGAAAATCTGTAAAGAACGCAGTTTTAGAGCTGCAGAACGGCTATCAGAAATATTTTGAAGAGAATAAGGAAAGAATCTGCGATACCGATTACACGGACGAAACTTTTGAGACAGAAAAGATTGCATTAGTGTCAAATCCTATTCACACAGGTTCCAAAGAACCAGTAGTGTGGTATCAGTTGGGAGAATTGATGAAAAATGCAAAGGAACGCGTAAAAATTCATACACCATATATTATTTGCAATGATATGATGTATAATACATGGGAGGAAATTGCACAGAAGGTTTCGGACTTTTCTATTATGACAAATTCTGTTGCAAATAACGGAAATCCATTTGGAGCTGCTGATTATGCCAAAAACAGAAACAGAATTTTAGAAACAGGAATTGATATCTGGGAATATGAAGGCGGTTATTCGTATCATGGAAAAAGTATTCTGATTGACGATGATCTGTCAGTAATAGGTTCATTCAATATGGACATGAGAAGTACTTATCTGGATACAGAGCTGATGCTTGTAATACGCAGTAAAGAGATTAATAAACAGCTGGAGGATGGCATGATGGAGTATGAGAGCGTGTCCAGACAGGTATTAGACGACGGAACATATTATGATCCGTATCATGTAAAGCCGATTGAATTAACAGAAAAACGTAAGAGAAAGGTGTTTCTGGTACAGCATCTGCTTGGATGGGCAAGGTATCTGTTTTAATAAGGAGGAAGGAAAACGTGTTTCAAATATTGATTGTAGAAGATGATAAAGAATTAAGCCAGCTATTCCAAAAAGTGCTTGAGAAGAATGGATATCAGGTCAAAAGTGCATCGGATGGAGCACAGGCATTAGAAGTATTGGATAAGGAATATATTGATCTGATCATTTCCGATATTATGATGCCGGTTATGGATGGCTATGAACTGGTGTCAGAACTTCGTTCAGCAGGATATCAGATACCAGTGCTTATGATCACTGCGAAAGGTTCCTTTGATGATATGCGCCAGGGATTTCTTTCGGGAAGTGACGATTATATGGTAAAACCGGTAAATGTGAATGAAATGGTTTTAAGAGTCGGAGCATTGCTTCGCCGTGCACAGATACTGAATGAACACAAAATTATGATCGGTTCAACAGAGTTTGATTATGATGCAATGACAGTTACAACTGATAAGGAAAGTCTTGTTTTGCCTAAAAAAGAATTCCTGCTTTTATATAAGCTTGCAGCTTCGCCAGGCAGAACATTTACAAAACAACAGTTGATGGATGAAGTATGGGGATACGAGACGGAGGCAGACCCACATACGATAGAGGTACATATAGGAAGAATCAGAGAGCGTTTTAAAGATAACCCTGATTTTGAAATCGTAACAATGCGTGGAATTGGATACAAGGTGGTGAAAAAATAATGGAACAAAAGAAAGAAAAAGGATTGCGGATCCGATCCTGTCTGACTGGTGCAATCTGGCTGGCACTTGTATTTTCAACAGTCATATCTGCTTTATTATTTGCTTTTTTGAATCATTTTTTTAATCTGCCGGGCAGCATACCTGTGCTTGGCTGGCTTTTGATTTTCAATACATTGATTGCAGGGCTGATCACTTCCTTTATTAATGCAAAGTTACTGGAACCAATTACCAGGCTTAGTAAAGCAATGAAGGAAGTTTCTCGGGGAGATTTTGAACAGCATTTGGAAACGAACAGCCGTATAGCAGAAGTTGGAGAATCTTATCAAAGTTTTAACGTTATGACAAAAGAACTTCGTGCAACAGAGGTGCTGCAGATGGATTTTGTATCTGATGTTTCTCATGAGTTTAAGACCCCGATTAATGCCATTGAAGGATATACAATGCTGCTTCAGGGAGAAGAACTGTCTCCGGATCAAGAGGAATATGTAGAAAAAATCTTATTTAACACCCAAAGACTTTCCGGATTGGTTGGTAATATTTTGCTGTTATCCAAGTTAGAGAATCAGAATATACCAATGAAAAAAACAGAATATCGTCTGGATGAACAGATCCGCCAGGCATTTCTTTCATTGGAAACAAAATGGACAGAAAAAGAAATTGGTTTTCAGGTAGAATTGGAGGAAGTTAAATATACTGGGAATGAAGGACTTTTTATGCATATCTGGATAAATCTTTTGGATAATGCGATTAAGTTCAGCCCTTCAAAGGGGACAATTACGATGTTTCTGAAACAAGAACAGGATTCTGTTAAGTTCATTCTGGAAGATGAAGGACCAGGAATAGAGGATGATGTAAAATCCAGAATATTTGACAAGTTCTATCAGGTAGATGGATCTCATAAAGCAGAAGGAAATGGCCTAGGTCTTGCACTTGTAAAACGGATTGTAGATAGTGCCGGAGGAACAATCAAAGCAGAAAACCGTGAATATGGTGGATGCAGATTTGTTGTAGAGCTTCCAATACAGAAAGATGAGGCCATATAAGTTTAAGAAAAACAGATAGAGGAGGAATTACATGACATTTTATCAGGAATTGCAGTTAAATCAGGCAGGTTCTAAAAATCTGTTGAAAAAGAGTGAAACAGTGAAAGAAAAATCATATCATATATTGGTATATTTGGTAAAGATAGCTGTTACAATGGCATTTTGTTTTTTATTTGTTACTATTTTCAGTATCTTATTTGGAAATGAGAATAGTATTGTGGGTGTAGTAGTTTTATTATGCCTTATGGTATTTCGGAATGCGGATCTGGGGATCCACACCGGACAATCTACGATGCTTTTGGCTTTGTTCTTTGTAATTATGACTGTATGTCCGCATTTAGCAAATCAGTTTTCACCGGTATTGGGAATGCTGTTAAATATTGCGGCACTGGCTGTGTTGATTCTGTTCGGATGCCATAATCCATTCATGTTTAATCAATCTACATTGGTTCTTGGGTATCTGCTGCTATATGGTTATGATGTTACGGGAAAAAGCTATCAGATGCGATTAGCCGGAATGGCTTTAGGTGCAGCACTTACCTGCTTCGTATTTTATCGAAATCATAAAAACAGAGCTTATAAAAGAAATCTGAAAGATCTGATACAAGAATTTGATATCACTTCTTCCAGAACAAAATGGCAGATATGTCAGATTTTATGCGTACCGATTGTCCTTTGCATTGCAGAACTTTGTAATATGCCACGCGCAATGTGGCTGGTATTGCGGCCATGTCCGCGATTTTGCCGTTTATGGAAGATATGCACTACAGAGTCCGTAAAAGGATTGTCGGAAATATTGCAGGTGTTATATGTTTTACAGTATTATATTTTCTGCTTCCTTCGTCAATCTATGCATATATAGGAATTCTTGGTGGAATCGGTGTAGGATTTTCAGCACAATATGGCTGGCAGGCAGTATTTAACACATTTGGTGCTTTAGCCATTGCTGCAGAGACTTATGGACTACAAGGAGCGGTTAGTCTTAGAGTGATTCAAAATGTTTTTGGTGTTGTGTTTGCTTTAGCATTTTGTGTTATATTTTATTGGTTTATGTCTAAAAAAAAGGAAAGTGATGTGACCGTACATGCAGAGTGAAGTGAATCAGGAAGAAAATTTGAATAGAATTATTACGGTTCCTAATCTTCTTTCTTTTTTTCGGCTTTGTCTGATTCCGGTAATTATATGGAGTTATTGTGTAAAGAAAAATCCTCTGTTAGCTGGTGAAATCTTATTACTGTCTGGTCTTACGGATCTTGCTGATGGATACATCGCAAGAAGATTCCATAGGATTAGTAATTTAGGAAAAATACTTGATCCGGTGGCTGATAAGCTGACACAGGCAGCGATGTTAATCTGTCTGTTTACTCGTTTTCCGCATATGCTTCTTTTAATCGTAATAATGGCAGGTAAGGAGCTGTATATGGTAGTCAGTGGATGTCTTGTGATACGAAAGACAGGAAAAGTACATGGTGCAGACTGGCATGGAAAGATAGTAACCTTTTTATTATATGGAACTGCAGCGGTGCATATTATATGGTTCCAAATTACATCGATGGTATCAGATCTGTTGATTGGTTTGTGCGCTATAATGATGGTCATATCGGTCGCTCTGTATATTATCCAGAATATCAGGACTCTTAAGGGAGAGACTGTATAAGCAATTTTATATTGCAATGACTAGAAAATATTTAGGAGAAGATAGATATAAACAGTAAGTCAAACACACAAACTATGGAGTCAGTGATGCAGAGCCGGGCGGACGCACAGGAAAGCGAAGTCCGCACCTTTATTAAGGAAATCCGGCGCTATGCTGCCATTGAGAAACTGGACGAGGCAGTATTGAACCGGCTGATCAGCAAGATCCTGATCGGCGAGGTCAAGAAAGTGGACGGTCAGAAGGTGCAGAAAGTCAGGATCGTTTATAACTTTGTCGGGGAAATCCCGGAGACTGCAGCGTAAAAAGTAACTCCCCATCTCTCAGATATTGTGAGGGATGGGGAGTTATTTTTTCAAATAGTGCGCCCGGCGGCGCACGTTTCTAACGGGTTAAAGTCCCGAATCCGCCCGGTAGCGGGAAGGATATAGCCGAAGGCAAGGGTGTCCACCGTGAGGTGGAATCTGAAGGAAGCCGGATGTGGGAACAGACTAACCACGGGCAAATCTCTGGTCTGACGAACAGAAATCTCATATAAGGTCATTCAATCGGATATGGAAAGAAAGAGACAGTGCACAGCCGAGACTTTTGGAAGCGATACTGTATAAAGACAACATTAACAGAGCGTATAAGAGAGTTAAGGCAAACAAGGGAGCGCCGGGAATTGATGGCATGACCATTAAGGAGGCTCTTCCATATCTAAAGGAATATCAACAAGAGATAACCGACCGCATTTATCGTGGAAAGTATACTCCGTCTCCAGTAAGATGGTACCTCAAAATTTAGTGAAATTTAAAAGGAAGGTCCATTTGCCGTAGCTAATGACACCTTCCTTTTACGACTGATTTTTCTGTTGTCCGTCAACTGATCGGCACCCGAAGTCCGATAAGAATAACTGGTTTTTCTGTTGCCAGCCAACTGCCCGGCACCCGAAGTCCGGGAAGAATTTCGGATTAATGTGTCAGTCCACATGATAAGCATATAGCTCATCTCTTATCTATAGTATACATAAGGTGGGTAAAATATTCAATAGTCTAATAATAGGAATAATTACTATTTTTCTTGACATCGACTGAAAAGTGATATATAATCCTTATTGAAAATGAAACCTAATAAGGAGGTCGGATAATTATTAGAAGAAATACCATTCAAAAAGATTTAGTAAGAAACGCTGTATATGAGATGAAAAGGCATGTTACAGCAAATGAAGTGTATGAATTTATAAAAGAAGCATATCCTACAATTGGAAAAGGGACTGTATATAGAAACCTTGATATATTGGTAGAAGAAGGTACTTTAAGAAAGGTTGAAGTTCCGGATGGACCGAACCGGTTCGATTTCACATTGAAAAATCATTACCATGTCAGGTGTGTAAAGTGTGGTGAGGTTTCAGATGTGGATATGGATGAAATGCCGAATTTACTGGAAAGAATTCATGACACACATGGAATCGAATATTTGGATTATGATATTTCATTTAAAGGCATTTGTCCCAAATGTAGGAAGGAGGGACTGCATGGATAGGAAAGCAATGTATGGGAATGCCGTA
This sequence comes from Roseburia sp. AM59-24XD, assembly GCF_003478445.1. GTDB lineage: Bacteria > Bacillota > Clostridia > Lachnospirales > Lachnospiraceae > Jutongia. The sequence continues at coordinate 9,262 of NZ_QUET01000004.1, forward strand.
ACTGTGGACATATTGTGGTAGAAACAAAAGCCCCTGAGGTATGTCCGGTATGTAATCATCCACAGAGCTATTTTGAAGTACATGAAGAGAATTACTAAGAGGAGGAGATTATTACGAAGGAGCAAATGATCAATTCGAAAAAAGCAGTCATGATAGGCTGTGGTTTTGTCGGTTCTGCATCTGTATTTGCTTTAATGCAAAGCGGATTATTTACAGAGATCGTCCTTATTGATGCAGATAAAAACAAGGCGGAGGGGGAAGCGATGGATATCAGTCACGGAATTCCATTCGCCAGTCCGATGAAAATATATGCGGGAGATTATGATGATGTGGCGGATGCCGCCATCGTTATCATATCCGCAGGAGCAGGGCAAAAGCCGGGAGAGACAAGACTTGATCTTGTCAACAAAAATGTAGCAATATTTAAGTCGATTATTCCTGAAATCGCCAAAAGAGATTTTGCAGGTATCATGCTGGTAGTTGCAAACCCGGTAGATATTCTGACACAGGTTGCTATAAAGTTATCCGGACTTCCTGAAAACAGGGTGATTGGTTCAGGAACTGTTTTAGATAGTGCCAGATTAAGGTACAAGCTGGGGGAACATTTATCTGTCGACAGCAGGAGTGTGCATGCTTTTATAATAGGAGAACACGGCGACAGTGAAGTGGTAGCATGGTCATCAGCGAATGTATCCGGTGTTCCGTTAAGTGAAATGTGTGAAATGCGCGGGCATTATAAGCACAAAGAAAACACAGAGGAAATAGCGGCGGCAGTTAAGAATAGTGCCTATGAAATTATAAACAAAAAGCACGCTACATATTATGGAATTGCAATGTCGGTAAAAAGAATCTGTGAAGTGATCATGAGAGATGAGAAATCAATACTTCCGGTATCACACATGATTCATGGTGTATATGAAATTGACGGGGTTTCCCTAAGTATGCCGGCTATTGTAGGTGCAGATGGTGTTGAGTCAGATATACCTATAAATTTAAATGGCGAGGAAGCATTAAAGCTTAAGGAATCGGCGGATTCATTGAAGAAAATTGTAGAAACAATTGAGTTGTAAATTTTTAACATGGAAGGAGATAAAAGCATGGAAGTAAAGTATTATGTATGTAAGCATTGTGGAAACATTATTGAAAAGGTAAAGGACAAGGGCGTACCTGTCATGTGCTGTGGAGAGGCTATGCAGGAGTTAAAAGCCGGAGTGACAGACGCTGCAGTTGAGAAGCATGTACCTGTGTATACGGTGGAAGGCAATCACGTTCATGTTGTTGTCGGGGAGACAAAACATCCAATGCTTGAAGAGCATTTCATTGAGTGGATCACATTAAATACCAATCAGGGAATTTACAGAAAGCAGTTAAATCCGGGACAGGATCCGGCAGCGGATTTTTGCCTTTGCGACGGCGAGCAGGTAGAAGAAGTATATGCATATTGTAATCTACATGGATTATGGAAATGCTAAAAGCATTTGTACATATTAAGATGTTGCAGAATTGTGGAAATTGCATTGTAATGGAGTAATCCATATTATTAACATATTTTACAGGAGGAAAAACAAATGAAATATATATGTGATGTTTGTGGTTGGGAGTATGATGAGGAGAAAGGTTATCCGGAAGGAGGTATTGCACCCGGTACTAAGTGGGAGGACCTTCCGGAGGATTTTACATGCCCGTTATGTTCAGTAGGTAAAGATCAGTTTTCAGAAGCTTAATTTTACGATAAAGGATTATATACATGAGAGTAGAACAGCTGAGCATAGACATTGTGGGACTGGCAGGAGCTTGTTCTTATGCCTTAGACTGCATTGAAGCAGAACTTGTAAATGTAAAAAACAAACATGGAAAGAGAGTGGCTTATATTAGTGTGTGTATGGCTAAATATTGTGCGATCCAAGGTGATGCGTTACAAGATTTAGCTATATGCGCTTTGCTACACGATAATGCGTTGACACAATATATTTCTGAAGAAGTACAGAAATACCCGGATACCGACATTAAAAATGACTTATCCGAAAACAAAACAAATATGCATTGCGTTTATGGTGAAAAAAATATTACTAAAATCCCTTTTAAAACAGATATTTCAAATGTGATTTTATATCATCATGAACATGCTGATGGAACCGGTCCCTTTCGAAAGAAGTGGCATGAAATTCCATTGTTCTCAAGGATTATTCATCTTGCAGATATTGTTGATATTATAGGAAATAGTATTGAATCTGATGATAGATGGAATTTTATATGTCAGTATCTTTCCAAAAATAAGGATAGACTATTTGATTCAGAATGTGTTAATGCCTTTCTGAAGGGATTCGCAAAAGAATCCTTTATGTGTTTAAGGGATGATTCTTTTGAATCAAAGCTATGGGAGATTATCCCAAGAGAAAAACAATTTTTTGATTGGGAAACATGTAAAAATGTTGCAGACTTCTTTGCAAAGATTGTAGATTATAAATCTCCTTTTACCAGCAGGCATTCTATAGGAGTAGCTGAAAAAGCCTCCCTGCTTGCCAAATATATGGGATATGATTCAATAACTGTACAGAAAATGTATTTGGCGGGTGCCCTGCATGATATAGGAAAAATGGCGGTAGGCAATGAGATTTTGGAAAAACCGGATAAACTTACGGATGATGAATTTTCTAAAATGAAAAATCATGCCGGCTATACATATCTTATATTATCAGAGGTTAATGATTTTGAAGATATACGAGATTGGGCGGCATTCCATCATGAAAAATTAAATGGAAAAGGGTATCCTTTTGGAAAAACTGCGGATGAATTAAATGAGCCGGAACGTATGATGGCATGTGTTGATATTTATCAGGCTCTTACGGAAGATAGACCTTATAAAAAGGGATTATCTCATGAAAAAACATGTGATATCCTTGATGACATGTCACAGAAAGGGTTTATTGATTCAGATATTTCAAAGACAATTAGAGAATGCTTTGGAAGAATCTGATGCCATATATGAAAATAGAGGATATTTCAGACAATAGTGTTTCCATTATGTCTAGTATGGTATGGGTTTCTAAAGCAGAATAAGAATGAAAGTAGGATTAAGTTATGTATGAAATGAAACCAGAATATTATATCGGAATAGATATGATTGACGAGGAACATAAGCAATTGTTTTTGTATGCAGATGAAGCATATGAACTACTCCATGACGAGTACACACCAGATAAATATGATAGAATTGACATAATATTAGAGAAACTTCGTGATTATACGGTAAAGCATTTTGCTGACGAAGAACAGTATATGGAATCTATCAACTATAAGAAATTATTTACACAAAAAATCCAGCATCAGGAATTTATACATAAGATTGATGAATTTATGGAACATCACAATGATGAGGTAGAAGATCAGGATGAACAGATTATGGGTATTTTAGCATATCTTACAGAGTGGTTAGTAAACCACATTCTGTATGTTGATGGTCAAATTCCCAAAGGCTGATATAGCAAGAAAAGATTGTCGGTTTATAAAAAAGCGGCAACTTTTTACTTTTCTTACAATGAAATAGAATTTATTATGAGAAGAGAAATATCTATTGGTGAGAGCAGTCTCTTTAAGACTTTTATAAAAATATTGATATTTATGCCATATTTTTGTGATAAATATGGTATAGATAATTTTAGATGAGCAGTCATGAAAAGGTTATTTAGATGGAGGTGCTTTGATATGGGCAGCAGATATATTGATAAGATCCGTAAGGTAATGGGACGATCACTGACATGTATGATCATTGCAGGCATGCTGACAGCTCCGGTGCCTCAAATGGTTCAGGCACAGGATAGTCATTGGATGAATGTGAAAGCAGTAGTAAACTCACCAACGATGCTTAGACTGTCCTGGAAATCCAAGAAAGTGGCCTATTATAAGCTATACCGCTGCCAAAAGAAAAAGGACAGCAATTATACAAAATATAAACTTATAGCACGATTGAATAAAAATGCTGTTTATTATACGGATAAAAAAGTAAAAAAAGATCAGGAATATGATTATAAGCTGGAAGGATACAAAAACGGGAAGAAGGTGTATCAGGGGTCGCGGCTGATATATACGGGACTTATGTGCTTTTTTGATGAATATCAGGTGCCTGATGCGTATCGGAGTACAGAGGCGGTTTGTCTGAATATCATTAGTTATGGAATGAAGCCGGATGGTTATGAGATATACCGCAGAAATGCCGGAAACAAGAAATTTACACTTCTTGCGGTAACAAAAAAGTCTGTTTCTTCTATGACATATACAGATAAGAAGGTTACTTGCGCAGAATCGTATGAATATAAAGTAAGGTCATATAAAACGATTGCCAAAAAGAGACAGACCAGCAAATACAGCAGTATTGTCAAGATGTCAGCTACAAATCAAACAGGAAAATATCGGGTACAGCTTGTGCCGGAACAGACAAATACAGAGAGTGAAGCAGTTTTTATGATCACAAGTGAAGCAGGAAATGGAGAGATGACATTAAATAATAATGGGTCTGTGCAATTAAAACAAAACTCGGAAAATGTGAATACAACAGATGAAACGGTTGTAAATGTCAATCTGACCGAATACAGCAAGGATGGCATAAACTGGACTGCAGTGGATAAGCAAAAGGAAAATTATCCGGTTATCAAGGAGAAAGAAACGCTCTGGATCAAGGTGAAATCTGACGGCAGGAAGATTAATTCGACAGATGGACAGGTACAGTATAAGTATTACGTAGATATGATCCGTTATAATGATCTGATCTGCAGCTTTGAGGCAGATCTTCTTCAAAAAACGGGAAAAGCGTTTGTATTTGAAGAAGCATATCATTGATAAGGCAGCCGGAGACGGCCGGAAAGGCGGGCATGCTTATTGGGCGGAGGCGTCAGCCCCGGATGAAATGCTCAGGGTCTTTTTATATTTCAGAACAGGATTGCCGCAGACATGCCTCGCTAAAGTCTATATTCATAAAATAGAGGCTGTCATATGATTTTTGATCATTCATAGATAACAACAAAGCCGGACTATTTTAACAAAAAATGTCAAAAATCGACGAAACTCCTCATTGCCATAACACCCCAAATACAGTAAAATAGATTGATTGTGAAGATAAAAAACATGATTTTAACAGCAGTATGTATTTGCTTCCTTTGCCTGTTTGGAAGTGTACAGGTGTATGCGGCAGAATATTATGGAGATTTTCAATACGAAGATAATGGAGAAAACGCATCAATTTATGCGTATAATGGAAGCGACAAAGAGGTTACCATTCCTGCCTATATTAACGACAAGGCGGTAACAGAAATCAATGATTATGCATTTTTATTATGCAATTCGGTAGAGAAGATCATCGTACCATCTACAGTTACGACGATTCATGCAAATGCGTTTTCCGGTGCCGGAAATCTCAAGAATGTGGTACTTGCATCCTCAGATACCAAAATTGAGGATTCCAATGAGAATACAGACAAGAAAGATACAGATGAAAACGGAAAGTCGAATCCGTCCGATGCCACAGACAATAAGAATGGCGATAATTCAGAAAATAAAGATGCCGGAAACGCTAATCAGTCTGGCACATCAGATAATCAGACTAAGGAACAGTCCATAGCCGACAATAATCAAAGCAACAACATAGGGGATTCGAACAGTTCAAAGGATAATAAGACCGATACAAAGAATACAGGAGGTAACAGTACCTTGACAGCTGATGTCACACCACAGTATAAAGTGACTGTAGATTCCTCTGTAGATACAGCCGCAGAGGAAAAGAAGCTTGCCAAGCAGTACAGGACAGAAAACAAGACAGATGCCGGCACTACGGTAAAAAATAGTGATACAGAAAAGCAGAGTAGTGGAACAGAAATTGCGGGAATTGATGAAGCTTAGATGCCGACGAAACTGCCATCAGCTCGAATGCAGATACAGACTCCGAAAAATCACAAAGTATGCCGGTATGGGGAATTATATTGCTAGTAGTTGTAGCTGCGATTGCAGTGGCGGGAACGGTTTTATTTATCAGGAAGAAAAAGAAACAGAAGTAGAATTATAATTTGAATGGAATCAGAGGTCGCATATGGAGAGCTTTACAATCCGTCTGGCAGGACAGTATTTCACGATCTGCCCTGTCTGTGATTATATCAGAGAATATTGCAAAGATTATATAGTGGCAGATGTTAAAAGGGGTACAGCTACAGAAGTTGGTGGAACTGCGGCAGAGAGTACGCCGGGAAATACCGTAGCTTGTGCGACTGAGTCACCGGTTTATTTCTCGATTGCCACAACCCAGTCGGATATCGACTTTGAGCGTGAAAAATCCGCCAGAGAAGATACAAAAGAGGGCATTCCCATCAGGCAGTTTTCTGATGCATACTTAGAGACACTCGCAGTCTATCGCAAGATTGCAGACCACCTCTTATCCTACGATACCCTGCTTTTTCATGGCTCGGTCATTGCGGTAGATGGCGAAGGCTATCTTTTTACAGCGAAAAGCGGTACCGGCAAATCTACCCATACACGACTGTGGAGAGAGTATTTCGGGGAGCGTGCCGTCATGGTAAACGATGACAAGCCACTTCTTCGTATCACAGACTCCGGAGTGACCGCTTATGGCACACCTTGGGATGGCAAGCACAGACTCAGCACGAATATCGCAGTACCGCTAAAGGGCATCTGCATACTGACAAGAGATACCACAAATCATATCGAACCGGCAGAGCCACATGCGGTATATCCGCTTATCGTCCAGCAGACGAACAGAAGCCTATCGGCAGATGGAATGAAGCAGACACTGTCCCTCATAGACCATATGCTTAATGTAATGCCGGTCTACCGGCTTGGCTGCAACATGAATATCGAGGCTGCAAGGGTGGCTTATGAAGGAATGAACAGACTTAAGAAACAGGAGGAATCATAGATGAGATTAAAAGATACATTTATCACACATGACAGCGATGGAGAGCAGGTTTTGATTGATGTAACAAGCTCATTTGCAGGGCTTGTCAGAAGCAACAGGACAGCTGCATTTATCGTGGAGTGCCTGAAAACAGATACTACCAAAGAGCAGATCGTTGAGGCTATGTATGAGAAATACGATGCACCGAAGGATGTGCTGCAAAAGGATGTGGATTCAATCGTGGAGAAGCTGCGTGGCATTGGAGCGATAGAGGAATGACCAGATTATCTTATGAGAAATATCTACGGAAATATCATACTCTCACATACAAAAATGTAGGAGTGAGTATGCTGCCGCTGTTAAAGCAGGGACGGGATTCTTTTACGGTGCGTGAGGTGAAGCAGGGCGAAAGCTGTAAGCTATGGGATGTCGTGTTGTATAAAAGAGGCACAGACCAGTATGTGCTTCACAGAATTATCAAGGTATATGAAGATTCCTATGATATCCTTGGCGATAACTGCATTGGGATAGAGCGTGGAATCCCAAAGACAGATGTTCTTGGTGTGATGACAGACTTTACCCACAAAGGGAAGCAGTATAAGACCGATGACATAGGATACCGATTGTATGTGTGGCTATGGTGCAGACCATATAAGCTGCGGATATTTTTAAAGAAGATCAGAATGAGATTACAATCTGTTTTGAGAAAACAGAGAGAAAAATGAATCGAAGTTGGTGTGATTATTTATGAAAAAGACGAATAAATCCGCCCTGCACTTTATCAACGAGGTCGCAGGCAAAAGCAGATTATATATCATATTCCTGCTGTTTTTGCAGATGGTACTTGGCATCAGCAGTGTTTTTTATGCTCTGCTCCTGCGTGGACTGATTGATGGTGCAGTGCACATGACAGCAAAAAAATGCTGACCTTCTGTGTCCTCTTTGCGGCACTTGTAGCAGGGCAGATTGCACTCCGGGCAGTTCTGCGGTTCTTAGAAGAATACGCTAAGGCAACCTATGAGAATGCATTCAAAAGCAGGCTGTTTGCAGGGCTTCTTACACACAATTACGGAGCTGTCACCGCAACCCATTCCGGTGAGTGGATGAACCGCCTGACATCAGATACTGTTGTCGTGTCAGAGGGACTTGCCACGATTGTGCCGGGCGTAGCCGGAATGATAACGAAGATGGCAGGAGCACTTGTGGTAATCCTTATTATGGAACCGAGGTTTGCCTATATCCTTGTGCCTGGTGGAATACTTCTGGTGCTGCTTACTTATATTTTCAGAAAGCAGCTAAGAAGCTGCACAAGCAGATGCAGGAAAAGGATGGATTTGTCCGTATCTTCTTGCAGGAGCATCTTGGCAGTCTGATGATCGTCAAAGCATTTGGCAAGGAAGCGGACAGTCTTACTGAGGCTGAAAGCCACATGAGTGAGCATAAGAAAGCCCGCATGCGTAAGAATCATTTCTCCAATGTCTGCAATATCGGATTTGGAGCTGTTATGAACGGAGCTTATGTGTTCGGAGCTGTCTATGGGGCATTCGGTATCTATAATGGCACTATGACCTACGGAACCTTTATGGCGATGCTTCAGCTTATCAGTCAGATACAGAATCCGTTTGCCAATATCACAGGCTATCTGCCGAAGTATTTCGCGATGCTTGCGAGTGCGGAGAGCTGATGGAGATTGAGGCGTATGAAAAGGATAAGGTGCGTGCCTGGGAAGAGGTATGTACCAAGGTCAGGATGAGTGACGAGCAATCAAGATATATTCAGGATAACAGCACTTTCGGCTTGTCGCATGTGGATTTTACATACCTTCCGCCGGTTATTACCGAAGGAGATACGATTATGCCAATCGTATTAAAGGATTACAGCCTTATGATACGAAAGGGCGAATTTGTGGCATTTACCGGTCCGAGTGGCTGTGGAAAGAGCACAGTGTTAAAGCTTCTGATGGGCTTGTATACAGTGGATGCCGGAGAAGTGTATGGCTGTGACCGTTTAATGTTTGCCTATGTTCCGCAGGGCAATCAGCTTATGAGCGGAAGTATCCGGGATATCATTACATTTTCAGATAAGAACAGGACAGGAGATGAAGCAGGCATTCACAGAGCTTTGCAGATTGCATGTGCGGATGGTTTTATCGCAGAGCTGGAACAGGGCATAGATACACTTCTTGGCGAGCGAGGCTTAGGACTTTCCGAGGGACAGATGCAGAGGCTTGCAATCGCAAGGGCAATTTATTCCGACCGACCGGTACTTCTTTTGGATGAAGCTACAAGTGCACTGGATGCCGGGACAGAAGAAGCAGTGCTTGAGAACCTTCGCAGCATGACAGATAAGACAGTGATCATTGTAACTCACCGTCCGGCTGCACTTAAGCTGTGTGACAGACAGATTGCATTTGGAGAAGAAAAGTAACAGTGAATCTGATGTGTCTTATCGAAGCTGGATTGTGAAAATTGTCCGGCAATAGCAAAGGCAGTGCCGGTTTTGGTGCTGTCTTTGTTCGTTAATGAGAATAGTTCCGTAGATGAAGGTTTGCCGGAGTTGCGAAATATGCATATCATTGGTATAATAAGCTATAAAATTCAGAAGGAGAGGTGGCATTATGAAAAAGATAAGCAATGCAGCCGGAAGATGGATCTGTGTGATACTTGTTCTTGTTATGACAGCCATCACATGTGTGGAGCCCGTAAAGGCGGTGACCGGATATAGCAGCACAGCATGGGTTGACAATCTGGACTTTGTAGATATCAGAGGTTCGGAAAAGCCGATTCAGTGCATTTACACCATGGAGAAGGATGGCTCCTTTCTTGCGAGCAGTTATGGCTTCCGCAATGAAGGTGTGAAGACGGGAGAGACCATTTATATTCGTGACTGGACCTATACCTGTAATGGATACACTTATTTCGCAGTCATTTATAAGGGAAGACTGATGTATCTGAATAAGAAGTATATCAATGTGAGTAATCTGGTGTCGGTCAATCAGCCGAAGTATCCGGGCAGAAAAAATAAGGTAAAGATGAAAGCTGTGGCAGGAAACATATCGGATCAGAATAACTGGTTTTATATTTATTCTCAGGCAGACGATTCCCAGCCGGTGAATTGCTATGGTATTGTTCCGGTGGGGGAGACATTGGAGATCACAAAGAAGGATTACAATTCCGAGTGGACGCAGATTAAGTGGAACGGTCGTATCTGCTATATCCGTAAGAGTAATATTTCCTTTGATGAGGCTTATCTGGCAGGAGCAAGAAGGGAGTGCCAGACGAACATTATGCTTGCCCAAAATGCAAATCTGACATACAAGGGCATTCTTAAAAATTACAATAAGAAACTGACCAGAAAGGAATTCTACAAGCTGGCGGCGAAATGGTGCAAGGCAGCCGGCAAGGTGCAGTTTAAGGCTGGCAAGAAAGTTAAAAATAAGGAATTGAGTGCAAGTCAATACAACACACTGTTGCAGAAAATGATTCGTAAAACACAGGCAGGAAATGTGGCATATAATGCAGCAAAGGTTGACGCTGACGGGGATGGGATTACGAGAGATGTGGCGATTTCACAGTTGTATCGGGCATATCAGGTGACACGGGATAAGGATTATCTGACCACAGGCTTGGAATTTTCAATCTGCACAGCGGATGATCAAAATCTCTGTCTGGATCTTTGGGATACACAGGGAGAATCCGTATTTTTGTCTGATCGTAGCGGCCAGACGGATCAGAGCTTTTATCTGAGCTGCAATAATGGTTTCTGGCGTTTACGGGGCTGCCGGAAAAACTATACGGTTTGTAGTTCAACGAAAGATGTATATCAGGATTTTGCCGGATATGACAGCCAAAAGCTGACCTTTGAATACAACGATGATGGAACAGTGTGCATTAAAAATATCGATGGATTATATCTTGATCTGATCGATGGTGCGGTAAAGAATTCCCATCTTAAATTTGCACCGAAATCCGACAGCAGCACACAGAAGTTTATCATTAAATATAATGAGTAACGAAAGCAAGTGATCAGATTTAAGCATAGCTGATAAAAAGAAAGACCTATTGTGGAGCCGTTATCCACGATAGGTCTTTCATATTTGAGCCATTAAAAATTACTTCCTATATTTTTTCAATACGAGAACAACCGCAGTGTTCTTTATTAAATATTTGAGAACACTTGGTTCTTCTGCAACAAATGATATTTTTGCAGAAAATGCGTGGTATTTGAGAAATGCAAGAACTGTTAATGACCGTGGAAGCTCGGTTCGTACCCCGCGAGAAATTGATTTAGCGGCTGAACAGAAAAGCCTTAATGGGCTGTAATTTTCAATGAAAACCGGATTGTACAATAATCGAAGGTCTAAATCTCCGCAAGTGCTTTTCTAAACGCAAATGCAAACAGAATTGATGTAAATAGCACAGCGATGATATCAGCGATCGGCTCAGCCATATATACACCGACGGTTGGATTTGACACAGCATGTGGGATAATATAGATGAGCGGGATCAGCAGTACGAATTTACGGACAACAGCAACTACGATGGAGTTGACTGCCCTGCCAAGGGAGGTAAAGGTCATCTGGCATGCAATCTGTATGCCGAACAGGAGCATACCGCCCATATAGATTCGTAACATCGGTGCAGCAAATGCAACAAGTGCTCCATCCGAAGTGAAAAGACTGACGAACACCTTTGGGATAAGCTGGACGATAATCCAGAAGATCACAGAGTATGTCAGGCATGTTATCACAAGCAGACGGAAGGTCTTTTTGACTCTGTCTGCATTTTTGGCACCGTAATTATAGCTGGAAATAGGCTGTGAACCCTGTGCAATTCCCTGAAGAGGTAGCATGGCAAACTGCATTACGCTGGTTAAGATCGTCATCGTTCCGACGGCAATATCTCCACCATAACGGAGCAGAGACGAATTGAAGCAGACGGCTACGATACTCTCACTTGCCTGCATAATGAAGGCAGCAAGTCCAAGTGCAACGCAGGGCAGAAAGACTTTTGGCTGCAGACGCATATATTTCCGGCGCAGATGAATCTGTGTTTTATTTCCACAGAGGAAGCGGACAACCCAGATCGTGGAAATGGCCTGTGAAAGGATCGTTGCCAGTGCGGCTCCCTTTACGCCCATATGAAATGCGAAAATAAAGATCGGATCTAAAATAATATTGCAGAGGGCTCCGATCACAACGGAAACCATGGAGATAGTTGTAAAGCCCTGTGCTGTAATAAATGAGTTCATACCGAGAGTCAACTGGACAAACAGCGTACCAAAAGCATAGATGTGCATATAATCCGTTGCATAGCGGATCGTATTTTCGCTGGCACCAAAAGCCAGCAACAGGTCTTTGCCCCAGATTTGTAAAATTGCAGTGAGAACAATGGAAACAATCATCTGAAGCGTAAAACAGTTACCTAAGATCTGTTCGGCGGCTTCGTCCTCCTGCTTTCCCATGCAGATTGATGCTCTAGGGGCACCGCCGGAGCTGACAAGTGCCGCAAAAGCGGAGACAATCATAATGATCGGCATACAGACACCTACTCCGGTAAGAGCTAGACTCCCTTCTCCGGGAATATGACCAATATAGATCCGGTCAACGATATTGTAGAGCATATTAATAAGCTGGGCGATCACGGTCGGGATTGACAGCTTGAGAAGAAGCTTTCCGATGGGTTCTTTCGCTAAAAAGTTTTTATTATCCTGCATGACTGATGGTCTCCTTTAGGTAACGTTTGAAATTGTAGTTTCTTTTTGAACTATATTACATGGTAAGTTTTTTTTCGGGGAAAGTCAAGATATCAGGTTTTTAAATGAAGTATGACATATTTCTTGACAAAATGGTTAGAAAAGACTAACATAACATTTCAAAGCAAACGTAACGAAAGAAAGGAAGATGTCATGAAAGAGAAAGTAAATGTGACAGGTGTGCCGGAGACAATGATCCAGACCTTATATGCGAGGGCAAAGGAATCGGAGAAGCGAAACTCCAAGATTCAGGATACGATGGCAGTAGAGATCGTGGCGAAACTGGACTATGATTTCTCCAATGCGGATAAGGATAAGGCAATGAGCTATGGCGTTGTTGCCAGAACGATTGTGTTGGATGAGCTGGTGGAAAAGTATTTGAGCAGTCATCCGGACACAGTGGTTATCAATATCGCCAGTGGTCTGGATACGAGATGTTATCGCATGAATGGGAAATATTTGCGGTGGTACAACATCGATCTGCCGGAAACGATGCAGATCCGAGAGAAGTTTCTGACCGAAAACGGACCGGTTTACCAGATTACTAAATCGGCAATGGATGCGTCCTATGTGGACGAGATTGAGTATGCCGGTGAGAATGTACTTGTGGTGATCGAGGGGCTTACGATGTATCTGAAGGAGGCAGATGTGCTTCAGATATTCTCGATCATTGAGAAGGCATTTCCGAAGGTAACGGTGATGGTCGAGACAATGTCCCCGTTTGTCGTAAAGCATGTGAAGGAGAAATCCATTGAGGGAAGCAATGCCAAATTTACATGGGGCATTAAGAACGGAAAGCTGCTGCAGCAGCTTGTGCCGGCATTTACTTACAAACAAGAGGTCAGCCTGATCGAGGGAATGAAAAAGCTTATGCCGATCTATCATGTGATCGGAGCGATTCCGGTGGCACAAAACTTCTCCAACAAAATTATCGTGTTAGAGAAGAAATAAAGTCCGACAGGCGAAAGAGGAGCAGTTGATCTGTGAAAACAGACCGCTGCTTTTTTTTTGTTTTCAGCGGAAGTGACGAGACATTTTGCCAAGATGCGAATGAAACAAATAAAACGTTCGCATGTGACAGGAGGAAGCAGAATGTATATTGAAGGAAAAAATCTGGCAAAAAAATATGGAAAGGGAGAGGCAACGGTCTATGCGCTGAATCATACGGATTTCGGCATGGAAAAGGGAGAGATCGTTGTGATCCTGGGACCAAGCGGAAGTGGCAAGAGTACTCTTTTAAATATTCTCGGTGGTCTTGATAAGGCGACGGAGGGAAATATGGTGGTAGACGGAACGGATCTGGAGAAGATGTCAGCTAAGGAGCTGGAGCTTTACCGGAGAGAAAAGCTGGGCTTTGTATTTCAGTCCTATAATCTGACTACAATATTGCAGATCTGAAGGAACATAAAGTAAAGATCAGCGGAGTTGTGTTTGGTATATTTGTGCTGTATCTGATCATCAATATGATCGTGTCAGAATCTGCAACAAACATATCCGTTATGAAGGTGCTTGGTTTTAGCCGTAAAGAGATTTCCAACAGGGTGATCAATGTCAATCATCTGCTGGTATGTATCGGATTTCTGATCGGAATCCCGATCGCCTATGGGTTTGTAAAGGTGGGATATTCCGATACCATTGAGAATTACGGAATGCTGCTCTCGCCGGTTCTTACCGCGAAAACGTTAGTGATTGGCTTTGTACTTACCTGGGTTACCTATGAGATCACACTTCTGATACAGAAGAGAAAAATATCAGGGATTGACATGGTGGAAGCTTTGAAGGAAAATAATAGAAATGAATAAGATTATTGCATGGAGCAATCCATGACATCACTTGGGGCAAATGCGTTTGCCCCTTGTTTCAATCGCTGTTTTAGGGAGGACACAGATGGCAAAACGGGTATTTACGGAGGCAGAGAGAGCAGAGTACAGAGAGAAGATGTTAGCGGCAGGCTTTGATCTGCTGAAGCAATATGGAATGACACATATGTCGGTTGCCAAAATTACAGAGGCAGCCGGCATTGGTGTGAGTACGTTTTACAACTTTTTCCCATCGAAGGAAGCATATGTGTATGATGTCATGGAATACCGGAAAAGGATGATTCCGGTATTTATCAAAAAGGCATTGAACGGGAAAGAAAAGGCGGGTCCTGCGGAGACGAGAAACTATCTGAAAATTATGATCGATGAAGATTACAGTATATTTCCGAGCCTTTCTCCGGAGGATGAAAAACGTCTTCTGGAAATGCTGCCGGAACAGGTGCGACCGGATCTGCAGAAGGAGACCCGGACAAGCATGATGTTTTTTCAGCAGATGGAGGGGATCCGGTCGGATGTAAACATTGCACTTGTGACGAACCTGATCAAGATCTATGTGCTTGGTGCAGAAGGCAGGGAATTGCTGCATGACGCAGCATATGAGGAGACTATGGAGCGTATGCGGGATGTCATCATATATGAGATTTTCGGGAGAACCGAATCGTAAATAATGATTAAAAATTTAAAAAGGTATTGAATCGGAAAGGTGATGGTGTTATAATCATCGCGGTAAAATAATGAGCCTTGAAAGGCACAGAGATAAAAAGGAGGCGAAGCATATGGACAGTTGTGATAGTCGAAGTCGAAGTACACATAATGATGGATACAGGCTTGGATTTTATTACAGGTGTCTGTAGGCGTGCCGTTTTTCATAAAAGATAAGCCGTTATCCATCGTTATGAATCAATTCACAACTTATAATTGTGCAGCATGACATTACGATGGATTTTTTATGCCCTTTTTCGGGTAAAGGGAGGCTTATGATGACAAGAGAAGTATTAAAGGAACCAATTTTTGCAAAGGAAATTGTTGAAATTACAAGATTTTCTCATTCGATTGATGAGATGAAGGAGAAGCTCAAGGATTACCATGAGAATGACATCGCACAGAGTCTGAAATATCTAAACAGAGCCGAAAGAAATCTTCTGTACAGTGCGATTGATGCAAAATGGATGGCGGAAATCATTTCTTATATTGACGATCCGGGACAATATGTTGAAGAGATCGGAATCGACAAGCTGGCAGAGATCATCAACGAGATGGACGCAGATGATGCGGTAGATCTGTGGGAAGATATTGACGAGAGCGTGAAGGTGAAGCTTCGTACGATGATCGACGATGAGATCCGGACAGATATCCAGCTGATCAATTCCTATGATGAGGATGAGATCGGAAGTTTGATCACCACCAATTATATTTGCATCAAACAGCACCTGACGATCCGTCAGGCAATGCATGAGCTGGTGCAGCAGGCGGGCGAAAATGATAATATTACAACAATTTATGTGGTGGATAATAGGAAACGTTTTTGCGGTGCGATCGATTTGAAGGATCTTATTGTTGCAAGAGAAAATGTGGAGTTAGATACACTGATCAGCTATGCCTATCCGTATTTGCTGGATCATGAGAAGATTTCGGACAGCATCGAAAAGATCAAGGATTACGCGGAAGATTCCCTGCCTGTTTTGAATAAGGACAAGAAAATTATCGGTATTATTACAGCACAGGATGTGGTTGAGGCTGTGGATGATGAGCTGGGAGAGGACTATGCAAAGCTCGCCGGTCTGTCTGCAGAAGAGGATCTGAATGAAACTACCGGAGAAAGCATGAAGAAGCGTCTTCCGTGGCTGATCATTCTGTTGTTCCTCGGAATGGGAGTATCCACTGTGGTCGGAGCATTCGAGGGCGTTGTAGCGGTACTGCCGGTCGTGATCTGTTTTCAGTCATTGATCCTTGACATGGCGGGAAATGTTGGTACACAGTCTCTTGCGGTAACGATCCGTGTGCTGATGGATGAGAATCTGAATGGTAAAGACAAGCTGAAGCTGTTGTTTAAGGAAATGAAGGTTGGATGCTGTAACGGTGCTTTGCTTGGAGTGATGGCACTGGTCTGCCTGGGTGTTTATATTGCACTCTTTAAAGGATATGCAATCGGAACTGCATTTTTGATCTCCGGCTGTGTCGGAATATCCCTTCTGGCCGCGATCATTATTTCCAGTCTGGTCGGAACCTTAGTGCCGATCATTTTCCACAAAATAAACGTGGATCCGGCGGTCGCTTCCGGTCCGCTTATTACAACCGTCAATGATCTGGTGGCTGTTGTGACATATTATGGTCTTGCGTGGATCCTGCTGATCCGGATGATGAAGATAGTGTGATGCAATGAGAAAGGATATTGACAAACGACTTACCGTCGGCGTTATTATTTGCATTTCCTGATAGTTTAATTACATCATTTGTGATTCAATTTATTCATTTTTAGGAAAATGAATAAATTGAATTGACTATGATAAAATTAGAAGATATAATAAAAATGGATTATATGTGACTATAGTATGAAAATATGGAGATTAAATATGCGACAATTCGACTATCGTAAAAAATGGGAAAAACTATTGACGCCGAAGACGGTATCTTATTTAGCTCAAATACACGAATTTAAAGGTGAGCAGACGTTGTTTATTGAAGCTCAAAAAGACACTTTGACACAATTAGTAAAAATTGCCAGAATCCAAAGTACAGAAGCATCTAATAAAATTGAGGGAATTTATACATCGGATGAACGGTTAAAAGCACTGGTACAGGATTCAACTCGACCAAGAACGCGGAATGAACGTGAAATTGCCGGATATAGGGATGTATTAAACACAATTCATGAGAGCTATGATTATATTCCACTCAAACCGTCTATGATCTTGCAATTGCATAGAGATCTTTTTAAATTTGAAGGATATGATATAGGGGGCAAGTACAAAGCCGCCGATAACATTATTGAGGAAGAAGATGACAAAGGAAATAAGTTTGTCCGTTTTCAACCTATGCCTGCGTGGGAAACTCCGGAGGCGATGGACATATTGTGTGATGCGTTCGATACAGCATTAGCTACAGAGCAGATTGATCCGCTTCTGTTGATCCCAATGTTTGTTCTGGATTTTCTGTGTGTTCATCCGTTTAATGACGGAAATGGACGAATGAGTCGATTGCTTACATTGTTACTTATGCATCGATCCGGTTATATAGTGGGAAAATATATCAGTATAGAAAAGTTAATAGAAAAAACAAAGGAAGAATATTACGAATCACTGCAACAGAGTTCTTTCGGATGGTATGAGGAACAAAACGATTATGAACCGTTTGTACATTATATGCTAGGAATTATTGTGGCGGCGTACAGGGAGTTTTCATCCAGAGTTAGACTTTTAACCACGGAGAAGATGTCGAAGTCGGAACGTGTAAGGGAGATTATCAGAGGCACTGTGGGCACAATAACAAAATCAGAAATTTTGGAGAGATGTCCCGATATTAGCCAGATGACGGTTCAGAGGGCACTGGCAGAATTGCTGGAGACAGAACAAATAGTTAAAATTGGTGGAGGAAGATATACAAAATATACATGGAACAATGACAAAGAAGGAGATTAGAAAGCATGATTACGGGAGAACTGAAAAATAAGATTGATGGTTTATGGGATGTGTTTGCTGCGGGAGGACTAGTCAATCCATTGGAAGTAATTGAGCAGATTACATATCTGATGTTTATACATGATTTGGATGATTCTGATAATATGAGAGCGAAGGAAAGCGCTATGCTGGGGCTTCCTTATAAAAGCATTTTTGCTGAAGAGGTGAAGATTGGGGAGAGAACCATAGAGGGGAATCAATTAAAATGGTCTGTATTCCATGACTATTCCGCTGACAAAATGTATTCTGTAATGCAGGAATGGGTGTTCCCGTTTATTAAGACGCTGCACAGTGACAGAAACAGTGCCTATTCGAAATACATGGATGATGCGATTTTTAAGTTGCCAACGCCATTGGTCTTGTCTAAGGTGGTAGATTCATTGGATGAGATTTATAAGATTATGAATGAAATGCAGTCAACAGATGTAAGGGGAGATGTTTATGAATATCTTTTATCAAAGATTGCTCAGTCGGGACGAAATGGACAATTTCGTACGCCAAGACATATTATTCGCATGATGGTAGACCTAATGGAGCCATCCAGTGACGAAGTGATTTGTGATCCGGCGTGTGGAACCTCTGGTTTTTTAGTCGCTGCCGGTGAATATTTTAAGGAGAACAAAAAAGAAGAAATTTTCTTTGATAAACAGAAAAAAGATCATTATATGAATCATATGTTTCATGGATTTGATATGGATAGAACCATGCTTCGTATTGGTGCAATGAATATGATGACACATGGTATAGATAATCCTTTTATTGAGTATAGGGACAGTTTATCTGATCAAAATCCTGACAGAGAAAAATATTCCTTAGTGTTAGCCAATCCTCCTTTTAAGGGAAGCCTTGACGCGGAGGCTGTTTCCGGAGATTTACTGAAGGTTTGCAAAACCAAAAAAACTGAGCTTTTGTTTCTTGCACTGTTTTTGCGTATATTAAAAATCGGGGGACGGTGTGCCTGCATTGTACCAGATGGTGTATTGTTTGGTTCATCAACAGCGCATAAAGCTATTCGGAAAGAAATTGTTGAAAATCAACGACTGCAGGCTGTTATTTCAATGCCTTCCGGTGTATTTAAACCTTATGCAGGTGTATCCACGGCGATTTTGATTTTTACCAAAACTGAGCACGGTGGAACAGATAATGTATGGTTTTATGACATGCATGCGGATGGTTATAGCTTGGATGATAAAAGGTCTCCTGTTGAAGAAAACGATATTCCGGATATCATCGAGCGATTCAAACATTTAGACAAGGAAATGGAACGGAAACGTACAGAACAGTCATTTATGGTGCCTAAACAGGAAATTGTAGACAATGCATATGATCTTAGTATAAATAAGTATAAAGAAATAGAGTATATTCCGGTAGAATATCCACCAACATCGGAGATTATGGCTGATATCCGTAAGATTGAGGCGGAGATTAGCGTTGAGATGGATGAATTGGAAAAGCTACTTGGCTTATAAGAAACGTCGATTTGCAGATGACAGAAAAATTCGGATTTGTAGGGCTACGAGCAAAGTGTGTACCAGCAAAGTTCGTATTGATGTGAAAAAATTGTATAAAGTTTTAATTGCATTGAGTAAATATAGGTTGAATAAGGTGGATAGAATGGTTAAAAACATGATTAAACTTGGAGATGTAGCAACATATATCAATGGATATGCATTTAAGCCAAAAGATAGAAGTAAAAGAGGATTGCCGATAATTCGTATTCAAGATCTTACTGGAAATTCATATGATTTGGGGTTCTATGATGGGACATATCCCCAAAAGATAGAAATAAATGATGGTGATGTATTAATATCATGGTCTGCCAGTTTGGGTGTGTATATATGGAATAGAGGGAAGGCGTTATTAAATCAGCATATTTTCAAAGTTGAATTTGATAAAGCTGATATAGATAAGAATTATTTTGTATTTGCCGTTCGTCATAAACTTAAAGAAATGGGACGGAAAACACATGGCGCGACTATGAAGCATATTGTTAAAAAGGACTTTGAGTCTACAGAGATTCCTTATCCGTCGTATGAGAAACAAGTGGAGATTGCCACTAATTTAAATAAAATATTTAGAATTATTGAATCACGCAATAAAGAATTACAGTTGTTAGATGAACTTATTAAAGCCCGATTTGTCAAGATGTTTGGTAGTATTCATGAAAGTACAAAATATCCATATATTGCGGTAAAAGATTTAACGAATGTCATAAGTGGAGGTACACCAAGTCGAGATAGAACAGAGTATTGGAATAATGGTACAATCCCTTGGGTAAAGACTACTGAGTTGCAAAACAATGTAATAAAGAATGTGGATGAGCATATTACAGAGTCAGGACTAGCAGGTTCATCTGCAAAACTGGTACCTATTGGAACTGTTTTAGTTGCTATGTATGGTCAGGGGAAGACAAGAGGGATGACTGCTTATCTGGGGATTGAGGCTTCTACAAATCAGGCATGCGCTTGTATTTTACCATCTGAAAAGATAGATTCTATGTTTATGTGGAAGTATTTTGAATTATCATATGATAAATTACGTAGTTTAGCTCAAGGCGCAGGACAGCCAAATTTGAATGGAAATATGATTAAAAATTTTAAGGTGTTAGTTCCGCCGATAGAGTTACAAAATGAATATGTTGCTTTTGTAGAACAAGTCGACAAATCAAAATCTGCTATTGAGAAAGAATTGAAAAAAACACAGATATTATTTGATTCGTTGATGCAAAAATATTTTGGATAATCAGATAAGTTAATATGAATAGATAATAGAATGGGAGACAATATCGATAATGGATTAAAATGGTTGCAGGATGTTGGTATATTAGGAGGATATACTAACATGAATGAAAAAATTGCCACCGTTTTAAATGAAATGTCTGCATATTTATCTATTGCGCAGATGAAAAAATTACAAGAAGTTATTGTGAAAACTTTTTCAGAAAATGAATTATGTCATCAAAATATTTCGAATGAAGAATTTATGGAAATGTTTTTGACGGCAAAAAAGATTGAAGGATGTTCGGAGAGGACAATTAAGTATTATCGTGTGACTACGATTCATCTTTTGAATTATTTGAAGGAACCGATTCGAAAGGTGACAACGGAAACAATGCGTCAATATCTTGTAGATTACCAAAAAATTAATAATTGTGGAAAGACTACGATAGACAATATTCGCCGAAATATTTCCAGTTTTTTTTCATGGCTGGAGGAAGAAGATTATATTTTGAAAAGTCCAATGAGGCGGATTCATAAGATCAAAACGAAAAAGAAGGTCAAAAATATTATATCCGATGAGGAAATTGAGAAGTTAAGAGATTCTTGTGACAACATTCGTGATACAGCGATGGTGGATCTGTTATATTCTACCGGCATTAGGGTAGGAGAGTTGGTTCGACTAAATAGGGAGGATATCAATTTTTCAGAAAGGGAATGTGTGGTTTTTGGAAAAGGGGATAAAGAGCGTAAAGTCTATTTTGATGCAAAAGCAAAAATTCATTTGGAAAAGTATTTACAAAGCAGAACGGATACAAATCCGGCATTGTTTGTTACATTGGACAAGCCGCATGATCGATTGAAAATAAGTGGTGTAGAAATCCGGCTTCGACAACTTGGGAGAAAATTAAAAATTGAAAAGGTACATCCGCATAAATTCCGTAGGACTATGGCGACAAGAGCTATTGACAAAGGAATGCCGATTGAACAGGTGCAAAAAATATTGGGACATTCACAAATAGATACAACGATGCAGTATGCTATTGTAAACCAAAATAATGTAAAAGCATCACATAGAAGGTATATTGCATAAGGAGTAAGATATTTAAAGTATTTTGTATGCAGGAGAAATGGGGAGAGTGTTAAGAAATCTGAATAGGAATTTCTGCAACTTCGGATTTGTGAGGGATGATGAAGATGGAAATGGTGTATGTAGAAGATTGTTGTGAAATACTCGATTCTATGCGAGTGCCTATTACTGCATCTGATAGAATAGCAGGAGAATATCCTTATTATGGGGCAAATGGTATTCAAGACCATGTTTCTGATTATATTTTTGATGATGAACTGGTTTTACTGGCCGAGGATGGTGGAAATTTTGGTTCAAAGGAAAGACCTATTGCTTATAGAGTTTCTGGTAAGTGTTGGGTTAATAATCATGCTCATGTCTTAAAACCAAAGGCAGGATTAGATGTAGATTATTTGTGCTATTCGCTTATGTTCTATGATGTTGATGGAATGGTTAATGGAGCTACGAGACAGAAGTTAACTCAAGCGGCTATGCGGAAGATGAAGATTCCACTAAGATCTATTGAAGAACAAGTGCATGTAGTTGATGAGTTGAATCGAGTAATAAAGATAAAAGAACAAAGACAGCAGGAATTAGCGTTATTAGATGAGATTATCAAAGCCCGATTTGTCGAACTCTTTGGAGATCCTGCTAATAATGAAAAAGGGTTCATAAAAGCTCCTATGGGAGACTACATGACATTGTTAACAGACTTTAGTTCTAATGGTAGCTATAAAACTCTGGATAGCCGAGTGACCATGTATGATGAGCCTAAATATGCTTGGATGGTTAGAACAACTGATTTAGAGTCTGGAGATATGACATCAGTTAAATATATTGATGAGAGTGCTTATGAGTTGTTATCTAGGTCAAAAATATATGGTGGCGAGATAATTATGAATAAGATTGGTAGTGCCGGAAAGATTTATTTGATGCCACAGATAAATATGCCAGCATCACTAGGTCGGAACGCATTTATGTTTAGATATGATGAGCATATTAATGTTAAGTTTCTTTATCATTTGCTTACATCGGAGTATGGGCAGCGAGAAATACAACAATATGTAAGAGGTGCGGTAACTAAGACTATTACTAAAAATGATGCTAGATCTGTGCTAATCATTGTGCCACCAATCGAACTACAGAATGAGTTTGAAGTATTTGTTGCACAGGTCGACAAATCAAAAGTTATAGCGTACACTATATACATGAACTATAGTAATAGGAGGAGTTGCCATGGAAACAAATTTTGATTATTTGAAAAAGGAGAAAAAATTTTCATCCTTTGCAAATGTTGCGATATCTGCAGAGCGGATTATAATAATGGATCCTGAAGCGAGCATAATAAACAGTCGTCGTGCGATGGAGTTTGCCATTAAATGGATGTATTCTGTAGATTCAGAATTAGAAATGCCTTATCGCGATAATTTGCATAGTTTGATGAATGCCGAAGACTATAGACAAATTATTGGAGTTGATCTCTGGAAGAGAATGGATTATATCCGTAGATGTGGCAATAATGTAGCGCATAGCAGTAAGAAAATGGGACGGGATGAAGCTATGCTCTGCTTGGAGAATCTTTTTATTTATTTAGACTATATTGCTTATTGCTATTCGGATGTGTATGAGGAACATCAATTTGACCCCTCTATTATTTATGAGCGAATTCAAAAGGAGAAAAAATCAAAGGAAGATTCACAGGCTATCAAGGAACTGTTGGTGAAAGAGCAGGAAAAGTATGCAAAGCAGGAAGTTGATTTGCAGAAATTAATGGAAGAGAATGCTTCCCTGAAACAAGAATTATCCTTGAGAAGAAAGGAACAACAGCCATCATATGTTCCGAAACCGTTAGATTTGTCTGAATATAAAACCAGAAAACTTTATATTGATTCCATGCTGACAGAAGCAGGCTGGATAGAGGGCAAAGATTGGATGAATGAGGTTGAATTATCAGGCATGCCAAATAAATCCGAAGTTGGAATTGCAGATTATGTTCTTTATGATGACATGCATAGACCATTGGCTGTCATAGAGGCGAAACGGACATGCGTGGATGTTTCTAAGGGACGTCAGCAGGCAAAATTGTATGCGGATATTTTAGAGCAGCAATATCAGAGAAGACCGGTGATCTTTCTAACCAATGGATTTGAAACGCATATTATTGATGGTCAGTATCCGGAGCGGAAATGTGCAACCATTTATTCCAAGAGAGATCTTGAAAAATGGTTTAATTTACTAAGCATGAAGACAAGCCTAAAGCACATTACGGTGGACAAGAAAATAGCTGGGCGTTACTATCAGGAAGCAGCGGTTAAGAGTGTATGTCAGAGCTTTGGCGAGAAGAATCGAAGGAAAGCTTTGCTTGTTATGGCAACAGGATCAGGTAAAACCAGAACGGTTATTGCACTTTGTGATGTGCTTTTGAAAGCCGGCTGGGTGAAAAATATTCTTTTCCTGGCTGATCGCAATTCATTGGTTACTCAGGCGAAAAGAAGTTTTGTGAATTTATTGCCGAGTTTATCATGTACAAACCTTGTAGAAGATAAAGGAAACTATACGGCTCATTGTGTGTTTTCTACATATCAGACTATGATGAATTGTATTGACACCATCAGCGATGAGCAAGGAAAACTATTTACGAGTGGACATTTTGATCTGGTGATTTGTGATGAGGCACACAGATCCATTTACAATAAATACAAAGACATTTTTAATTATTTTGATGCACCATTAGTAGGTCTTACAGCGACTCCAAAAGATGAGATTGATAAAAATACATATGAAGTATTTGAACTGGAAAATGGTGTGCCGACGTACGGCTACGATCTGGCACAGGCAGTGAAGGATGGTTATCTTGTTGACTATGTTTCTGTGGAATCGAAATTGAAATTTATTGAACAGGGAATTATGTATGATGATTTATCAGAGGAAGATAAGGAAGCGTATGAAAACACCTTTGAAAATGAAAATGGAGATATACCAAAACACATAGAATCTTCGGCGTTAAATACATGGATTTTTAATGAAGATACGATCCGGCGAGTGTTGAATATTTTGATGAATAATGGACTTAAGATTGATTATGGACAAAAAATTGGTAAGACAATTATTTTTGCGAAAAACCATGCTCATGCAGAAAAGATTCTGGAGATTTTTCATAAAGAATATCCACATCTTCCGGATTATGCAAAAGTTATTGATAATTACATGACTTATGCACAAAGTGCTATTGACGAATTTTCTGATCCGAAAAAAATGCCACAGATAGCCATTTCGGTAGATATGTTAGACACAGGTATTGACGTGCCGGAGACACTCAATTTGGTGTTTTTTAAGAAGGTTATGAGCAAGGCAAAATTCTGGCAAATGATTGGAAGAGGAACGAGGCTTTGTCCCGGACTTCTGGATGGAGAAGATAAGCAGAAATTTTATATTTTTGATTTTTGTGGTAATTTTGAGTTTTTCCGAATGAATAAAGGGAAGGCAACGGCTAATATGATAGCCCTGCAAGGTGCGATTTTTAACCTTAAATTTGAAATTTCCTATAAACTCCAGAAAATGGAGTATCAAGTGGAGCGTTTAATTAATTATAGAAACGCCCTGATACAGCAAATGAGTGACAAGGTGAAGGAATTGCCAAGGGACAATTTTGCAGTAAGACAACATTTAAGGTATGTTGAGTTATATTCGACAGAAGCAAATTATCAGGAGCTTACTTATGAGGATACATTAATCGTTCGGGAGGAAGTGGCACCATTGATTCTTCCGGATAAAGACGAGGTCAGCGCAGTGCGGTTTGATGCATTAATGTATGGCATAGAATTAGCGTATTTGCTTGGCAAGAAATATAAAAAAGCAAGAACGGATCTTTACAAAAAGGTTTCCGGGATTGCCGGAGTTGCAAATATTTTGGAGATACAGGCACAGTCTGATCTTATTGACAAAATTCTAAATACGGATTATATGGAGACAGCGGGATTAATGAATTTGAGGAAGTTCGTGAAAATCTCAGAGATTTGATGAAGTATATTCCGAAGGTGAGCGTACGTTATGATACCAATTTTGAAGATGACCTTTTGTCTATGGAATGGAAGGATGCCGAACTTGAGAATGATGATTTAAAAAATTATAAGGCAAAAGCAGAACACTATATTCGTCAGCATCAGGATAATGCTGTGATTACAAAATTAAAAACAAATAAACCATTGAATATGGAAGATATTAAGAAGCTGGAAGAAATTTTATGGAAGGAAGTTGGAACAAAGCAGGATTATGAGAATGAGTGTGGAACAAAACCTTTGGGAGAGTTTGTGAGAGAAATTGTGGGGTTAGATATGAATGCTGCCAAGGAGGCTTTTTCAGAATATCTAACAAATACAAATATGGATAGCAGGCAAATATACTTTGTTAATCAGATTATAGAATATATTGTTCATAATGGGATGATGAAAGATTTGTCGGTGCTTCAGGAATCTCCATTTACTGATCGTGGAAGTGTTGTAGATGTATTTACAGATTTAACAGTTTGGGCGGGGATTCGTAACATTATTGAGGCGATCAACGCTAACGCAATTGCTGCGTAAGGGAGTCGTATATGTTTGTAACGGCGTATCCGTACTACAGTTGTGCATTCCCCAAAATTGGGAGCTACGGTGCAAGCAGTGGATTCCCGGTATATGGCAGCAAGCTGTAATCTCTGCCGTGTGATCAATACTTGCAATAAGACAAATAGTAAATAACATCGAAACCGTTAAAGGATGCATGTGTCTAAGACAACAACCGGCATCCGTCAGGAGTGAAACGGTTCCGGTGTTATTTTTTTGTCTAAATGGAGCAGAAATGTCTTTTTTGGTATGGATGTCGCCGTAAATTCATGATACGATAATACACGGTTAGGATAAACTAACGAGACGTAAACTTCGTACAACAAGTATTGACTGCGCCCATAATATTTCTTATGTCCTGAAGGGCAGATAGCCATTTTGCCTCGGAAAGCAAATTAATCCATGAGCTGTGACTAAAAAATTGTCTTGTCACTAACGGATTTCGAAAAGACTAATTGCTTTGCTGCTTTGATGTTTGATGAACACATCCTCCCGGATTCGCCCCGAGGTGGGAATCGGATGTTTCGAGAGGCACTTGCACCCGCCGGTACTTACGCCCCAAGTTTCAAAATTCCCCTCTTAATCTACTTGGCACTGGCGTTATGTACCGCTGCGTGGTGCAGTGGTAGCGGGAGCGTGCCGTCCGAAACAGCTGAGCCCATCTACGGGGCTCAATCGTCCGGATGTGTATTCATCAAAGCATTGCAAAGCAAAGTCTTTTCAGAAATCCTACTGATCTGCGTCAATTTTTTAGTCACAGCTCATGGATTTACAAATGCCCGGGCAGGCAAAATGTTATTGCGTGTAATCGGACATAAGAAATATTATGGGCGCAGAGATAGATTATGTGAGCGAAGTTTGAGCGACAAAGTGATTGAGATCAGAAAGGCATGAGAATGGATGTGAATAAACAGGCGATTGCCAATCTTGGCAACAATGTCAAAACAATTGTGAAAAACGAGAATTGCTCGGTGCTGATGCTAAATGATACCACGGGTGAGGGTGTGATGACTGTATATCAGGTGATGCCCGGTGTGATGATCTGCTTCTCGGATATCCATATGGAGAAATGTGATTCTGAATTTGAACTGCAGAAGGATCGGCGGGTGTTCTGTTTGGATCACTGCCGTGAGGGCAGGATCGAGATGGAGGTACAGCCGGGGGTGTTCAGTATTATGCAGGAGAACGAGCTGCGGTTGGATAATAGGGAGAATCATAAGGGAATGACATGCTATCCGCTCCGCCACTATCACGGAGTCAGCGTATTTATGGATGTGGATGAGGCACAGCAGGCACTTGACGAGATGTTTCACGGCTTCAGCGTTGATATTTCCAGACTGCGAGAGCGCTACTGTAACCGGGAAAAGCCGTGTATCCTTCATAAGGACGAGGAACTTGCGCGTATTATTTCCGGACTTTATCAGAAGAATCTCGAGCGGCCGGAGATGGCAGCGTCAAAGGAATATTACCAGATCAAGGTCGTAGAGCTTTTGCTGTATCTTGAGACGATGACACCGGAGGACTGCAGTGAGACCAGACCGTACTATTACAGAACGCAGATGGAGAAGATCAGGGCGGTGCATGAGAAGATTACCGGTGATCTGAGCAAGCGTTTTACGATTGAGGAGCTGTCTTTAATGTATGAGATACCGGCGACAACGATGAAGAAGTGTTTTAAGGATGTATATGGAGATTCCATATACTCCTATCAGAAAAGATACAGGATCAATGTCGCGGCAAGCATGCTGGTCCGGGATGAAAACAGAGAAATCAGGGAGATCGCCTCCTGTGTGGGTTATGAAAATCCGAAATTTCGTGGCATTTCGCAGTGTGATGGGTGTTTCTCCGGCAGAATACAGAATCAGGAAAGAAGGAAGGTTGGATTAATATGTCAGAAAACAAACAGGAAAAGAAGGATAGCTGGCTTAAGGTGCTGTTTCGCTATACCGATGGCAGTGAACGCAGGATGGGGTTGTCCGTGATCCTTTCCATTATCAGTGTGATCGGTGGACTTGTCCCGTATTATTGCATTTATCGGGGAGCAGACCTGTATATCCGTAATATAGGACAGGTTCCGATGCCTGAGATTATCCGGTGGTGTATCCTTGCACTGGTCTTTTATGTTGTAAAGATCGTGTGTTTTTCGGCGTCCACATGGATATCGCACATTGCAGCATACCATATTCTGGAGGGGCTGCGTCTCCGGCTGACGGATCGTTTTTTAAAGGCACCTCTGGGAGATGTCGAGGGACACAGCATCGGCGAGATTAAAAGCATTATGGTGGAAAAGATTGAGAATATGGAGCCACCTCTGGCACATATGATCCCGGAGGGCAGCGGTCATATTCTTCTGCCGGTTGTCAGTCTGGCTGCGCTTTGCTTTGTGGATGTTCGAATTGCACTGGCGGCGTTGGTGACGTTGCCGTTTTCGATGGTGCTGATGAGCCTGACGATGGTGATCAGTGGCAAGAGCTTTACGAAGTACGATGAGTCCAATGCGCATATGAACAGCACGATCGTGGAATACATAGAAGGTATTGAGGTAATCAAGGCGTTTGGCAGGGCAGGAACCTCCTATGAGAAATATTCCGGGGCAATCCTTGATTACAAAAAGTTCGTAATAAAGTGGTTATCCTCGACCTGGATTACAATGAAGCTGACTTTTGCATTGTTTCCGTCTACGATCCTTGGAACGCTGCCGGTTGGTCTGTATCTGACGATCCGTGGAAGGATCACGATATCCGAGCTGCTTCTTGCAGTGATGTTATCCATGTCAATGGTCACTTCCTTTGCCAAGATCGAAGTCTTCATGGAAAATATCCGTGAAATGAAATTTAACATCGAAAGCATTGAAGGACTGTTAAATATGAGAACACTGCCGCAGCCGGAGAAGCGCGTGGATTTAAAGAGTCATGATATTGTAATGTCGGAGGTACATTTCTCTTATACGGGCGATCAGAAGGATGAGGTGCTTCACGGAATTGATCTGGCGATGCCGGAGGGCGGCTACACGGCACTGGTCGGACCAAGTGGCGGCGGCAAGTCAACGGTTGCCAAGCTGATCTCCCGTTTCTGGGATGTGACAGAGGGTAGTATCACGATCGGCGGTGTTAATGTGAAGGATATGCCGCTTCAGCAGCTCTCGGAAATGGTAGCTTTGTTACGCAGGATAACTTCTTATTCCGGTGCTCTATTCTGGAAAATATCCGCCTGGGCGATCCGAATGC
Organism: Roseburia sp. AM59-24XD; assembly: GCF_003478445.1. GTDB lineage: Bacteria > Bacillota > Clostridia > Lachnospirales > Lachnospiraceae > Jutongia. The sequence goes on from NZ_QUET01000004.1 coordinate 39,028, forward strand.
GACGGATGAGCAGGTGAAGGAGGCGGCAAGAAAGGCGTGCTGTGAGGAGTTTATCAAGAAGCTTCCGATGGGCTATGATACACCGGCAGGAGAGGCAGGAAAACGTCTGTCCGGCGGCGAGAAGCAGCGTATTGCGATCGCACGTATCATGCTGAAAAATGCGCCGATCGTTATTCTGGATGAGGCAACGGCATTTACCGATCCGGAAAATGAGGATAAGCTGCAGAAGAGCATTGAAGCCCTGACAAAGGGACAGACGCTTCTTGTGATCGCGCACCGTCTGTCCACGATTGCCGATGCGGATCAGATCGTTGTTCTGAAAAACGGCTGTGTGGAGGCAAAGGGAACGCAGGAAGAACTGCTTGACAATTGTGCACTTTATCAGAGAATGTGGCAGGCACATGTGGGTGCGAGACACTGGGCTGTCGGAGAAAAGAAAGGAGGCGGAGAAGTATGTTTGGAACAGTAAAAAGAATTATTGCATGGTGTGGAGACTTTCGCAAGAATCTTTATATCGGCTTTGTATTCTCCTTCTTCTCCGGATGGTTTGCTGCCATGCCGGTGATCTGGGCGGCGTACGTGATCGGAAAGCTGGTGGAATACACCGGGAAAGGAAAGATGCTCACCACGGCGTGGGTCAGTAGAAGCATCGGTATACTGTTACTCTTTGTATTCTTAAGATTTCTGTTTGATTATCTGCGGGCAAGATTTCAGGAGGCGATCAGCTATGAACTGATCGCGAGAGACCGTCTGGCAGTAGGTGACGCGTTAAAGAGAGTATCCCTTGGATATTTTCAGAATATGAATACAAGCACGATCCTGAATTCGATCACAACCGGACTTCATACGCTGGAGGGCATGGGAATCCGTATGATCGACAATTTTGTCGGAGGATATCTTAATTTCATATGTATTCTTCTGTGGTTGTTTTATATTAAATGGCAGATAGGTCTGATCGCCATCACAGGAGCAGCGGTTTCTTTTGTATTTCTGCTGGTGATCTCCCGGTACAGCACACGGAATGCACCGGTGCTTGCGCAGGCAAACAGGGATCTGACCGGAGCGACTCTGGAGTATGCCAGAGGTCTTGCGGTCGTGAAATCCTTTGGCAGGGCAGGAGCATCCATGGGTGCCATGACGAAGGCATGCCGCGGCAGCAGAGACATCAATCTGAAAATAGAGTGGGGTTATATTCCATATAATGCATTTCATCTGCTGGCACTGAAAACGGCAAGTGTATTTATTGTGATCACAGCATTTTCCTTTGGGGTGATGGGACAGCTTGATTTTACGTCCGTGATCCTTGTCGTGCTGTTGTCCTTCCATATTTTTGGTTCGCTGGAGCCGATTTCCGACTGTGCGCATGTGCTGGCGGTGATCGATGACGCACTGGATCATTTGGACGCCCTGACCGGCGAATCCTTTATTGATGCGGACGGAAAAGACATTCCTCTTTCCAGGTATGATATCGAGTTAGAGCATGTTGATTTCTCCTATGGAGAGGGAGAGGAACGCAGACAGGTATTAAAGGATGTTACGGTGACGATTCCGGAGAATACGGTTACGGCAGTGGTTGGTCCGTCCGGAAGCGGTAAATCTACGATCTGTAATCTGATCGCCAGATTTTACGATGTGGACAATGGCAGTGTCCGTGTGGGAGGACATGACGTGCGGGAATTTACCTGTGACAGTCTGTTGTCCAATATATCGATGGTATTTCAGAATGTATATCTGTTCCATGATACGGTAAGGAACAATATTTGCTTTGGTAAGCCGGATGCAACAGAGGAGGAAATGATCGACGCAGCAAAGAAAGCATGCTGCCACGATTTTATCATGGCACTGCCGGAAGGCTACGATACCTTGATCGGCGAGGGCGGCGGCAGTCTGTCCGGTGGCGAGAAGCAGCGTATTTCCATTGCAAGAGCGATCCTTAAAGACGCCCGATCATCATACTGGATGAGGCAACGGCGAGTGTGGATCCGGAGAATGAGCATCTGATTCAGGCAGCAATCTCAGAGCTGACAAAAGGCAAGACGATCGTGACGATCGCACATCGTCTGGCAACGATCGAGCAGGCGGACCAGATCCTTGTTGTGGACGACGGTCGGGTGGTTCAGTGCGGAACGCATCAGGAGCTTGTCAAGGTACCGGGCAAATACAGAGACTTTGTGGATATCCGGAAAAGATCGGAGGGCTGGCAGCTTACCGGTTGAGGCTTTGTGGATCTTTTGTGTTTTCGTGGCTGGCGTTTGTTTCGCCACTGCTCCAAGTTCATCAAACGATAAAGGCTCGCTGTATAAATATCTCTGGAAAGAGTAAGAGCGAAACATCCGGTAAAATGTTTCGCTCTTGTGTGCTTTCTTATGGAATATTATGACGTTGTATACATGAGAAATGTCTACTTGCCAAGAACTTCTTTTATACTGTTTAATACTACATCCTTTTCGAATGGTTTTGTGATAAACTGTTTTGCACCGTATTTTAAGGCTTCTAAAACCTTGGACTGCTGACCGGCGGCGGTGATCATGATGACCTTTGCATCCGCATTGATCGCAAGGATCTTCTGCAGTGCCTCAATACCGTCCATCTTCGGCATTGTGATATCGAGAGTGACAAGATCGACCGGATGCTGTTCAAACATCTCTACGGCTTCCTCGCCGTTGGTAGCCTCTGCGACTACGGAATAGCCCTCTTCCTCAAGAAGGTTTTTGAGGATCACACGGGACATTCTGGAATCGTCAACCACAAGGATGGATCCCTTTGCATCGGCACTGACTTCATAAACCTTCTTCTCGTTGGAAGAGGAGTGGTATGGGGTAGTGCCCGGTTTCACTGCATCATTGTCTGCGATCACAAGAGTTACTTTATGATCCTCAATGAAGATCGGCAGGATATGGAAATCACCCTCCACGGACTGATCCTTATAAGCAAATACCGGTTCCAGTTCAAATTCCTTATCGTGTTCACTCTGATCAGATGCGAACAATCCGTTATTGACGTTGATAAACTCACACACAGCATCCAGTGTATCGGCTGCATCATTCTGAGCAACACCGGAGAAATTATCGGCGATCAGAGAAAATGCCTGATCGGAAGACTCCTCTGCGAGTGCGAGACAGAGATTTGTACTGCCTGTCAGCTTCTGACCGGCAAGTGCACTGTATGGCAGAGACTTTACATGCCGGATCCGGCCGATATAGAAATCTCTGGATACGAAACGGTTGATATTGCGGACAACGAGACCGGCAAGCTCTGTGATCAGAGGATTGGCGGCACATGCAAAAACAGGGATCAGTGCATCAAGATCATCTGCTTTTAATGCGGTCATATCAGCATCGGAGAAACCGTGCTCCTTCTGAAATGCAGCCAGTGTCTTGTCGATAACGGTAGCGGTCAGCTCCGTACATTCTGTCAGAGACTGTGTAAACTGCATGTAAGGATTTCCCTGCTTTGCCAGTAAGGCATCGATCTGCTCAGCGGTCAGAAGTCCTTTCTCCTGAGCAATATCTCCGAAACGCTTATCGAACTGCATCTGCAGCTGATTGATCATTTCTACGTCTTCCTCAGAAAGTAATCCATCTGCGATGGCAATGGTACCAAGCTTTACACGTACAGAAAGCTGCTTCTCAATGGCTGCACGGTACTCATCCTTTGTAATGATTTGTTTTTCTACAAGGTATGTTCCAAATAATTGACTAAACATAGAATTCACCTCTCCTGTTTATTTTCTGCTTCATATTATACAATAAATTCGTGAAAAATGGAAGAAAAACTGTGATTTTGCTTAATATTATCGCTTTTTGACTGTGCATTTTCGTCATAATATGGTAAAATGAACTATCATAGTTTGAAACTATGAACAAACGCATGAAATATGTATTATTCTTTTTGGAAAGAGAGTGTTAGACTGTCCTTATTACAAAGATGGAGGACGAGAAAATGAGTAATGTAACAACACCATGCAGATATGATTTTGTAGGAAGCTTTTTGAGACCGGCACGTTTAAAGAAGGCGAGAAGAAGCTTTGATGAAGGAAAGGTCTCTTATGAAGAGTTGAAAAAGGTAGAAGATGATGCGATCACAGAGCTGATCGAAAAGACAAAGGAGCTCGGCTATCATGTGATCACGGATGGAGAGTTCCGTCGTGCAACATGGCATCTTGATTTTATGTGGGCATTTGATGGAATCGGCCATACACCAACGACAACCGGACTTCCGTTTCATGGAGAGGCTGCTATGGTAGACGATACATTTATCAATGGAAAGGTTGCTATTTCCGGAGAGCATCCGTTTGTAGAGCATTTTCGTTTTGTGAAGACATTTGAGGATGAGAATACCGTGGCAAAGCAGACAATGCCATCACCGGCACAGTTTTATGCACAGTTTACAATGCCGTTTAACCATGAACAGACAGAGAAGTTCTATGCGACAGACGAGGAGTTGGCAGCCGATATCGTTAAGGCTTATGGAAAGGTGATCGATGATCTCTATGCAGCCGGCTGCCGTAACATTCAGCTTGACGACTGTACCTGGGGCATGCTTGCCGACAAGACAGGACCAATGCTTTACGGTACAACTCCGGAGGGCGCTGTGGATGTCCAGAAGCGTCATAAGGATATCAACAATCAGGTCATTGCAAATGCACCGGAGGATATGATCATCAATACACATGTGTGCCGTGGTAATTTCCACTCTACCTATGCAAACAGCGGTGCCTATGATCCGGTGGCAGAGGTGTTATTCGGAGAGGAAAATGTCAACGCGTATTTCCTGGAGTTTGACGATGAAAGATCCGGCGGATTTGAGCCGCTTTCCAAGGTGTCCGGAGACAAGAAGGTTGTTCTTGGACTGATCACGACAAAGTCACCGGAGCTTGAGGATAAGGCTGAGGTGATCAAGCGTATTCATGAGGCAGAGAAGTATATTCCGCTAGACAGACTTTATCTGAGTCCACAGTGTGGATTTGCTTCCTGTGAGATCGGAAACAAGCTGACCGAAGAACAGCAGTGGGCAAAACTCGCTCTTGTGAAGGAAGTTGCGGAAGAAGTATGGGGCTGTTAATGAATTTGCGACTTATTTTCTGATTGATTCAAGTCAGATCACTAACAAGAAAATAATATATGTTATCAGCAGGAAAACATTTGTCTGTGTTTTCCTGCTGATATTTATTTGTGAAAAGTTTTTCAAAGGAAATGTAATCATAAGAAAAAAAGGAACTAAGGATATATATTTCCTAAGAGATATGTTATAATTATGATAGATTAAAAGGTAAGGAGGTATAGTTATGAGTAAAAGAAACCGATGGAAACAAAGATGCAGCGTGTTTATGGCTGTGATGATGATCTTTACCTCCCTATATTGGGGGGAGATGAGGGTTTCAGCTGCGACACCGCCTGTAAAGATCAAGGTGACATATGGACAGACAGAAGCACGGACGATGCTTGCCGATATCAATGAATTCCGAACGTCGGATACGGAGGCGTGGTGCTGGGATAAAACCGATAGTATAAAGGAGTCGTGGCGGACCACGGAGTTACAGTATGATTATGAGTTAGAGCGTGTTGCAATGAAAAGGGCAGCAGAGATTGCGCTTTCCTACGATCATACCAGATCAAACGGCACGAGTTATTTGACTGCATATCCGTCCGGATATAAGATGGTGGGAGAAAATATTGCTGCCGGTTATAAGAGTGCAGCAGAGGTGTTTGACGGATGGAAGGAAGAGAATGAACCTTATGGCGGACAGGGACACAGAAGAAATATGCTCAGTTCTAATTTTAAGGCTATTGGAATCGGGCATGTCGTATATCAGGGATGCCATTACTGGGTGCAGGAGTTTGGTGATAAGGTCATGGATGGGACGGCTTCAGCAGCGAATGACAGTACGCAGATTGAGGATGTAGATGTTTCACCGTCTTATATCACAGCAGTAAAAACAAATCTGGATGATGTCAGTCTGACAGTCGGAGAGAAAGCAACGACAGCAGATTTTTCACTTGCAATAAATGTGCGGGATCAATGGGGGTATCAGAAGGATTGTGTGATAGAGAATATCTGTACTGCAAAAATTGAAGATGAAACCATTGCAAGCCTGTCGGATGACGGTTTGATTATCGGATTAAAGAGTGGTACGACTAAAATCTGGATATCCAACCCATTCGGAGATGATTTTTGCCGTACGATCACAGTCAGCGAGGAAACAGGACCAAAAGATGATCATACAGCGAGTCCGGATGTGGGCAAAACAGATATTTCTGTGGAGCCGATCGAGGATCAGATATATACCGGTTATGCTTTGATGCCGGATGTGGTCGTAAAAGACGGTTCAAAGGTACTCGTAAAAGATATAGATTATACTGTTTCATACAGTAATAATACAAATGTTGGAACTGCTTCTGTAAAAATTATGGGAAATGGAACATATGAAGGTTCTTATACGACGAACTTTAAAATCGTTTCGTGTGCGATAGGACAGGCGACCTGCAGCAGAATTGCAGACCAGACTTATACCGGGGATGCAATTCGGCCATCATTTACCGTTACTTATAATAATAAGACATTGGTAAAAGGAACAGATTACACAATATCTTTTAAGAATAATGTCAATGTCGGAACGGCAACCATTATCATTACCGGAAAAGGAAACTTTGAGGGAAACAAAGAGATAACATTTAAGATTACAAAGCCATCAGATATTTCGGTAGATGCAATTGCAGACCAGACGTACACCGGTTCTGCATTGAAGCCGGAGGTTGTTGTAAAAGAAGGCACAAAGGTACTTAGAAAAAGTGTGGATTATTATGTTTCTTACAGCGATAATACAAATGTAGGAACTGCCACTGTAAAAATCACAGGAAGAGGAGATTATGGCGGTTCCTGTACAACAACTTTTAAGATCCTTCCATGTGCGATCAGTCAGGTTACTATAGGAAAAATTGCAGATAAGACATACAGCGGAAAGGAAATTGAACCATCTGTTAAACTTACCTATGCGAATGAGAGTTTGAAAAAAGGAACGGATTATACTGTTTCCTATGATAACAATATTAATGTAGGAATTGCGACAGCAACTATTACAGGAATCGGTAATTTTACGGGAACAACCACAGTAAGCTTTAACATTGTAGAAAGTACTGCTAAGATTACGGTTGGTATGATTTCTGATCAGACATTTACAGGAGTGGAGATTACACCGGCAGTTTCTGTGCGGAAGGGAACGAAAAAGTTAACAAAGGATGTGGACTACAAGGTTTCTTATGCCGACAATATCAATGTAGGAATTGCAACGGTTACTGTTACCGGAATTGGCTCTTATGAGGGAACTGCCAGTAAGACATTTCGGATCGTATCCCGTCCGATCAAAGAGGTCAGTGTTGAAACAATTGATACTCAGGAATATACAGGGAAGAAGCTTACACCGAAGCTGAAACTGACTTATAATGGAAAAACATTAACAGAGAAAGTTGATTATGTAGCTGTATACAGCAGTAACATAGGACCTGGAAATGGCGTGGTTAAGATTCAGGGAAAAGGCAATTTTAGCGGACAAAGAACAGAAGTTTTCAAAATTATAGAAAATAAGCAGTCTGCTAACAGAGGTGACAATCAAAACGATAAAAAAGGCGATAATCAAAACGATAATAAAGATGATAAAAAAGACGATAATAAAGACGAAACCGTTCACACCACAAAAATGACGCTGAGCAAGATAAGAGTGACGTTAAAGAAAGGCAAAACTTACCGCTTAAAAGTAACGGTAAATGCCGGAAGCGTAGACAAGATCACGTTTACGTCATCCAATAAAAAGGTCGCAAAGGTGTCTAAAAACGGTGTTATTAAAGCGAAGAAAGCAGGAAAAGCACGTATAACTGTAAAGAGTGGAAAAAGAACAAAATGTTGCAGGGTAATTGTAAAAAATAAGAAATAAAAGGGAGCAAATAATCATGAAGAAATCAAAAGCAGTCATTGGTGTTTTATGTGGTATTCTGGCAGTTGCCCTTGTGGTGGCATCTGTTATGGTGCAGATTTACGGGGGACGCCGGCAGGAGGCAAAGGCAAATAAGAAAACAACAACTCTGGTTGTCTATTTTTCGGCAACAGGTACAACAAAGAAAGCTGCCAGAAAGGTGAAGAAGGCGACGAAAGGAAAGCTGTATCGTATCAAAGCGGCACAGCCATATACGCGGGAGGATCTGGACTATTACACCAAGGATAACTGCAGGGCACAAAAAGAGCAGAACGATGACAATGCAAGACCGGAGATCGCGGGAAGCATCAAGAATATGAGTGAGTACGAAACGATCTATATAGGATATCCGATCTGGTGGGGCAAGGAGCCTAAGATCATCCGCACATTTTTGGAGTCCTATGATCTGAAGGGCAAAAAGATTATTCCGTTCTGCACAAGCGGTGGAAGCGGAATCTCCGGAAGTATGTCTGAGATCAGAGAATCTGCCAAGGGAGCAAATGTGATCGAGGGAAAGGATCTGACAGAAGTTTCTCTTAAGTCTGTTAAGAAGTGGACAAAATCCATAGGAAAATAATCGGAAATGATTGTAATCAAAAAGGAGCCATATCAATGATTGATATGCTCCTTTACCGTATTTAATTAAACTCGCCGTTTTTATGTCTCTGGAAGAAGTCCTTTGCCTCCTTGACAATGACACCGTTTAAGGCGAAGATGGCGATCATATTTGGAATAGCCATCAGTCCGTTAAAGATATCAGCAATCGTCCATACAGCACTTACTGTCATGTACGGTCCGATAAATACGGCAAAGATATATAACCAGCGGTAGATCGTGACGTGCTTCATGTTACCGCCGCTTAAGTATTCCAGACAACGCTCGCTGTAGTAGTCCCAGCCGAGGATCGTTGTGAATGCGAAGAATACAAGACAGAGCATCAGGATGAAGGCGGATACTTCAGCAGGGAACGGAAGTCCCTTCTGGAATGCATATGTAGTTACGGCAACACCTTCGAGTCCCTCTACCTTCCATGCACCGGTCAGTATAATGGAAAGTCCGGTCAGTGTACAGATCACAATGGTATCGATAAAGGTACCGGTCATGCTGACAAGACCCTGGCGGACAGGCTCCTTTGTCTGTGCGGCAGCTGCTGCGATCGGAGCACTACCAAGACCTGCCTCGTTGGAGAAGATACCACGGGCAACACCCTTCTGCATTGCAACAAACATACTTCCGACAGCACCACCGGTCACCGCCTTTGGAGTGAAAGCTGCTTTGACGATGATCTTGATTGCAGCAGGCACCTGTGTAATATTGGTGATGATCAAAATAGCGGCAAACAGGAAATATATGATTGCCATAAATGGCACGATAACCTGGCTGACACTGGCGATTCGTTTGATACCACCGATCAGTACCGCTGCCACGCAGAACGCGAGGATCAGAGAAGCGATCACAACCGACCAGGAGTATTTTCCTAAAAACATGATGTTGACACAGTGTTTGTTGTTTGGATCAAAGAAGCCATGAACGGCACTGGAGATACCGTTTACCTGACTGAAGGTACCGATACCGAAAAGACCAACACAGACACCAAAGAATGCGAACAGCTTTGCAAGCCATTTCCATTTCTTTCCCATTCCCTGCTCAATGTAGTAGAATGGTCCGCCGAGACTGTGTCCGTCCTCGCCTACTATACGGTATTTGACAGCGAGCAGTCCCTCTGAAAACTTCGTTGCCATACCGAAAAAGGCGGCAACGATCATCCAGAACAGTGCTCCGGGACCACCGGTGCCAACAGCAGTTGCAACGCCGACGATATTACCTGTTCCGATCGTTGCACTCAGAGCGGTACAAAGAGCGGAGAAGCTGGAGATTTCACCCTCACCGCCCTCCTCGTTTTTGATCATCCATTTTAAGGCAAGAGGAAGCTTACGGATCTGGAGAAGTCCCAGACGTAAAGTAAGCAGGATACCACCGGATAAGATCAGTACCATAAGTGGGACACCCCATACAAGGTTGTCAATATTTGCGAGTACATCATTGATTGTTTTCCACATTTTTTTTTCCTTCCTGTGAGTGATTTAGGGCATAAAAATAAAACCCTAATATACTATATCGTTTTTTTGTTTTTTTTTCAACAAAAACTATGTGAACGCGCCCGCGAGAGAATTTGTGATATAATGAGTCCCAAAGGACTCATATTAGGAGTTTCTTCGAAACTCCGTCATGCGCAGAAAGCGTGCGCAGATATATGATATAATAACTCCAATCAAAGGAGGATTTTTCCATGAAAGAAAGCTATCGTTTTTATCAGAATAAAGCGTGTGAATATTTTCCCTGTCATCCGGTGGACGATCCGGATTCGTTTAACTGTCTGTTCTGCTATTGTCCGTTATATCTGCAGGAAAAATGCCTTGGCAGTCCGGAATGGATATTAAGCGGAAAAGGACAGAAGATCAAGGATTGCAGCAACTGCATGGTAGTTCACAGACCGGAAATGTATGATAAGGTACTCGCGCAGCTTTGCAGGCAGGACTTTACGGTTTCGGTCAACGTCTGGAATTTCAGAAATGAGATCTGGCGGAGAATGGCACAGATCGCCTCCTGGGATCAGATGGAGGCGGAGCTGTTCTGGCAGCACCGGGGAGCCGCGATCAGCAGTGTCACCAATATGATGGAAAAGCACAAATATCTTTACCGTGTGACGATCAAGCTGCAGCCGTTTGATGCAGCTTGTGTACAGAATGACCGTTTTTCCTTTGGAAAGCAGGAGATTTTCTGTACGGTGCTGGAACGGATCGACCGCAGTAAGATCACGGAAGGATACCTTTATGCCTTTCATGCACCGGATTTTCCGGTGGAGGAGGCTTCCTCACTATTGTCACAGTATTATCTGGAAACCTTTCAGATCGCATGTATGGATGTGGTGAGAGAGTGGGTGCGGGACTATCTGGCACGAAAGCACAGTGTTACGTCACCGCATTACTGTTCGGATTCCTTTGGACCGGGCTATTATGGCATGGAGCTTTCGGCGGTGGAGAAGCTGACGGATGTTATGGATCCGGCAGATGCCGGTATTAGTTGTGAGGATGGCATGCTGCAGCCAATGATGAGTCTGGTCGGACTTTATCTGATCAGTACAGAGGATATATTGTCGGACTGTGGTGACTGTGCAGGCTGTATCGGTCAGAAGGAGGGCTGCCGTTTTTGTGCTAATTATGTGAAGCGGTCATAGCGGCAGACAGGGGACTGTCTTATTAAGATTAGATATTGCAATATAAGTCGGATTCGTGTTAAAATTAATATTTAGCCGCAAATAAGGATGATTGATGGAGGAAATATTTATGAGTGAAAATCAGACTTCGTCCCCAATCGCAGAAAATAAAATGGGGACAATGCCAATTGGAAAATTAGTATTTAATATGTCTTTGCCGATGATGATATCTATGTTGGTACAGGCACTGTACAATATTGTGGACAGTATCTTTGTGGCAAAGCTGTCAGAAAATGCGTTGACAGCCGTATCTTTAGCATTTCCGCTTCAGACACTTCTGATCGCTGTCGGAGCCGGTACCGGTGTCGGTATGAACGCGTTGGTGTCGAGGGCACTTGGAGAGAAGGAATATGAGAAGGCGGATAAGATCGCTGTAAACGGCGCATTTATTTATGCCATGAGTTATATTTTATTTCTGATCCTTGGTTTTACCGTGGTCAGACCGTTTTATGCGAGTCAGGCAGGAAAGGCGGATGCAGAGATCATGACTATGGGGATTGAGTATCTGAGTACCGTTATGATTTTCTCCTTTGGATTGCTTTCCCAGTTCTTTTTTGAACGTCTTTTGACCTCTACCGGTAAGACCATATTCAGTATGATCTCGCAGATGAGTGGAGCGGTTACCAATATTGTTCTTGATCCGATTCTGATCTTTGGTCTGTGTGGTGCACCGAAGATGGGGGTTGCCGGAGCAGCAGTTGCAACAGTGATCGGTCAGTGTGTTGCCGGAATTGTCGCCGGAACCTGTCATCATAAGTTTAACCATGAGGTGAATGTACATCTGAAGGGCTTTCGTCCGAATGGAAGGATCATCGGCACAATCTATGCGGTTGGTATTCCTTCTATTATTATGCAGTCGATCGGTTCTGTGATGACCTATTGCATGAACCGTATCCTGATCGATTTTTCATCGACGGCAACAGCAGTATTCGGCGTATATTTCAAGCTGCAGAGCTTTTTCTTTATGCCGGTGTTTGGTCTGAACAACGGAATTACTCCGATCATTGCATATAATTACGGTGCTCGCAAGAGAAAGAGAATGGTTCACACGATAAGACTAAGTATGACAGTGGCGTTCTGCCTGACCTGCATCGGTTTTATTTTGTTTGAGACAATTCCACAGGTGCTTCTTGGAATGTTCAATGCTTCTGCGGATATGCTGACGATCGGTGTGACGGCACTTCGGATTATTGGTATCCATTACCTGATCGCATGGTTCTGTATTATTGCGGGTACTGTGTTCCAGGCACTTGGAAAGGCAGTATTCAGTATGATCGTATCGATCATGCGCCAGCTTGTGGTACTGATCCCGGTAGCCTATGTTCTTGCCAGAGTCGGAGGACTTCATATGGTATGGTGGTCCTTCCCGATTGCAGAGGTGATCTCATTTATCGTTTCCACGATATTCCTGATCCGGATCTACCGGACGATCATACAGAAGATCCCGGCATAGTATGGATCACGACAATGCTTACAGATAAAGTAGAGACAATGAAAGTTCGATTATACTTGAAAGAAAAGAAAGTTGCGGAGGCAGTATGAAACATCGAATATCAGCGGTTATTGCGTGCATATTGGCGGGAGTGCTCCTGACAGCATGCAGTCTGGAAAGTGCGAAGACGGAAGAGAAGACACTGCCAAAGATTACGATTGGCGGGGCCATCTATAAACCGTACTTTTATAAGGACGTCGAAGAAAATTATACAGGCATAGATGTGGAGCTGGCAAAGGAAGCCTGTGCACGTTTAGGCTATCGTCCGGTTTTTAAAGAGATCGATCTGGGACAGCGAAAGGAGTTGTTGCAGAGTGGGAAGATCGATTGTATGTGGAGCTGTTTTAGCATTGATGACAATAATGATGATTATCTGTGGGCAGGACCGTATCTTTACAGCCGCCGTGTTGTTGTGGTACGGGGAGACAGTGATGTGACGAGACTTGCCGATCTGAAGGGCAGATCGATTGCGGTTCAGTCCAATTCTACTTCAGAGAAGATATTTATGAAGAGGGTCAATCATCAGATACCGGAGGTATCAAGAATTGCATCCTACCGAACCTTTGGAGAGGTATTTACGGCACTGCGTAAGGGGTACGTGGATGCGATTGCAGGACATGAGGGCGCACTTCTTGTTTATACACAGGATTATCCGGGACAGTACCGTTATCTGGATATGACGCTGCATCAGGCAAAACTTGGCGTTGCCTTTGCCAAAAACGGCGATGAAAAGCTTGCCGGACGGCTGACGACAGTATTAAATGAGATGTCAGAGGATGGGACAACGGGAAATATTATTGAAAAGTACGGATTAGATGTGGACAGAAATGTATATGGAGGGGCTGACTGATGGGGAAGACTGATGAGAAGATACAGGAATACAGCCCGTTCAAAATAGGGGGAATATTTAGTGTTATTGGAATCCTGTTTCTTGTAATTGTGTATGGGGCGGTGACAAATGCTGAGTGCAGTCAGGTAAAGAAAAATGCGGAGACAACACTGCAGTTTGTGCGTTCACTGTGCCGCAAATACGATGATTATCGGCTTGGAAATCTGACAAGAGACCTTCAGACAGTGATCAATAAATCAAGGACCTTAAGTTCATATGTGAAGGAGACTCAGGCATCGTTAGAAGAATATACGGATATGCAGGATCTAACGGGAATCTGTATTCTGGATGCGGATGCGAAGGTGGTACTCCGGTCGGGACAGCGTCCGCTGGAGGAGAAAGCACTTCTTAAGGCGATCCGTAAGGAGAGTAATCTGAAAAGCATTATTCAGGATTCCAGGAAAACCTATGCGGATCAGATCGAGCTGGAGGGACGTTATTATAATTATGCGCTGGTGGCAAGAACGAAAAAGCCCGGTGTGATCCTGTGTTACGATGATATTACGAGGACGATTGCAGATAAGAATGAACTTTCGCTTGGCTCACTTCTGGCGGGGGATACCTTTGAGGGTGATGCACAGATCATAGTAACAGATGGAAAAACGGTTGTCGGAACCAATGTATCCGATCTGCAGGGACTTGCGGTGGATCAATGTCCGGTCATCAGTGCTTACGGACAGGACAAGGTGCAGAACGACGGGAAATTGTTTGAACTGCGTGACAGCGGGAAAAGCTGGTACGGAAAGCAAGAGTTTTATCGCAGCTATTATTTATATGTTTTTTACAGTGACAAGAATGTTTTTGCCAATCGTATCTATTATATGCTGATCGCATGTGCGGGATACATGGTGGTATGTGTGCTGCTTGCCAATTTGCTGGAGCATACCAGAAAGCTGCGTCTTAAACATATGGAGAAGGAGTATCATCTGGTCAGCACGATCGCCAGTATCTATGAGGCCAATCTGCTGATACACCTGAAGGAGGATAGCTGGGAGGCGGTTGTAAAGTCTGAGCGTTTCAGTGAGGTGATTGATGGAACGCCATCGGCAAGAGAGATGTTAAAGGTATTTACGGACAGACTGGTACAGGATACATATCAGGAGGGCTTTACGAGCTTTGCAGAGCTTGATACGCTGGATGAACGCCTCGTGGGAAGACATTTATCGGATATTCATATGAGAGCAAGCAGGGGCACTGGTATCTGTCGCTGTTCATTCCGCAGAGAGATGCCGGGGGAAGCCTGCAGTCTGTGATGTTGGTATTTCGCAATGTAACGGATCAGAAGAGAAAGGAAATGGAGTATCAGAAGCAGCTTCGTGTGACAGCGGAGGAAGCGAAACGTGCCGATGATGCCAAGACAGATTTCCTGCGCCGGATGAGTCACGATATCCGCACGCCGATCAACGGCATCCGTGGTATGGTAGAGATCGGAAAGTCCTGTGAGAAGGATGTGCAGAAAACGGATGAGTGCTATGATAAGATCCTTGGGGCGTCTGATTTCCTGCTGGATCTGGTCAATAACGTGCTGGATATGAGTAAGCTGGAGGCGGGAGAGATCGCAATGGAGCATAAGCCGTTTGATCTTAAGGAGCTTATGAAGGATTCGCTTCTGGTGGTGGAAAGTCAGGCGGCACAGCACGGAATCACGATCCACAGGGATGCAGCAGAGGGCGATTACTGGCATTTTGTGGGAAGCCCGCTTCACCTGAAGCAGATTTTCCAGAATATTGTTTCTAATGCGATCAAATACAATAAAGAAAATGGTTCCGTCCGTGTATGGTGCCGCCAGTTGTCCGTGGATGCCGGATATGCGACCTTTGAATTTGGCTGTGAGGATACAGGAATCGGTATGAGTCAGGAGTTTCAGAAGCATGCCTTTGATACCTTTGCACAGGAGTCGGATGCTGTCAGGACAACCTATTCCGGATCGGGACTTGGACTTCCGATCGCCAAAAAGCTGGTAGAACATATGGGAGGTACCATTTCCTTTGTCAGTGAGCAGGGGAAGGGAACAACCTTTACGGTTCATCTGCCGCTGCAGATTGACCGGAAATATTGTAGCGGGGAAGGTGAATCAAAGACCGGCGATGTATCCATTCAGGATCTCCGCGTGCTTTTAGTGGAGGATAACGAACTGAATATGGAGATTGCAGAATATATGCTGACCGACAAGGGTGCTGTTGTGACGAAGGCATATAATGGCAGGGAAGCACTGGAGAAGTTTGAAGCGTCAGACCCCGGCAGCTTTGATGTGATCCTGATGGATATTATGATGCCGGAGATGGACGGCCTGGAGACAACAAAAGCGATCCGCGGTCTGTCAAGAGAGGATGCCGGAAGTGTTCCGATCATCGCCATGTCCGCCAATGCCTTTGCAGATGATATTACAAGGAGCAAGGCGGCAGGTATGAATGCCCATCTTTCAAAGCCGCTTGATTTCGAGGAGTTATTCCGGACGATTAAACGGTATGGCGGTGCCGGGGCATCGTAAGGAATATTAATAACGAAAAGCATATCAGAAATAAAATACAGGCAGAATGGTAAAGCTTACCGTTCTGCCTGTATTGATCTAAGTCCTTCTGAACCCTAAGGTCTGGATCTGCCCCAGTAGCCTTCGATCGCTTCCCGGTTCAGGTTTTCACCGATGACGATCAGGATCGCCTGGCCGACAGCAATCGGATGGATCTGCGTCTGTTTTAGCGTTGCATTGACAGCAATCCAGCTTTCATCCGGAAGTTTCTGGAAGCCCTTGATCCGGAAGACTTTGCCGCAGGCGGGGTCATTTAATATTTCGCGGCAGGACTTTTGAAGAAAATCTTCGGTAAATTCCATATTCATAAAATAAAGGCTGTCATAGGTCTTCTGACTGTCCATCCAGAGCTTGGCGTAATCGGCACCGTGATATCCACTGCTCATGATCTGACGGAAATCCTGTGTGGTCAGATCGGTCCAGTCCTTTTGGAAAACAGTCTGTCCGGCGGGAAGCGTCATATGAAGCTCATTCATAACACCGGTTACGAACCGTCTGGTCTCTTCAAGCTGCACCGGTGAAACCTCCTGCACATGACTGTAGAGGACGGTACCGGCTTGTGCCGTCTGTGATGCCAGAATATAGCGGGAGTCTTTAGAGAGCTCCTGATCCGGAGCTGCATCGATGATCGTGATCACATTGCCGATTGCATACCAGCGGTCTAAAGGCTCCTCATGGAGGGCATCAAAGAATTCGTCCATATCAAAGATGCCTGAGGGCTCCACCAGTACACGGTCGTAGCCGCACATTCCCATCGCAATCAGCTTTGTTTTAAAACGTCTGCGGTGGCAGTCGGCATCACAGCCGCCGGCGACCATCTCCAGAGTACAGTTGTCACCGAGGATATCCTGCAGCAGCAGGGCATCGACATTGACTGCACCAAAATCATTTTCCAGTATTCCGATGTTCAGCCCCTGATCGATCAGATATTTCGCATATCTGCGGATAAACGTTGTCTTGCCGGAGCCGAGAAATCCCGTGATCAAATCAATCTGAATCATAGTTGCAACCTCTTTTCTGTCTGTTTGTGGACAGTTTATCACAGATGTCCTTAAAAAGCATCTTTTATTCTGTGTATCATGATAGATATTATCGGCATATTCTTTTCTAATATGAGACTTTTTCATGATTATATAAAAAAATTCACAAAACGACTTGTCTCGATAAAATAATACCATTATAATTATCGTAATTAAGAGAAGAATGAACAAATAGAAAGAGGTATGAAAATGCAGCATAAAAAGAACTACGAAATAAGTCTATTCGTAATCGGATGCATTCTGATCAACTGTATCGGCAAGTATGCGGCAGCAAAGATGCAGCTTCCGCTCTGGCTGGATTCCTTTGGCACAGTCTGCAGTGCGTATGCACTGGGACCGGTGTGCGGTGGAATCGTCGGTGCAGCGACGAATGTGATCTACGGTTTTTCCCATCCGGTTTCCTGTATCTATGCCATCACCAATGTGGCACTTGGGATTCTGGTAGGACACTGCGCGGCAAGGGGATATCTGCAGAATCTGTTCCGGACGATGACACTCAGCTTTCTGGTTACCGTGGTGTCGGTGGCAGTATCGGTTCCGTTAAATATCCTTTTCTCCGATGGCAGAACCGGGAATATCTGGGGAGACGGTGTGATCGATCTGCTTGGACAGATGGGACTGATCCATTGGCTCTGTTATGTGATTGGAGAGTTTTACGTGGACTTTTTGGATAAGGTTGTGACGCTGGTGGCGTTTTTTGCCGTGCTGAAGCTGTTTCATGACCGGAGACAGAGAAAGCAGGAGACAAAGAATCCGAAGATACGTCCGAATCATGTGAAGACGGGAATCTTTGCAGGAATCCTTGTTCTGCTTGCCGCATGGCAGCCGGGCTGTGACATGAAGGCGGCAGCAGAAGAGCGTTATAACACATATGTCCAGACGATATATAACGATGGAAACGGGCTGCCGGGTGGCAAGGCGAATGATATTGCCCAGACAAAGGACGGTATCCTGTGGATCGGAACTTATGGCGGACTGTACCGCTACAATGGAAGCAGCTTTCGATGGATGAATGAATACGAGTCGGTCAAAAATGTCAACTGCCTTTATACGGATGAGGCAGGAAGACTCTGGATCGGAACAAATGACAGTGGTGTTTCGATCAGCATTAATGAAGAAATTTCCAATGTTATAGATTCCATGCACGGACTTCCCTCTGATTCGGTGCGATGCATTACAGAAAATTCCGATGGAACTTTTTACATCGGTACAACGGATGCGCTTGCCGTTGTATCCTTATCCGGTGGTCTGGCAGTTACGGATATGATCCCGGAGATCACCTATGCCAGAAGTCTTTCGGCGGATCAGGCAGGTCATGTGGCTGCAGTTACGGATGAGGGAGGTCTGTACCTTCTCCGTAACGGAGAGATCATCGCACAGTGGGAGAAAAGACCGATGCAGGCAGCATATTCCTGTTGTATGTTTGACCAGTCCGGCAAGCTGTATGTTGGAAGAACCGACAATGTGATCGAGGTCTATGAACCCTCCGGCAAGATCTGGAAGAACACGCAGGTGATCAAATGCGGTTCCTTGTCCAATATTAAGTCATTAAACCGCTCCGAGGATGGTGAGATCTTTATTTGTGCGGACAATGGAGCCGGTTATCTGAATGCAAAGAATGTTTATCAGGATATCAATACCAACAAGTTTAACAGCTCGATCGATCACATGCTGATCGATTATCAGGGAAACCTCTGGTTTACCTCATCAAGACTTGGTCTGTTTCGGATGTGTAAGTCTGTGTTTACGGAGATATTTACTGAGGTGGGACTGGATGAGGATGTCGTAAATACCGTGACAAAGTGGGACGGTAATCTGTATTTTGGTACAGACAGTGGTCTTGACATTGTAAATGGACGTATGACGGAGGTTCGGGAGAATGCACTGACAAGAAAACTGCAGGGCATCCGGATACGCTGTCTGATGGTGGACAGCCGCAACCATCTGTGGATCTGTACCTCCGGTTCCGGTGTGCTGGAGCTTGCCACGGATGGAACCATGCACAGCTATACAGAGAAGGAAGGGCTGCTCGGCGATAAGTTCAGAACTGCGATGGAGCTCACGGATGGAACCATTGCTCTGGCGGGCGACATCGGCATCAGTTTTGTCAAAAACGAAAAGATCACAGGAACGATCGGCACAGAGAATGGTCTTGCTAATCCAAAGGTGCTCTGTATGCTGGAGCAGAAGGACGGAAGTATCCTGGCAGGAACAGACGGTAATGGTATTGCACTGATCCGCAATCGGAAGGTGGTTTCGCATTACAAGAAGACAAACGGCTTAAGCTCCGGAGTTGTACTCAGAATGGTTCCGGATACCGATAACGGAGGTATTTTCGTGATCACGAGCAACAGTCTGTGCTTCATGAAAAAGGATCAGATCCGCGAGCTGAAGAATTTCCCGTATTATAATAATTTCGATATGGTTGAGGGAAATAAGGGGGAGGTTTTTGTGCTCAGTTCAGCCGGTATCTATGTTGTAGATAAGAAGAAGCTGGAAAACGGAGAGAAGTTAGATTATGATCTGTTAAATGCCACAAAGGGTCTGCAGGAGTCGTTGACGCCAAATGCATGGAATTATATTGACGAGAACGATAATCTCTATATTTCCGGTGGCTTTGGTGCGGTATATATGAATATCAATGATTACAATTCACACAATTTCTCGTACCGTATGCTGATGAAGTCGATCCGGCTGGACGGGGAGACATCTTATGTGGAGCGAGGAGAGGTCTTTCATATTCCGAGAGGCGTGTCACATATCGAGATCGTACCGGAAGTAGTCAATTACTCGATCAACGATCCGTATGTACGGGTATGGCTGGAGGGCTTTGACAAGGAGCCGGTCATTGTTGCTCAGAGTGAACTGAAAAATATTGTGTACACCAATCTGCCGACAGGAGACTATGTTTTCCACATGGCGGTGTACGATAACCAGAAAGCAAAGGTGATCGAGGAAAGCACCTATCCGATCGTAAAGGACAAAGAAATCTATGATCACTGGTGGTTTTATGTTTATTACGGTGCCGTCCTCGTTTTGACGATCGCATATCTGACCTGGCTGATCGTAAGAACACAGATCCAGAAGAAGCTGAATCTGCAGAAGAAGGAGCTGGAGCTTGCAAAGAACCAGATCCAGATGGGAAATGAGACGATCATCACGATTGCGAGAACGGTCGATGCCAAGGATGAAAATACCAGTCAACATTCCCAGCGTGTATCGGAATACTCTGTTATGATCGCAGAAAAGCTCGGATACGATAAGGAGGATCTGGAGGTGCTGCGAAAAACAGCATTGCTGCATGATATCGGAAAGATCGCGATTCCGGATCGTATCTTAAATAAAGCAGGCCGCCTGACCGATGAGGAATACGATGTGATGAAGTCCCATGTGATCCGGGGAGCAGAGATCTTAAAGAATTTTACGTTTATAGAGCATGTGGATGAGGGGGCACTGTACCATCATGAGCGGTATGACGGCAGAGGCTATGTGAATGGGCTGAAGGGAGAACAGATTCCGCTAAATGCGCGGATCATCGGTATTGCTGATGCCTTTGATGCGATGACAGCCAATCGTGTGTACCGCAAAAAGCTGGATCTTGATTTTGTGTTAAACGAACTGGAGAAGGGCAAGGGAACTCAGTTTGATCCCAAGCTTGTGGAGATCCTGTTAGGTCTTCTGGAGGATGGAACGATCGATGTAGAGAGTCTGTACGGCAGAAAAGATATTCTGGAACAGTCATAAAAGAAAGAGAGGCATGGTATGAAGAGAATATATTTGATCACATTTAGCAGCGCACTGCTCGTTGTACTGGCGGCGTTCTGCCTTCATGTACTGATGCGGGATGACACAAAGCAAAGAAAGATCACTATCGGCTTTGTCTATGTGGGAGATACCAGTACCGCCTATACGGGCAATTTTGTCAAGGCGCAGAGGGCAGTTGAAAAGAAATACGCCGGGCAGGTGAAGACGATCCCGAAGTTTAATGTGACAGAGGGAAGCGAGGAGAGTATTTTGCAGGAGCTGGTGGATGATGGCTGTGATATGATCTTTACGACAAGCTTTGCGTTTGGAGAAAAAGCAAAGGAATGGGCAGGAAAGTATCCGAAGGTGCAGTTCTGCCAGTCGACCTGTGCCAATGCCAACGATAAGCCGGTTTATAAAAATTATCACACATATATGGGAGCAATCTATGAAGGAAGATATATCTCCGGTGTGGCAGCGGGCATGAAATTAAAGCAGCTGATTGATGAGGGAACCATTACGAAGGAGCAGGCAAAGGTCGGATATGTCGGAGCATATCCGTATGCGGAGGTAATCTCCGGATATACGGCATTTTTCCTCGGTGTGCGATCCATTGTGCCACAGGCACAGATGACCGTAAAGTACACAAACACATGGGGAAGCTATGCCTTAGAGAAGAAATGTGCCTCCGGGCTGATCCGTGAGGGCTGCGTGATCATATCACAGCATTCCGATACGACAGGACCGGCGGTAGCGTGTGAAGAGGTCAAGGGAGAAAAAATCGTGTATCATGTCGGTTATAATCAGAGTATGGCGGATGTGGCGCCGACAACGTATCTTACCGGGTGCAGGATCAACTGGGAACCGTACATTTCCTCTGCCGTGCAGGCAGTCATTGAGAACCGGGATATTGAAAATGAGGAGAATGCGACCGTAAATGGAAATGATGCCGGAGCAGGTTTTGATCAGGGGTGGGTGCAGATGCTGGAATTGAATGAGCTGATCGCCGCACCCGGAACCAGGGAAAAGATAGACTCTTTGATACACCGGTTTGAGCAGAAGAAGGTACATGTATTTCAGGGGGATTATATCGGGGTGGATCCGGAGGATGACACGGATCAGATCTCCTTGAAAAAGGAATATAAAGAGAATGAAAAGAGCTCGGCACCGACATTCCATTATGTGCTGAAAGATGTCATAAAGATTGAATAGAAAGCGGTGTTTTATTTGTAAAAATGTTACAAATACGATATAATATACTCGAAGGAAAAAGTAAATCATTTTATCACGAACCGGCACGCATAGACCGGTTCCGGTAGTTTATGGGAAAGGAAGGAACAGTTATATTATGCGAAAAAGCAGAAAACTAATGGCAGTTCTGATGTCTGCTGCAATGATGGTTTCAGGACTGAGTGGGGTAAGTGTCCCGGCAAAGGCAGCAAAGAAAACGCCTGTCCGTCTGAATAAGACAAGCGTATCAGTCAAAAAGGGCAGGAAGGTGACCTTAAAGGTCAAGAAGAACAAAACGGTAAAGGTAAAATCCTGCAAATGGACCAGCAAGAAGAAAGCCATTGCAGTGGTTTCAAGGAAGGGCGTTGTTACCGGAAAAAAGGTCGGTAAGACAACCATCACTGCAGCAGTAAAGTATCAGATCAGGGGTAATAAAAAGCTTAAGACAAAGAAATTAAACTGTAAGGTCACGGTGAAGGCTGCAGCAGTGAAAGCGTCGCAGACACCGGCAGCACCGGCAAGCTCTGCGGCAGTGACAGCACCAACACAGACACCGGCAGCTTCGGCAGCAGCACCGACAATCATACCTACGGTTGTTCCGAGCACAGCACCGACACCGAATCCGGACAAGTCTAAGAACGGCATCCGCAAGTATGATGACGGTCAGATGGACAAGACAATGACAGCACCGGAGCTTATGCAGAAGATGGGACAGGGATGGAACCTTGGTAATACACTGGAAAGCTGCGGCATTGATACCAGCGAACTTCAGCCGTCAGAGATCACACCGACGGTATATGAGACAGGCTGGGGCAGCCGGAGACAACCTACAAGATGATCACGGCGGTTAAGAAATGTGGCTTTAACACCGTTCGTATTCCGGTAGCATGGTCTAATATGATGCCGGATGACGGTACATATACGATCAATGACGCATATTTTAATCGTGTTGAGACAGTAATGAACTACTGCTTTAGAAATGATATGTACGTTGTTCTCAATATTCACTATGACAGTGCATGGTGGGGCATGTTTGGCGCCGCTGACAGCGAGGGCAATGCGAGAGAGGATGTCCGTAAGGAGGCCTGGAAGAAGTATGAGGCAATCTGGACACAGATCGCAGAGCGTTACGGTGAGTATGGAGATCATCTGATCTTCGAGTCAGCGAATGAGGAGTTAAGTGATTTTGTCGGCGGAGATAATCTGGGTCTTAACACGAAGTACGAGGGAGTACAGGGAAATCTCACCAATGATGAGGCATATGAAGTGACAAACCGGATCAACCAGAAGTTTGTTGAGATCGTGCGTAACAGCTCAGATAAGCTTTTCTGTGAGAACAACAAGTACAGACAGCTTCTGATCGCCGGCTTTGCAACCGATCTGGACAAGACCTGCGATGAACGTTTTAGATGCCGACCGATACCGTAGCAGAGAATGGTCAGACAAAGCTCAGCGTTTCTATTCATTATTATTCACCATATGGCTGGGGAATCTTAGAGGATAAGACGAATGCGGATTATCAGGGAAGCTGGGGGTCACAGGAGGATTACGATTATCTTCATTCACAGTTTGACAAGCTAAAGAAATTCTCCGACAATGGCTATGGAATCATTATCGGAGAGTACGGCTTTGGTAATACCGACAAAAAGGGCATTCCGGCATATGTGAAGGAAGTTATGACATACGGTAAGAAGATCGGAGCAACTCCGGTTCTCTGGAACAATTCCGTATTTGACCGCTACGATGGTGTAATCTGCTTTAAGGATTTTGCACAGATGCTTGAGGAGGTAACGGGAGCAACAAATGTTCCTTTGGAAGAGGGCGCTGTTGACACAGGAACAATGCTGGTTGAGAAGCTAAGCGATGCAGATGTAGCCAAGATGAAGGTTGTTGCATCCTGGGAAGGAATCTGGAGCCGTACCAACAACAAAGGAATTACGGCAGATGGTAAGCCGGATCTTTCTCTGGGCGAGGTTGGTAACTTTGAGACAACAAGCTGCAGTGATGGTCTGACCGTTCAGTCCAACAAGTGGTTCTGGCAGTTGTTTTTGACCTATGACTGGTCGAAATTAAAGAAGCCGGCGATCCGTGTGACAATGGCTTCCGATGAACTGAGCAGCAAGGCGGATTTCCAGTTTGCATACTGCAAGGGTAAGGATATCAATGCAACTCACTTTGACACAATGGATCACGCAGAGTATAATGAGGCAGTGCTTGCACTTAGTGCAGAGAAGCTTGCCGGTGTCAAAAACTGGATTGAGTTCTCCTCTCCGACAGAGGGAGCATCGATTACCAAGATTGAGATTCTGGATCTGGCAGAATAAGAACTTTCCAAGTAGAATACGATTCATAAGATTTTTTTAATGATAAAGATCATCTTTTGTCCGGTGATACCGGATGGAAGATGATCTTTTTGATGTATCGGAAATCCACAATGTATTGCTCTCACAAAATTATTAACTAAGACTTCCCATACCAAAGATGGAGATCCGCCCATAATATTTCTTATGTCCGGAAAATAAAATATGAATTTTGCCTGAGAAATCAGTTGATCCGTGAACTATGACTAAAAAATTGACGCAGATCAGTAGGATTTCCGAAAAATCTTGCTTTGCAATGCTTTGATAAATACGCATCCGCACGACTGAGCCCCATAGGTGGGCTCAGCTATTTCGGACGGCACGCTCCCGCTACCACTGCACCACGCAGCGGTACATAACGCCGGATGTTCGATGGAGTATCTATATCATTTGCAAAATCCGGGGCGTAAGTACCGGCGGGTGCAAGTGCCTTTCGAAACATCTGAATCCCACCTTGGGGCGAGTACGGCAGGATGTGTTTATCGAAGATCAAAGCAGCAAAGCAATTAGATTTTTCGAAATCCGTAAGTGACAAGACAATTTTTTAGTCATAGCTCATGGATTTTTAATATATTGGCAGGCAAATTATGATTTCAAAATAACCGGACATAAGAAATATTATGGGCATACATCAATTTGAGGTATGGGAAGTCTTAGTATATAAATATAAAAAAGTATATGATGTAGTGAAAAGCCAGCACAAAATATAGTTTTTCCCTTTTAAAATATAAAGGAAAATGTTTGTAACATAAGTGGAAGTCAATGAAAATCAATTTGGTACGAAAAGAGGAAATATATGCGTGGTACGAAAAAGAAAAGAAAATGGAGTCGCAGGAAGTGCCATTTACTGCTGATGTGGTCAAGTGTTATATTTGTTGCGGCGGCATTGCTGCTTTCAACGGTCTGGAGTCATAATTACCGGATGCGCAGGAACAATACTGTGGCGAAGAACGATCCTGTCAGGAAAGCAGAGACTACAAAGGTGCCGAATAAGACAGCAGAGCCGATGGAAAGTCCGACGCCTTCCATGAAACAGACGGAAAAGCCGGATGAAACGAAGAAACTGTACACGTATCTTCAGGGACCAAAGTCCTGGAAGCGGGGCATTGACTGGTCCGGTGAATGGGGAGAGCAGTATATGGATGGAGGCTCGTTTGGCGGCTTTGGCTGCGGTCTGTGCTGTATGGCAAATGTGTATTCGTCATTGACAGAGTATCAGTGTTCTCCGGTGGATATGTATCGTTTTGCCAAGAAGCATACCGGCTATGGCGGTGGCATGGCAATTGACTGGGGATATATGCGAAGAAGCCTTACCAGGCTGGGATTTCAGTGTCATGTCGAGCATAAGCAGGAGACATACCGACAGTTTCGACAGAATATCAGCGATGCCAAATGTGCGATTGTTCTCGTCTCCAGTAGCAACTCTACGGTTCACTGGAAGAATACACCGGGGCATTATGTGACGATCTTTGCTTATGATAAAAAGCATGACCGGGTTTTTCTGGCGGATTCCGGAGATCCGGATCACAACAGGAAGTGGATCTCGCTGAAAAAGATTTATCGTTCTCTGAAAACGGCAAGCAACTGGCAGTACCTTTTGGTTGAGGGTTATCAGAAATCGAAGGATATCTGGAAGCATAAGACGGCATCCGGAGTATGGAACCGGCCGGCATATCTGCAGAAATAATCGTGCACAGTGCTGTGCCCGGCTGGTCAAAGAATGTGATAATGCGGTAACGGCATGTTGAGCAGAATATGCCGCAGAAAGTCAAACAACAGGATGGAAGGACCGGACAGGAGAAACCAGAGCGTGCTGTTCAGCAGACAGATCTGCCTTGTATATTGTATGGGCGTCCGGTGTAATCCCAGACGTTTAAATGGAGCTGGTGATTGACAAGAAGTCCTACCAGATATTCGATAGTTGTGATCATCAGACCACAAAGAAGCATTTGCAGCAGAAGGGAAAATCTGGCATGGAACAGAGCTTCCACCGCACCGATCAGCAGAAAGCAGATGCCGGCAGTGAAAAACATGGAAATATGCGTGTATCCCCGGTAGAGAATTTCGATTCCACAGTAAAGAAAGCCCCCTGTGAAAAATATAATGGAATATGCCTGTATTGGAGTAAGTGCCATAGAAATACCATGCCTTTCTGATTCATATTACGTGCCTTTAGTATGATTATTTTTTTGCTTGTTTATACCTGTGTATTGATGAATAGGGCTGGAATATGTTACACTAATAAGAGTGATCAAAACGGGAATAAATTTTTGCATATGGAATTTATTCTTCGGCATACCTGACACAGATCCGGTATGTGCGCAAAATATGTTTAGAAATGAGGAATGATATGAATTACGATATTTTAAATAAAGCGGACAAGGTCATCTGCGAGCGGATTGAAAAGGATGAGATCAAGGGAGCGAGTCTCTGTGTGATCCATAAAGGAGATACCGTATATTTCCGTTCCTTTGGTATGGCAGATGTGGCAAGAGACATTCCGATGACGAAGGATTCTATCTTCCGTTGTTATTCCATGACAAAGCCGGTTACGGCAGCGGCAGTGATGACCGTGGTAGAGAAGGGGCTTCTTTCCCTGAGCGATACGGTGGATATGTATCTTCCGGGGTTTCAGGATCAGAAGGTGTTAAAGGACGGCGAGCTTGTGCCGGTGCAGCAGAAGGTGACGATCCAGCATTTGTTGAATATGACAGCCGGTGTGACATATCCGGATGCCAGTTTTCCGGCGGGAACTTATATGCAGAATATGATCGACAAGTATTATGCAGATCTTGAGGCGGGCAAGCCGACGAGTACATACGATCTTGCTAATCTGATCGGACAGCAGCCGCTGGAATTTGAGCCGGGAGAGGGCTGGCGTTATTCCTTCTGTGCGGATGTGCTTGGTGCTGTGATCGAAGTGGTGACGGGTAAGACATATGGTGAATATTTAAAAGAGACAATCTTTGAGCCGCTCGGAATGGTGGATACCGACTTTTATGTGCCGGAGGACAAGCTGGACCGTTTTATGGAGAATTACGAGTTTAAGCCGGAGACAGGAACGCTGGAACCATGTACATGGCAGCATCTTGGACTTTCCTATATGCACAAAAAGAAACCGGCATTTGAGTCCGGTGGAGCGGGACTTGTATCCACGGTGGGTGATTACTCCAGGTTTGTCCGGATGATGATGCACGACGGATGCTATGGTGGTGTCCGTATTTTGGGGCGCAAGTCGATCGAGCATATGCATATAAACCAGCTGACACCGCAGCAGATGAAGATGTATGACTGGGAGGCACTCAGAGGCTACGGCTATGGTGATCTGATGCGCCATATGATTGATGTTCCGGCATCCTACGGACTTGGCTCAGAGGGAGAGTTTGGATGGGATGGATGGCTCGGCTCTTATGTGGCGATGGATCCGGCGGAGGATCTTGCGATCATTTATGTGATCCAGAAGTGTGGCGGTAACGGATACCGTGATGTGCAGCTTCTGCGCAACATTATTTACAGCGCACTGTAGGCAGGAGAGAGGTGGCGTCATGAAGATCATAGAGGGAAAGCAGGCTGTCGTGAAACAGATTGAGACAAAGACTGCCGTACAGAATCATGCAGCGCAGGCAGTGTATCGCGATGTTCTGGCACCGGAGTATCAGACGCTGCATTATCATGGCGTGAAACAGGAGAAGGGAAAGTCTCTTGCGTTTCAAAAGCAGGTGATACCGGCTGAAGTGTACGCAGCAGACGAAGGGAGAAACGGAGTCAGCGGAGCAGATATCGTGACGCCGGTGTTTGCGGAAGAAACACTCGGACAGTTGGATCATGAGACGACATTGAAGGAGCTGTTTGCGGGGGCAGGCAGTCGGAGAGAGGGATGAAATGGTAGATCATATTGTCAGGCTGGATATTAAGCCGTTAATGACATATAACGATGGTAAGAAGCGTAAAACCACACTGACATCTTTCGAAAAGGTGTTAGCGCATAAAGAGAACGGCATTGTCAATGAGGAGGATATCAAGACTCAGGAAAAGGCAGACCGCAGGAAGCTGCAGAGCACGACGGACCGTAAAGCAGGACAGGCAGTAGAGACCAGGACAGCGAAGACATTATATGCTGATCCGGTGACAGGACGGGCTGTGACTTATGAGGATGTTGCGGATACCAAGAAGAGTCAGGCGGATAAGGCATCGGGAACCGGGAGCGTGTCGGCGCAGAATAAGACAACCACAGCGGACTCCATGAAAACAACAAAATACGATTCATATTTTAAGAAGGCAGCCGCCAAATACGGAGTATCCGAGAGCCTGCTCAAGGCAATCGCAAAGGCAGAGTCTAATTTCAATGCAAAGAGCGTTTCCGGTGCAGGAGCGATGGGCGTCATGCAGCTAATGCCGGATACCGCAAAGGGACTTGGTGTGACTGATCCTTATGATCCGGAACAGAATATTATGGGCGGAGCAAAATGTATTTCGCAGAAGCTCAAGGAGTTTAACGGGAACGAGAGAATGGCTCTGGCAGCCTATAATGCCGGAAGCGGCGCAGTCAGAAGATATGGTGGCATACCGTCCTACTGCAAATCATATGTTAATAAAGTACAAAGCTACAAGAAGGCATATGAAACCGCAGATGCTGTATGATATTGAAATGTTATGGATTCGGTTATGCGGACTTCCTAAGCGGAAATCTGTATAGCCGAAATTTATTAAAGGGGCGTATTTATGATCACAAAGAAATATATTGTCTGGGACTGGAATGGAACGATCATTGACGATGTCGGGATCGCGCTGGATGCTGTGAATGATATGCTCAGAGAGAAGAAGCGGCCGGAAATCACACTGGAGCAGTATCGTCAGGCGATGGATACGCCGATTCTTCGTTTTTATGAACGGTTTTTTGATATGGAAGAGACCGATTTCGACTGGATCGCAGAGAGGTTTCAGGAATATTATGAGGCGCATAAGCGGGAGCTTTCTCTGCATGAGGGAGTGGAGGATCTGCTTCGCCGATTTGAACAGGAAGGGTGTCATCAGATTATTTTGTCCTCCTCTGCAACAAGGATCATAGAACAGCATGTCAAGAGATTTGGACTGACGCATTACTTTGATGCAGTGCTTGGAGCCAATGATCTGCTGGCAGCAGGGAAGATTGAGCGGGCGGTCGACTATTTCACACAACAAAAAATACCAAGAGATGAGACGGTCATGATCGGAGACTGCGTTCATGACTATGAGGTGTCTCATACACTTGGTATCGATTGTGTGCTGATGAGTGGTGGCCATCAGGATCTTGCAAGTCTGAAAGCCTGTGGATGTCCGGTGCTGTCCGGATATCAGCCCATGATCCGAAGCCCCTTCGGATAGTGGTTTTTCAGCATACCGTTCTGTGCCTTGCCCCAGCCGAGGGTACAGTTGTCAACGGTGACAAGAACCCAGCCCTTGAAGGACGGATCACAGGCGATTGTTTCGCCGTGAAGATAACGGTTGGCATCTTCATAGCTGCAGGAAAGGCTCTGACATGCCTGTGACGGCTTCAATGCTTTTGCCAGTGCGTGTGCAGGTTCAAACCGGTTCTTTTTGAGTGTACCAAGCTGAAGACCGCTTCTAAGCAGCTTCAAGCCGGCAAGCGAAGGCGCTGCGGCCGGCAGCAGATAAAGAGAATCGCCGAATAACTCCATTCTGCCATGTGCAAACACGGGATCATCCTGCAGAGGTGTCTGCAGGTATTTTTTTTTCAAATTCTTTGTAATCGGTCAGATCGACCGCCTTATCGCGCTGTTTCTTTTTGGACTTCTTTGCGGAAACGGTCGGCAGGACTTCGCAGGCCGGCTGTGGTGTACCTGCTTTGACGAGACGTGCGGCAAAGTGTCCTTCTCCATGGAGCTTATGCGGCCAGAGACGCAGAACGCGGGATGAGATCTCGTCGGGGTATGCGGCAATGCCGCAGGAAAGGCCACCGTGATCCGGAAGGTCTGCTACGCGTTGTCCAAGAGCAGTGTCGTGCCAGTTCGTCAGAGTATAATCCGGATGTGTCTCTAAAAACCACTGGATCATGGCTTCATCCTCGTCCGGTGCAAAGGTGCACGTTGAATAGACGAGAACGCCGCCGGGCTGCAGCATCTGGTCTGCCTGCGTAAGGATCATCCGCTGACGGTCAGCACAGATCCCGACATTCTCAAGACTCCATTCACTGACGGCGGTATCATCCTTACGGAACATTCCTTCGCCGGAGCATGGGGCATCGACAACGATCCGGTGGAAGAACAGCGGAAAGTGAGTGGCAAGTCCTTCCGGGGATTCGTTGCAGACAAGTGCATTCGGGATTCCCATGCGTTCGATATTCTGTGAGAGAATGCGGGCGCGGTTCGGGAAAATCTCATTGGACACCAGCATGCCCTGCCCCTGAAGCAGAGCGGCAATATGAGTACTCTTGCCGCCGGGAGCAGCACACAGGTCACAGACAAGTTCGCCGGGCTGTGGATCTAACAGGCTCACCACAGACATGGCACTTGGCTCCTGAATATAGTAGGCACCGGCTTCATGGAGCGGATGCCTTCCGGGACGCTCCTCCGGATCAAAATAATAGCCATCCTCCGCCCATGCAACCGGCTTTAATGAGAAGGGAAGCGTATCACAGCCTTGAAATGGATTACGCCGGAGCCCGTAAGCTCGCGGCGTATCATACGACTGTAGAAAATCTTCCCACTCTGCACCAAGGATCGGTTTTCTCTCACGGAGAAAATCAGGTGGTAAATTTCTAGACATATTTGACTCCTATCGTGATTAGATCAGATCGATGATATCGACATTCTCTCCGGTAATACCAACCTGAGCACCGTCAGCAGCCTCGGTTGAGTCAGGATGTGCGATGAGCCATTTGTTTCTTGCCCAGAGATACTTGTCGTTATCATTGACAACGGAGATCTCAGGAGCATCCTCGTTGGTTCCCTTCGGAAGAACGATAACAACACGGAAGCCCTCGCCCTTCCTGGCACTGCAAGGTGCATAGTGAAGTGTGGTTGCGTAAAGCTCTACGCCGGTTCCCTTCGGGCACAGGAATGCCTCCGTCTTAGAGGAATCAATCTTGCCGTCAATAATGTCCTGCTGTCTTGCAACAAGAAGGATCGCATCGTCAGCAGCAATATCGATCTCGCTGTCTCTGTGATACTCGAAGCAGTTTAATTTTGTGTTGGTTCCGTTGCAGTAACCGATCTCGATCGGCATACCACCGTAGCAGTTATCGCGAAGCTGTGCGTAAGCAGGGGTATCCTCAAGCTCTGCGACCGATGGAACATATACAACACTGTCTGCCGGCTTCGGCGTATTGGCCTCCAGACGCTCCAGAAGCAGGGAGTAATCGTAACTGTCAACAACTCGTCCGTATGTACGGAATGCATCATCAAATACTGATTGGATCTTCATATTAGTGTCCTCCATTTCTATGCCTCAAAGGCAGTTATACATCGTAAGAACAGTATAGCATACTTTTGGAAAATGGGGAATGCTTCTGGCAGAAGTTTGGTATTGCCATATGGGTACGATAAATATATAATAAAGTAGAGTATCTGAAAAAACTGATACTACAGCAGTAGAATGAATAGGGGGGAGTGTGAAAACTCATATGAAAATTGCATTAGGACAATTAAATATGGCGTGGGAGGACAAGGAATTGTCCCTGCAAAAGGTGCGGAAGCTGACGGCTCAGGCAGCAGCCGGTGAGGCAGATCTGATCGTGTTTCCGGAAATGTCATTGACCGGCTTTTCGATGGATATTGACCGGATCGGAGAGGATCCGGATCAGCCGGAGTCGGTGGAACGGATGGGAAGGATTGCCGGAGAGTATCATATCGCCATTGGCTTTGGATGGGCGGCACTTCCGGAAGCCGGACAGACAAAGGGGACAAACCGGTTTACCGTACTGGACGCAGAGGGGAAGGTGCTTGGAGAGTACAGTAAGCTGCATCCGTTCCGGTATGGGGGCGAAACTGATATTTATCAGGGTGGCGACCGTCTTGTTACTGTCCCGTTTATGGGACACACGATAGGTCTGTTTGTGTGTTATGATCTGCGGTTTCCAGAGATTTTTGAGCTGGTATCGGAGCAGGCGGATGTGATGCTTGTAATCGCAGACTGGCCGGCTTCGAGAGCGGATCACTGGCTGACACTGTTAAAGGCGCGGGCAATTGAGAATCAGTCTTACATGGCGGGGGTCAATTGCACCGGAAGGCTGAACGGGCTGGATTACAGCGGAGACAGTGCGGTGTTTGATCCGTTGGGGAATCTGCTTGGCACGCTGCACGGACAGGAGGGCATCGTAATCTGTGAGATCGGTCATGATGTACAGGCACTGCGGCAGAAGTTTCAGATGAAACAGGACAGAAGAAACGAATTTTATATACAGGAATATCAAAAATAAGGAAGGTACATTAATTATGAGCAAATACGAAATGGCGGTAAGAGTTTCACAGGTGCAGAGTCTGGTTGAGGAAAGAAAGTACCGGAAGGCGGCGGCCGTTCTCTCGACAATCGATGTGCGTCAGGTTAAATCACAGACAGAGCTGCAGACCTTTGCGGAGGTCTATGTGAAGACAGAGCAGTTTGAGGCGGCGAAGGCAATTTATCTGCGTATTTATAAGCGCAATCACAATAAAAAGGTGCTGTATCGTCTGATCTATCTTGCCATCCGGACCAACAATCTGGATGAGGCGGAGCGTTTTTATGAGGAGTTTCAGGATCTGAACCACAGTGAGCAGGAGAGTCTTATTCTTCGTTATCGGATCGACAAGGCAAAGGGAGCACCGTTTAACCGCCTGATCGAACACTGGAGCGGTTGAAGGAAGAGGATTATGTCGAGGAGTGGGCATATGAGCTTGCAAAGCTGTATCAGCGTGCCGGACGCGAGGAGGAGTGCCGCAGAGAGTGTGAGGACATCAAGCTCTGGTTTGGCGAGGGTGAGATCGTGGAGCGTGCACAGGCATTGCTTGATTATCTGGATGAGGATGAATCTATTTACTATGAAGATAGAGACTATACGGTAGCCCTTCCTGAGGAGCCGAACCCGGATGATACCGGTTCACTGCCGGATCTGGGACCGGAGCTTATGAAGCAGGAAATCGAGAAAATGAAAAAGAAAAAGAGAGAGGAAAGACTTCGCGAACTTCCGGAAGAGGAGCCGGAGGATGAAGAGTTTGTCGATGATTACGAGGATGAGGACGAAGAGGATGAGCTTTTAGTTTCGCCGGAGGAAATCACCCAGAAGGCAAAGGGCGGTTTTCATCTGCTGCGTGGACTCTGGAAACGCGGCAGCAAGGACAAAGAGGAGGATACTCAGGACGAAGAGGAGGAAGAGGATGCTCAGGAAGCAACTTATCCGGAGGGGATGGAGCCTATAGAGGAAGATACTGCTCAGGTAATGCCGGAGGATGAGATGGCAGCTTCGGAGGAAGAGTCTGAAGCGGTTCAGACTGATGAGATGGATCAGTGGAAGCCGGAGGAAAATAAGGCAGAGACGGAGGAGCAACAGAATACGGCTAAACCGATGAGCCGGGAGATGAAGAATACATTGGCGGCAGCAGTGGAAAATGTTCTGGCAGAGCAGGCGGCAGCGAGTGAAGAACCGGAGAAGCCTGAGAAACCGTCGCAGTCGGGTCTTGGCATCACGCAGGATCTGGCAAAAGAGATCACGGCAATCTTTGAGGCGGAGAAGAGAGAGCAGTTAAAGGAAAAGGCAGTGTCAGTCATGGATAATGCGACCGGAAAGATCAGCGATGTGCCGAACCTTGCTTCCGATGTACTGGGCCGCATGACACAGGCGGTTCAGAGTAAGGTTGGGAAAACATATATTCCGATGGACATAGCGGAGCCACAGGAGGAAGCGGAAGAAGAGATGCAGACTCTGCAGGAAGAGCAGACGGTATCATTGCCGGAGGACGGCGAGATACAGCGTCCGGTCGGAATGGAGGAGATCATTGCATCCGGCGTGCTTCCGGTGAAGGAGGATGATGTTACGATGATAGAGCTGGATCAGATCATGCCGGAGCCGGATATTCCGGAGCTTCGTCAGGTGATGCCGGAGGACAGCCCGGAACTTGGCAATCTGCCGGAGCTGGAGGAGAGTGAGCTGCCAACGACAAGAGCACTGCATCATTCCTTCAATGATATTCTGACCCTGATCGCCGGAGAGCTGGAGCCGAAGCATTTTGTATTGATCGGTGAAGGTGAGGAGAAAATCCTTGGAATCACGAAAAAGATTGTTCGCGTGAATCACGACAAGGGCTTTTTGTCCACAAGCCAGATCGCAAGGATCAGTTCCACACAGTTAAATCAGATGGATCTGCTGCGGGTCTGCAACCAGATCAAGGGTAACTGTCTGCTGATTGACAATGCATCAGAGCTTGCATTTACGACGATCACAAAGATATTTGCCGTGATGGATGCATTCCGCGGTGACTTTATTGTAGTGCTGGCGGATGACGGTAATACACTGGATGAGCTTTTCCGTGTAGCACCGGCACTGGCAAGACGATTTGAGTATGTAATTGATATCGCACAGTATAGTGAGGAGGATTATCAGTAGAATGGCAGGAGAAGAAATACATGTAATCGGTCATATTAATCCGGATACGGATTCCGTCTGCTCGGCGATCGCATATGCCGATCTGAAGCGGCAGGTGACAGGTCGGTCTTATATTGCAAAGAGAGCAGGGCAGATCAACGCAGAGACGCGCTTTGTGCTGCAGAAGTTTCATGTGCCGGAGCCGGACTATTTAAGTGATGTCCGGACACAGGTTTTTGATATTGATGTGGTACAGGTGCCGGGAGTTGGCAGCGATATTTCCCTGAAAAAGGCATGGGAGATCATGAAGGAAGGTACACTGGCGACGCTGCCAGTCGTACAGCAGGACGGCATGCTTGAAGGTCTGATCACGATCGAGGATATCGCAAAATCCTACATGGATGTGTATGACAGCCGCGTTATCGCAAAGGCACAGACGCCGTTTCGTAATCTGATCGAGACTCTGGAGGGCGAGATGATCGCGGGGGATCCGGATGAGATCATTTCCTCCGGTAAATGTCTGATCGCCGCAGCAAATCCGGATCTGATGGAAAATTATATCGAGAAGGACGATATTGTGATACTGGGTAACCGCTACGAATCACAGCTTTGTGCGATCGAAATGGATGCCAAATGTATTATTGTCTGCGATGGTGCGCTCGTATCCTTTACGATCAAGAAGCTGGCAGAGAGCAAGGGCTGCTTCATTATTAAGACACCGTATGATACTTATACCGCAACGCGTCTGGTCAATCAGAGTATGCCGATCCGTTATTTTATGAAGGCAAAGGATCTGATCACATTCCGGCGCAACGATTACATTGATGATATCCGAGAGACAATGGCACAGAAGAGATACCGTGATTTTCCGATCATGGATCTGAATGGCAGATATTATGGCATGATCTCCAGACGAAGCCTGTTGGGTGCCCGCAAGAAGCAGCTTGTGCTTGTGGATCATAACGAGATTGCCCAGGCAGTGGACGGTCTGGATGAAGCAGAGGTGCTGGAGATCATCGATCATCACCGTATCGGTGGGCTGGAGACGATGAATCCGGTATATTTCCGTAACCAGCCGCTCGGCTGTACGGCGACGATCGTTTATCAGCTTTATCGGGAGCAGAATGCTACGATCGACAAGCAGATCGCAGGTCTCCTCTGCTCGGCAATCTTATCGGACACATTGATCCTTCGTTCGCCGACCTGCACGGAGACGGACAAGAAGGCAGCCTACGCACTCGCGGAGATTGCAGGGATCGATCCGGAGAAATATGCCGAGGAAATGTTTGCGGCAGGCAGCAATTTGTCATCGCGCACGCCGGAGGAGATATTCTATCAGGATTTCAAGAAATTCGTGGTGGACGAGGTTTCCTTCGGAGTAGGACAGATCAACTCCATGACGCAGAAGGATCTGGATGATGTGAGGGCGCGACTGATTCCGTATATGGAGAAGGCACTCACTTCGCATGCGATTCCGATGCTGTTCTTTATGCTGACCAATATTCCGCAGGGAACGACCGAGCTTTTGTGTGCCGGCAACGGAGCCCAGGAGCTTGCCAGAAAGGCATTTCATCTTTCCGGGGATGAGGATGCGATCATTCTGAAGAATACCGTATCCCGTAAAAAGCAGCTGATCCCGGCACTGATGCAGGCGATTCAGCAGGGATAGCAAATATGATGCAAAGGGCAAAAAGTCTTTTGCATCCAACATCATAAATATAAGAAAATTGACAGAAATTTGACATAAAATGGAAATAAACTAATGCTAAAATATGACTGCCGGATTGCGGAAATTGCATGGCGGTGGAGCAATCCGTGACATCATTTTTAGGGGACAAAGACATTTTGATCCCAATATTATTACATCGCAAAAGGGGGAAAGAACGCGATATGCAGCTAAGGGGAAAATCAGAACACAGAAGAGGGAACACCAAGACAAGGATCATGGCAGTCGTCATGGCTGTCGCAATGCTTTCGGTACAGCTGTTTAGTGCAGCACCGGTCAACAAGGCTTCTGCCGAGGGGGATACGGCAGACCTCGTATTATGTTTACGACCGATCTGCACGGACAGGTTGTCGATGTGGACTATTCCAAGGGAACACTGTTTCCGAAGGGAGGTCTTTCCAAGGCGGCAACATTAATTAACCAAGCGAAGAGTGAGGTGCCGGATGGCAACACGCTCTTATTTGATCTGGGAGATGTCATGTATGACTACACGACAGATTATATTTATGAGCATGATCAGTCAGAGACACAGCCGATCTACAAGGCAATGGCATCGTTAAACTATGATGCGATCATTCTCGGCAATCATGACTATGAGTACACACTGCCATACATACAGAAGCAGTACGAGACAAGTGGTCTTAAGGACAAGGTCATCGCCTCTAATATTACAGATGCCGTGACCGGAAAGCATGTTTTCAATGAGAATAAGATCATTGAAAAGACATTAAAGACAAAGGCAGGAGCCAGTGTGACAGTCAAGGTCGGAGTGATCGGGGAGTCGATCCCGATACTTTCCAAGAAGCGTTGTGACTATACCGGTGTGTTAAATGGAGAGGATATGGTTGCCAATGTAAAGAAGGAGACCAAGATCTTAAAGGATGCCGGAGCAGATATCGTTGTGGTACTGGCGCATTCCGGCGTGGGAAGTGAGCAGCCGGCACTGATGGATGAGAATGTCGGATATGCACTGACACAGATCGATGGTGTGGATGCGGTGCTGTGTGGTCATAAGCATTCCAATTTCTGTGCGGATGGCACAACACATTATGATACTTATCCGGGGGTGGATACGAAGACAGGTCTGGTCAACGGCAAGAACCTTGTTATGGTCGCAAACAGCGGTCAGGGTATCGGAGTGATCGATCTCGGCGTATCAGCCGGCAAGAGAATCGTGACCAGAAAGTCACAGATCAAAAAGACACAGATCAATACGGGGATCAATCAGACGATCGCAGCATACATGGACAAGTGGGGCGCCGTTTTCGGGGCAGACAGCACAGAGATCCTGGCTGAGCTGAAATCTTCCGCAAGATGGCAGAACTACTTTGGCACGGTTGAGGACAGCAGTCCGATCCAGCTTCTCAATGATATGGCGATCTCTTATGGCCTGGAATATCAGAACAATGACAATACAGAATGCAAGGGACTTCCGGTTGTTGCCGCATCACGTTATTCAAGATACGGTGCGGGCAGTGGACTGGATTATTATGATATTAAGGACAATTTTACCAGTGCGGATCTTTATCAGCTGATGAACTACAGGATTCAGCTCTGGCGTTACAAGGTGACAGGGGCACAGCTTAAGGAATGGCTGGAGTGGGCAGCGAGTGCTTACGAAACAGCGGGGAGCAACGTTATCACGACCGGTTCTGCAATTTCAAGCCCGTCACCTTCGCCGGCAGCAACAGCGACACCGTCGGCGACTTCGGTAGCAGATCCATCCGGGCAGCCACAGGATTCTGTTCTGACACAGTCTGCCAATAAGGGGATTTCCCAGACGAGTGACCTGTTAGCCGGCATTATCAATTACAAAGGAAGCAAGCCGTTGCAGTATTCGCTGCAGGAGCTGTATCTGACAGATCTGAGCCGTTTCTATGTGATGGACGGTGTGGAATATACGATCGATACGAAAGTGGCACCGCGTTATAACTACGATGGCAAGAAGGTCAATGATACCAGACGTGTTACGAACATTACAAGAAACGGGCTGCCGGTAAAGGATACGGATGAGTTTCTTCTGATCGTCAACCGTCTCGATTCGACAAAGGTGCCGGAGCTGTTTACGACACAGGCAATGACCAAGCTCAGTGCCGCAGATACAAGAGCTTACTTTAAGAAGTATATGCAGAAGCAGTCCGAGTGCGGTACACTGGGTAATCTTGAGGATAACAACTGGGATGTGAAGTATTCCGGCCAATATAATTATGTATTAAAGACCGGTTCCGGTGCGAGTGATCTGATCGGGCAGAGATCATGGATCAAGGAGAAGCTCGATTCGTCGGAGGATTTTGACTATTACAGAGCGGAGCTGTCGAAGAAGAGCACACAGGATACCTCCGGTCCGGATCTGAACCTGGCAGCATTAAATGAGATAGAGACAAATCATCCGGTCCGCGTTGCCGTTCAGGCAACAGACCGCTCCGGTATTGCGTCCCTGACCTATCTGCAGGGCAAATACAACGATGCCTCTATCGCATGGAACAGCGCAAAGGCTGTTGAAAACGGGTATATTTCCTGTGATAAGAACAGCATTTATTCGGTTCGTGCTGTCGATGGCAACGGCAATACAACGATCCGTTATATCCGGATCAATAATATCAATGAGGGTGTTCTGGAAGCACCAAAGGTAGACACTTATACAAATCGTAAGGTTTATATCACAGGTACAGCCGAGCCGGTCACAACAATCTATTTTGAGTTGGAGGATTCCACCGTCTACAAGACAACCGTACCGGACAGTGGCGCATTTAAGTATGCTCTGCCACCGCAGAATGCCGGTAAGAAGGTATTTGTCTACGTCAAGGATGATGAGGGACGCTGCAGTGCAAGAACGGTTGTTACGGTAAAGAGAACCGGTCCGAATAAACCGGTTATGGATAAAATGACAACAGCGGTTCGCACGGTTTCCGGTGAGCTTAATGATAAGAATGTATATCCGGTATTTATTCTGGAGAGTAAGAAAACGGTATTTATGCAGGACGACGGAACGGAGGAGCTTTATAAGCAGTCAGATATTTACAACAAGGATTATAAAGTTGAGAAGCTGAATATGAACATTGCCGGTGATGGAAGCTATAATTTCCAGCTTCCGTATCTGCTTACGGCAAAGACAGAGTTCAAGATGCGTACGATCGATGTGGCAAACAGAGTCAGCATGGGAACGAAGCGTGTTGTAAAGCAGACAGTTCCTGCAAAGCCGACCATGCAGACGGTATCTAACAAGTCTACGATGGTCAAGGTATTTTCCGAGGAGAAATGTAAGAGTGCGACGATCACGGTAGGCAAGAAGACCTACACGATTAAGACGAAGAAATACATTTCTTCCAAGAAGATGTACCGCTACCAGAAGAAGATCAAGAAAACCAATTCCGGTGTCAAGGTCAATGCATATGTGACAAACAGCAAGGGTAACAGTCCGGTATTAAAGACAAAGAAAACAGAGGTCGTACCGGATACCCCGAAGACAGATAAGATCAAAGCCGGAGCAAAGAAGATCACAGGTCATGTGGATGTCGTGGGTGATGGCAGTGAGAAGGACGGCGTTACCGTTGATAACACCAGGACGAAGGTATTTGTCATTGTCAACAAAAAGAAATATACCGCATCCATTGATTTCGAGGGTAATTATATCGTGAAGCTTAAGAGTAAGCTTTATTCCGGCAATAAGGTGACGGTTAAGGCGCGCAATAAAAAGGGAATGGGAATTGCTAAGAAATATACCGTCAAATAATCAGAGGTCATGTATTTAGCAAAGGTTTCTGCTACAGAAATGTGGCAGAAACCTTTTTGATTTAAACGAAGGAATATGGTATAATAAATTCGATTATATCTGTAATTGAACAGAGAGTACGGAGAATTAGTGTATAGTGAGGGGACGATATGGAACAAAAGGAAAAACTGATCGGGATCTTTGTGGCCAGAGCGTTCGAGGAAAACAATCTGAATTTTATTCATGCGCT
Source organism: Roseburia sp. AM59-24XD (assembly GCF_003478445.1). GTDB lineage: Bacteria > Bacillota > Clostridia > Lachnospirales > Lachnospiraceae > Jutongia. The sequence continues at coordinate 79,802 of NZ_QUET01000004.1, forward strand.
GCATCGCATCGGGAAGAAGCAGGGGTATAACTGGTCATCTTTTCGCTGGATACCTGCGTTGAGAGAAATCTGGAAATGACATCGGCAGAGATGGAATTTTGCGGACTTGCGGCATATCTGCCTCTGGAAGCCTATGTGATACTGGGAGAGACGATCAAGAACCGCGATATGATCGACTGTATAGCGGAGATCGCTGCAAGGCGTAGTATTCCGTGCTTTTGCATGGATCGGGAGGCAGAGGGCTGTTATTTGATCTGCCATAATTATAATTCCGGGTTTGAGCAGATGGTACGCCATGTGATCGAGGAGCATGGTGTCAGACGTGTTAATATGCTGGCTGGTTTTGAGGGGCATGAATTATCCGATGCCAGATTGCAGGTCTTTAAAAAGGTATTACAGGAGAACGGCATTCCTGTGGAGGAAGAGCGGATCGGATATGGTCAGTTCTGGGAGACACCGGCACAGCAGGAGATGGAGCGTTTCCTGCAATCGGAGCTTCCGATGCCGGAGGCAATCATCTGCGCGAATGATGCGATGGCACTTGTGGCGTGCAATGTGCTTGAAAAGGCAGGCTACCGGGTTCCGGAGGATGTCATCGTGACAGGCTTCGACGGTATTAATGATGGTAAGTATTATCTGCCGACGTTATCGACCTGTGTACCGGATTACGATGCGACGGCATGGTTTATTCTGGATAAGGTGCTGGAATGGCGGAAGAGTGGTCGGGTGCGGCCGGAAGCGTTTACCATTAATTATGTGGCAGAGAAGAATCAATCCTGCGGCTGTCAGCCCAAGGATAACGAGAACCGGAATGAGATCATTCGCAGACTGGCATCCTCTCTGGGAGACTGCGCATGGCATACGCATGCAATGAATGAGATGGTGACCGGTGCTTTGCCGTTACAGTCCATGGAGGAGCTGATGCAGATTACTCCGAAGACAGAATATATTCCGAAGCAGTATTTCCGCAATGCGGCGGTGAAGCAGGAGCTATTTCGCGGGAGTATCGGAAAGGATGTGCAGGGATCGATGGTTTCTCTGCTTTGTGGCGGGGGTGGCCGGTATTTTTCTTCCGGGGAAAGCTTTGCGGTGAAGGACTGGTACGTGTCGATCAGCATACCGGATGACCGGTGGGAGATCATGCTTGTGCGTCTGCTAAATGCCGGTAAGACGATCTATGGTTATACCGTGGACGGCTTTAAAGATATTGATCAGAGAGATATGCAGCGCTGTGACGAGTTCAGTATGTTTTTGTCGAACACGATCAATCTTGTATTACAGAACCAGCAGTTAAATATATTAAAGCATAATCTGATGCAGGCGAATAAGGAGCTTGCCAGTCTGTCAGAGTTAGATGCCATGACAGAGCTTTATAACCGCCGGGGCTTTTATAAGCATTTTGCCAGAATGGTGGCAGAGACATCGCGCAAATATGCCGTGCTTGTCTCTGTGGATATGAACCGGCTCAAGTATATCAATGATAATTATGGACATATCGAGGGAGACTTTGCAATCTGTACGCTGGCACATGCCGTACGCGAAATCTGCGGAGATGAGGCTGTCTGTGCCCGGTTTGGCGGAGACGAGTTTGACTGTATTATTTTTGCAGATGATATCGCAGAGCTGACGGAGGAAGATCTTGGCTGCAGACTGCAGCAATGCATCGATGAGACGGAGGGTGTTTCGCAGAAGCCGTATCCGATCACAGCCAGCATCGGTGTGGTTGCCAGAGAGAGAACCGATGAACTGGATGTGGAGCAGATGATCGGTAAGGCAGATACATTGATGTATTCGAACAAGCGTAAAGCCAAAGAAAACAGGAGTTGATACATCCGTATTATGGTATATAATTTATAAAACAAAAAGCAACGCAATTGACAATCAGCCCGTCAGCGTTGCTTTTGTTATTCGTAAGAGATATTTTCTTCTAGTTGTTCTTTAGATTTTTCAGTGCGGTGGAAAGCTTGATAGGATTACCGTAGCGAAGGGTACCCATACGGTAGATCTTGGCAGCAAGCCATCCCGCAGCGATCGTGGATGCGAAAAGGATCACGGCGGAGATTACAATCTCTGATGTGGCGACACTTCCCATGCCGATCCGCACAAACATGGCGGAGTAGGAAGAAAATGGAAGGAAGGAGCAGATTTTCATGATCGTGCTGTCCGGTGTCGGAAGCTGGAACATAACAATAAAGTAAACGATCATGATCAGCATCTGCAGCGTGCCGGCAGATTTGTTGATATCCTCTGTTTTGGAGACAAGTGCGCCCATGGCTCCGTACAGGAATGCATAGAACAGGAAACCGCCGATGCCAAAGATAGCAAAGCCGGCGAGAACGCTGCCCGGTATCTTGAGCAGCATATCCAGTTTATCGCCCCAGTAGGTGTGGTTGACGCTGTAGCCTGCCAGAGCAGCCAGAAGGACAGAGCCGAGCTGTACGATGGCTGCCGTGGCACCGGCAAATACCTTGCCAAACAGAAGGTATTTGGCATCGACACTTGTGACAAGCACCTCGATGGAGCGGTTGCTTTTCTCGACGGTAACAGAGGTGGCAACCATAACACCGTATAAAATGATCATCATGAAGATAACAACAACGAGAGCGTAGCAGTACCAGTAATTATCACCGGCATCCTTGCCGAGAATACGCTCCGTGCAGTTGACCGGAGCATCATAGCCTGCCGAGAAGGAAGCGTAATCCAGATCGTTTTGTTCACAGTAGATCTGCTGATGAACCTGAGAAAGAAAGCTCTCGAAGATCGCCTGATTCTCATCGTACATGTTCCGGTTCAGAACATAATATTCATAGTTCAAATCGTCTTTCACATCAAATCCGGCAGAGATTTTTTCGGATTTGACTGCCTTTTTCAGCTCTTTTTCACTTTTCATTGTGACAATCTCCGTATCGGAAAATGCCTGCTTTAAAATGGACAGGTCCTTAAAAATACCGGTTTCATCCACCAGACCGATGGTGCTGTCCGCTTCGTTGGAGCTGTCAGAGGAGGCACCGCTGTTGTCGGATGTATCGTCACTTGCGGCGCTTCCGTTAGTCGGCTTATCAAGACCGAGCATGTCAGACATATCGATAAAGCGTGGCAGAAAGGTTCCGGCGCATAAAAGAACGATCAGTAAAAGTGTGGTTATGGTAAAGGATTTGTTGTTAATGTAGCTTTTTAATTCAAACCCATATATCGTAAAAAAACGTTTCATAGAATCCTCATTTCCGGCATAAAGCCTTATGTAATATAATCCTGTGCGTTCGTGTTATTCCCATGTTCCGGCATAAAGCCTTAAGGAGCAGATCTCACGCATTCCCCTCATTCTCCGGCTTTCGCTACAAAGATGTCATTTAATGACGGTTTGTATGTCTCAAAATGCTCAATGGTGCAGTCGGAAAGCTCAGACAGTTCGCGTAAAAGTGTCTGGCGGGATACGCCCTCATTTAAGCGGACGATGACATCCTCTTTGGTCTGTCCCGTTATATGGACACTGTCTGCAAGCTTTGTGCGAAGCAGGTCAGCAAAATCCTCCGGAGGCATATCGACAGCGCTCAGAACAAGCTGATCCTTGCCAAAGTCACGCTTGATCGTATCGAGGTGACCGGACAGAACGATCTCTCCATGATTGATGATAACGATATCTTCACAAAATTCCTCGACATAGCTCATCTGGTGGCTGGAGAAAATGACGATCTTGCCGTCGCGGATCAGCTCCTGCACAACATCCTGCAGAATCTGGGAGTTGACAGGATCAAGACCGCTGAAGGGCTCATCTAAGATCACGATCTCCGGATCGCAGACCAGTGTGGAGGCAAGCTGTACCTTCTGCTGATTTCCTTTGGATAAAGTTTCTAACAGTTTATTTTCATATGGAAGAACCTCTAATCGCTCAAGCCAGTGTCTGGCGTTTATAACAGCACTTTTGCGGCTGATGCCGCGCAGCATGGCGAGATAAACCATCTGTTCCAGAATCTTTCGTTTTGGGTATAAGCCTCTTTCCTCCGGGAGATATCCGATCTGAACCTTGCGGGGATCAAACGGTTTACCGTCCAGTGTGATCTCTCCGCTGTTCGCATGGAACACATCCATCAGGATACGGATCGTTGTCGTCTTGCCGGCACCGTTGCGGCCAAGCAGACCGAGCGCCTTACCGCTTTCCACGGAGAAGGAAATGCCCTTCAGGACATTTGTCTCACCAAAGGATTTGGTAATATTTTTCACTTCGAGTTTCATAGAAACCTCCATTCATTTTTGAGAAGCTGCTGCAATCGGTTCCAGGGGAACAACAGCAGTTTCTGTTGAAATATAAAGTCTTAATAACCAGTATAAAAAATATCGGAAGAAATAGCAAGTGCCGTCCGAAACAGCTGAGCCCACCTATGCTAAATAACCGGACATAAGAAATATTATGGGCGAATTACCGTCCTTAGTATGGGAAGTCTTAGGAAGAATAAAATCATGGTTGTAGTGGCGAAAATGAATTTACAATCAATTTACGTTTCATTTACTTGAGGGCGGTAGTGGATTTTACATAGCGTTTTTATAATGAATTTCAGTGAGTGAGAGGGTAAAACAGAAAGGAAGACAGAAATGCTTAAATTAGAACATATCAGCAAATCCTTTGACGGCGTCAATGTACTTAACGACCTGTCACTGGAGGTGGAGGATGGCGAGATCGTTTCGATCCTCGGACCGTCAGGCTGTGGAAAGACAACATTATTAAATCTGATCCTTGGTATTACAAAGGCAGATCAGGGACAGATCATATATCAGGGAAAAGACATAACAGAGATTCCCATGGAAAAACGAGAGTTTAATATTGTATTTCAGGATTATGCATTGTTTCCAAATCTGAATGTATATCAGAATATTGTATACGGACTTCGCAACAAACCGAATATTTCCAAGACGGAGGAGGTTGATGCGATGATCGATCTGTTAGAACTCAGACCACATTTAAAGAAAGGAATCGACCAGCTGTCAGGCGGACAGAAACAGCGAGTGGCACTGGCGAGAACCATGGTCATGAAGCCGAAGATCCTCTTGCTTGACGAGCCGCTTTCCGCACTGGATGGCGTGATCAAGGAGTCGATCAAGAGCAAGATCAAAACGATCTCAAGGCAGTTTCATCTGACGACGATCATTGTTACCCATGATCCGGAGGAGGCGTTGACCTTATCCGACCGGGTGCTGATCATTGAGAAAGGAAAGATCTCACAGTACGATACACCTCTTGGCATTGTGAATGCGCCGGAGAATGAATTTGTGGAGCATTTCATATTAAATCAGTTAATCATCAAGCGGGATAATATTCTGACATTATTTGGAAATGTACCGTTAGAAGCAGGGAAAGCGGTGTAAAAGTGAGAAAAAATTCAATTGGCATTAAAGTAATATTTATGATTCTGACCGTTTTCTTTGTTCTGTTTTTGGGACTGCCGGTCATTCGTTTACTGTGCCGCTCCTTCTCGGGAGAGGACGGAGGGGTCACACTTTCTGTTTATCAGAGCGTGTTTCAGCAGAAGAAATTTGGACAGGCACTTGGCAACAGTTTTCTGATCGCAGCGCTTGCCGCAGGGCTTGCAACGATTGTCGCATTCATTCTTGCTTATACCTGCTATTATACAAATTTGCCGAAACGCTTCAAAAATATCATACGTCTGGCGGCGATGTTGCCGATGTTTCTTCCAACGATCACATATGGTTTCGCAATTATTTACTCGTTTGGTCATCAGGGATTGATCACGAAAACCTTAGGACATACACTTCCGTTTGAACTTTACGGAATCTTTGGTCTGCTTGTGGGCTACAGCGTGTATACGATACCGGTAGCATTTCTGTTAGTCAGCAATACGATGCAGTACATAGACAAAAAGGTCATGATCGTATCAAAGGTTATGGGAGATAAAGCACATGCAACCTTCTGGATCGCCATTGTGCGTCCGCTTCTCGGAACACTCTGCGGCGCATTTATTCAGGCATTTTTCTTAAGCTTCACGGATTTTGGTATTCCGGCATCCGTAGGCGGCCGGTTTGAGGTTGTTGCAAGTGTGCTATATGACCAGATGCTCGGAGGCATTCCGAATTTCGGAAAGGGAGCCGCAGTAGCGATGATCATGCTGCTTCCGTCGATTGTGAGTATCTGTCTTTTACAGTATCTGGAGCGGTTTAATATCCGTTATAAAAAGATCAGCGACGCAGAACTGTCCCAAAACGTGGTCCGAGATGTTGTGTGGTCAATTTTGTCTGTCATTGCACTTGTTTTGATGCTGTGCATTTTCGTTGTCATCTTTGTGGCACCGTTTGTCACAGACTGGCCAAATAAAATATCCTTTTCCATGGAACATTTCGTGTCTGTTTTTACGGACAGTGATCTGTTAAGCATTTATGGAAATACACTGGCAATGGCAGTTTTATCGGCGGCAGCCGGTACGCTGGCAGCTTATGGCGCAGCACTTGTGACTGCAAGAAGCCGGATGCCGAAGTGGTGCAAGGGTGTTGTGGAAGGGATCGCCATGGTCACGAACACGATACCGGGTATGGTTCTCGGCGTGGCATATATGTTTGTGTTCTCCGGCACCAGTCTGCAGAATACGATGGGACTGCTCATCATCTGTAATGTGATCCACTATTTTTCATCGCCTTATCTTATGATGAAAAATTCGTTGTCCAAACTGAATGAAAGCTGGGAGACAACAGCCGGTCTGATGGGAGATTCCTGGATTAAAACGATCATCCGGATCGTGACGCCAAATGTAAAGGAAAGTCTGTGGAGTGTTTTTGGATATTATTTCACCAACTCCTGCGTTACCGTCAGTGCCATTATCTTTCTGGTTGGTTCCAGAACTATGGTGCTTACCACGAAGATCAAGCAGCTCCAGTATCTCAACAAATTTAATGAGGTATTCGTGTTATCACTGCTGATCTTTTTCACCAATCTGATAGCCAAAGCTCTGTTTGCAGGGCTTGCTAAATATAAACCAATGCGTGTTACGCAAAAATTATTCCAAAAGAAGGAGACATTATGTTAAAAAGAAGAATTATGAGTATGGGACTGGCAGTGATGCTTGCTGCCACAGCGATGACAGGATGTGGAAACAGTGCAAAATCGGGAAGTTCCGATTCCGCAGACAAAAAGGTAGTTATTTATTCCAACGCAGACGATGAGGCGATCACCGCAATGCAGAATGCATTGGATAACAATGGTTATAAAGGAAAATATTCGTTTGAGGGCTTTGGAACCTCCGAACTTGGCGGAAAGCTTTTGGCAGAAGGGAAAAATATCGAGGCAGATATGGTGACAATGAGTACCTTCTATCTGGACAGCGCGCAGAAGCAGAACAACATGTTCAAGAAGCTTGATTTTGAGGTAAATACCATTGACAAATTCGGCGATTACGCGGCACCGATCACCTCACAGGAGGGTGCGATCATTTTAAACACCGATCTGATGAAAGAACTCAAGCTGACAACACCAACCTGCTTAAAGGATCTGACGAAGTCAGAGTATAAGGGACATCTTTCCATTACTGATGTTAAGTCATCTTCTACCGCATGGCTTCTGATGCAGGCTCTGATCTCTGAGTATGGCGAGAAGGAAGCACAGAATATCCTGAAGCAGATCTATATCAATGCAGGAGATCATATCGAAGATTCCGGATCTGCCCCACTGAAGCTCTGCCGTGCCGGCGAGGTTGCAATCGGCTTTGGCCTCAGACATCAGGCAGTTGCCGATAAGGAAGACGGTCAGCCGATTGATTTTGTAGATCCGACCGAGGGTAACTTTTCTCTGACCGAGTCTGTTGCTGTAATTGACAAGGGTGACAAGAGCAATCCTGAGGCAATGAAGATGGCACAGTGCATTATCGAAAACGGTCGTAAGGAGCTGCAGCAGTCTTATCCTAACCCTCTTTATAAGGGAGAGTCCTCTGACAATAAGAATAAGTCAAAATATCCGAGACCTTCTCAGAGCCGCTTACCTTTGAACTGTATGAGAAGCATCAGCAGTTATCTGATGAGGTAATGCCATAACAGGGACAAAACTAAAGATGAGTATGAAAAAAGGGAAAATAAAATAGAAAATCAAAATTTCAGAAATGAGGCGTAACATGCAATATAAGTTATTAACACCGGGACCGCTTACAACAACGGATACGGTCAAACAGGAAATGATGGTGGATCACTGTACATGGGATGATGATTATAAGCAGGTGACCCAGAAAATAAGAAGTGGTCTGTTAGAGCTTGCAGGCGTATCGCCGGAGGAATATACGACGGTACTGATGCAGGGAAGCGGAACCTTTGGTGTTGAGGCTGCCATAACGACGTTGACCGGGAAGGACGATCATCTTCTGATCCTTGCGAATGGTTCTTATGGCGAGAGAATGGCAGACATTGCCAGACATGCCGGTATCCATTATCAGATGCATCAGTGGCCGATCGATCAGCAGCCGGATGCCGCTACAGTAGAGCAGATCTTAAAGGAGCATCAGGAGATCACTCATGTTTCTATGGTGCACAGTGAAACGACAAGCGGTATTTTAAATGATGTTGCATCCATCGGAGCTGTTGTCAAAAATGCCGGCGCCGTATTTATTGTCGATGCAATGAGCAGCTTTGCCGGTGTGGAGATTCCTGTAAAGGAATGGGGCATTGACTGCATTATCAGCAGTGCCAATAAATGTATTCAGGGTGTGCCGGGCTTTTCCTATGTGATCCTGCGTAAGGATCTGCTCGAGCAGAGCGAGGGAAATGCAAGATCACTTTCTCTGGATCTGTATGACCAGTACAAGACGATGAATGTGGACGGCAAATGGCGTTTCACCTCACCAACACATGTTGTGCTGGCATTTGCAAAGGCAATGGAAGAACTGAAGGAAGAGGGCGGTATTGCAGCACGTCATCAGCGTTATTACAATAATGAGGTACTTCTTCGCGAGAAAATGTCCGTACTTGGGTTTGTCCCGTTTTTGGGACAGGATGTACAGGGACCGATCATCACAACCTTCTATTATCCGGAGAACTGCAATTTCACATTTCGTGAAATGTATGACTACATCAAGGAAAGAGGATATGTACTATATCCCGGAAAGACAACGAAGGAGGAGACCTTCCGTGTCGGCAACATCGGAGAGATTTATCCGGAGGATATCGAGAAGCTCTGCAGTCTGTTAAAAGAATTTCTGGAATCACGATAGAAAGGACGTTAAAGCGATGGACATTGAACTGGTAATTATGGACTGGGCGGGAACAACCGTGGATTACGGCTGCTTCGCTCCGGTATATGCTTTTGAAAAGGCATTTAAAGAGGTTGGTATCGTACCGACCATGGAGGAGATCCGTGAGCCGATGGGAATGCTCAAAAAGGACCATATCCGCACAATGCTGGCGATGAGACGTATTCATGAACTCTGGCTTGCGCAGAACGGCAAAGAGCCGGATGAGCCGGATGTTGAGCGAATTTATGATATATTTGAAAAGAAGCTGATGGAGGGTCTGGCGGAATATACCGATCCGAAAGAGGGCTGTCTGGAATGCATGGATAAACTGCGTGAGCATGGTATCCGCATTGGCTCAACCACCGGCTACACACATGCGATGATGGATGTAGTCGAGAAGGAGGCAGCGGCAAAGGGATATCATCCGGATCTTCTGGTCACACCGGAGGACGTGGATGGAAATGGACGCCCGAAGCCGTATATGATCTTCCGCAATATGCAGCTTTTACAAGCAGAGGATATCCGGAAGGTCATGAAGGTGGGAGACACTGCTTCTGATATGAAAGAGGGCAAGAATGCCGGCGTATATACGGTTGGCGTTCTGGAGGGAAGTTCCGCTCTTGGGATGAGTCAGGAGGAATTTGAAGGACTGACCGGACAGGAACAGCAAAAGGAGCTTGACCGTGCCAAAAAGATATTGATGGATGCCGGTGCAGATCGTGTGATCCGCAGTTTAAAAGAGCTTCCTCATATTATTTTCTCATAAATAGAATAACTAACACCCAAAGAGCCGGAAATAGTTTGTATTTCCGGTTCTTTATTGTATAGGAAAATGTTCGTAACATAGTGAGAATCAAGGAGAAATGCTGGATTTGCCCTTTTGGGTGCGTCAGGAATGTTGATAAAAGAACACGGCAAGCTGGGTGCGGTCGCGCAGCTGCAGCTTCTCGAGAATACCGCTGAGATAGTTGCGGATGGTACCTTCGCTGAGAAAGAGCCGTGCGGCAATTTCTTTGTTGCTGAGTCCCTGCGCGACCAGAGTGATGATCTCGTATTCTTTTTGTGAAATGTCGTGAGCACTGTAGTTAAAGGAGGCTTCCTGCTGCATAAGCCCGGGGAGCTTCTCCATGATCTCGCTGCCATAGACATTCTGACCGGAATAGACAGCGTTTAGTGCCGGGATGATCGTTTCATAATCCTGTTTGATGATGTAGCCCTTTGCGCCAAGCTGCAGAGCTTTTGTGATGTACTCGTCATCCACGAAGGTGGTAAGAAACAGCACTCTGGCATCCGGAAACTGCTCAAGCACATCCGACAGTGCGTCCGTCCCATTGCGGTGCTGCATACGGATATCCATCAGAAGAATATCCGGACGGTACTGCTGATACAAGGGCAATGCATCGCTGCCGTCATGACCGATCGCAGATACATGAATGTCACCGGAGGCTTCGAGGATCATTTTTAATGACATGCAGACAAGCTGGTCATCGTCTATAAGAACTATATTCATAAGTGATTTTCCTTTCCTGATATCAATTTTGTGATTGATTTCTACTACGTTAATTTTGTCTGTTTTTATTTCTGCCTTCTTGATCTGTGGACAAGAAGGATTCCGTATATTCAAGCTGTTCATTACGATTTCGGGATCGATATAAATATGCGGTATCCCTGTTGATCACTGATATGCAGAATGCCGTGAAGAGCTTCCACGCGGTCCCTCATGTTCTGAAGTCCCATTCCGCCCGTGGTGACTTCTGTCATATCCTCCGGAGCTTTCACGCTGCCGTTATCGGTGATCAGAAGCTGATAAAAGGACGGATGCTCCCTGACGGTGATCTGAACCTGAGTGGCGTTGCTGTGTTTTATAATATTGTTCATGGCTTCCTTTGTGATCGACAAAAAGCAGTATTTGATATTCTTGGGAATCTGTCTCGACATATCGTACTGTAGCCGAACCGGGCAGAATGTAAACTGTTTGGTAAGCTCATTTAATGCAGCATTCAGATCAACGGATTCATCGCGCAGATCATGGACACTGCTTCGGATATTGTCCATCGCAAGATTGAGTGTGTCCTTTAAAGCGGACAGATGAGGTGTGATGGATGTGTCCTTACAGACGGCGAGAAGTGCTCCTGTCTGCAGAATAGATCGTGACAGCATATGTCCCACGTTGTCATGGATTTCTCTGGCAATGCGGTTTCGCTCGCGTAGGGTCGCAATGTAGATCTGGTCGTTTTGATTCTCCAGTATTCTGCGGTTTGCCTCCCGCAGGGAAAGCTCCTGCTCGACACTGTTATCCCGGAGCAGATGGATCTGTTCAGTTAAGCGGGTGCGTGACCGGTTGGTATATGCCAGATAAAAGCCTATGGCTGCGATCAGCAGAAGAAACGGAACCGGTCTGCCGGAGATCCGATAACTGTAAGTGATCAGTGGGAGCAGATAAAGTCCGGCGGGAACAAACTGTTTATGCAGGAAAAATACATAACAGTGCCACGGCAGAAATATCGTCATCTCCGGATAGAAAAAGCAGAGGATCAAAGCCATAATTCCCAGATAACTGCGCTGTCTGTCTGAGGAACATAACAGCTCAAAGCAATATATTGTGATCAGAAACAAAACACCGGTAATATGTACCGGATCCGGTTTAAACGCCGGATAGACCAGACTGCAAAGGATAAACAGTAAAACAGAATCTATATAAATGCACATGGATATTCCCTCTTCCTGCGGTTTGAACTGCATACGCTGTGAACATGCTTATTATACGGGATTTGCGGCGGGATATCTACCGGTATTTCCGGAATGTGACAAATGTCATATGCGCTTTTTACATTTTTCACTATCATTGTGAATGAGATTTCGGTATCATAGAATTGTATCCGGGGGCAGGAGTTTGTCCGGGTGAAATTGATATCAGGAAAGCAGGAGAAAATATCTGTGGAATTTGTAAGCAGGTTTTTCAGAAATGTGAGGTTTGTATGGTTGTAAAAATAGAAAATCTGGTAAAACGATATGGTGATCTGGTAGCCGTGGATCATTTCAATCTGGAAATTGAAGAGGGAGAGATCTTCGGACTTCTGGGACCGAACGGCAGCGGCAAGTCAACAACGATCCATTGCCTGTTGTCTCTGCTGACGTATGATAAAGGTCACATTGAAATCTTTGGTAAGGAGATGACGCCGACCGGCTATGACATCAAAAAGGACATTGGCATCATTATGCAGAATGTCGCGGTATTCGAGGAGCTTACCGTTTATGAAAATATTGATTATTTCTGTGGTCTGTACATCAAAAACAAGGCAGAGCGCAAAAGGCTGGTGGAGGAAGCGATTGACTTTGTGGGACTTACGGAATACCGGAAATTTTATCCGAAAAAGCTGTCGGGAGGACTTCTTCGCCGGTTAAATATTGCCTGTGGAATTGCTCATAAGCCGAAGCTGATCATTCTGGATGAGCCGACGGTTGCGGTGGATCCTCAGAGCCGTAATAAGATCCTCGAGGGGATCCGGGAGCTGAACAGACAGGGAGCCACGATCATTTACACTACGCATTATATGGAGGAAGTCGAGCAGATCTGCACCAGAATTGCCATTATGGATAAAGGCAGAAATGTTGCACTCGGCACGAAGGATGAGCTTAAGGCGATGATCGATCTGGGAGAGACGATCCAGATGGAGCTGTCTGATTTTTCGGAGGAGATTTCCGATGCAGTCAGAGCACTTCCGCATGTGATCAATGTAAGCTTTGAAAATGGACTGCTCAAGGTTCGTTTTTCGAAAGGAAAGCACAATCTTTTACGTCTTCTGGATCTTTTGAAGGATAAGGAGATTGTGTTTGGGAATGTTCATTCTGAGCTTCCGACCTTAAACGATGTATTTTTGGAAATAACCGGTAAGGAACTCAGAGATTAGGAGGTGGTATTATGTTGCATGTGAGATATCGAATGAAAACCATGCTGCGTCAGAAAACACTTCTGTTCTGGTCTCTGGCATTTCCGATTATTCTCGGAATGTTGTTTTATTTTATGTTTGGCGGGATCAATGATCTTGAGCAGTTTGAGGAGGTGCCGGTAGGTGTTCTGACAAACAGCGATCTTCCGGAAATGTTTGTGAGCATGATGGAGGAGGTACAGACGGAGAATAAAATACCGCTGTTTCGTGTGAAAAAATATACAGACAGGAAGCAGGCGGAGAAAGCGCTGCAGGACGAAAAGATATACGGAATCGTTCAGGGAGGAGAGGAGTTATCCCTTATCGCCAAAACATCGGACAATTACAGCAGTCTGATCAAGACATTTCTGGATCAGTACCGCGAGAATACCGCCTTGATCGAGGATACCGCCAGGAAGGATCCGGACAAGGTGGCAGATCTTGTGCAGGCTCTGGCGGCAGGAACACAGGCGCAGATCAAGGAGATTCCGTTAAAAGGAACCGACAAGGATCCATACGCTCAGTATTTCTATGCATTGATCGCCATGACCTGTCTGATCGGCACAATGGTTGGAATGCACAATGGCAATGATATTCAGGCAGATCTGACGGCGGTGGGTGCCAGAAGAAATGTTGCGCCGACACCGAAGCTTCGTCAGGTGCTGAATGATTTTATCGCAACATACATTTTGTACTGTATCATTGTGGCGATCGTAACCGGCGTCTGTGTCTTTGTATATGACCAGGATTTCGGACAGAACGCGGGACTGGTTCTGCTGGGAGGATGGATCGGCAGCTTTACGGCACTCGCGATCGGTGAGGTGATCGCTGTATTTATCAAAGGACCCGTCCAGAAAAAGGAAGGTGTCTGCGTGGCGGTATTTATGATAAGCTCCTTTCTTGCCGGACTGCAGTGGGGAGATATCACATTTCTCATTGAAGAGCACTGTCCGGTTATCAACCGGATCAATCCGGGGACATTGATTGTGAACGGCTTTAAGAGTCTGTCCGTATATGGGGATAGGCGCAGCTATGTGATCAATATGGCGACACTTGCTCTGACCGGTATCGTCAGTGTGCTCATCAGTGTGTGGAAGCTCAGGAGGGTGCGATATGAGAGTATTTAAAGCATATTTTTTGATATTAAATAAATACAAGGGAACTGTTTTTATCTTCTTTGCGGTGTTTATGTCCCTATCGCTGATCATGGCGAAGGTAAACGGCGGTGGCGGAGCATCCTCTTTTCAGCAGGACAGTCTGGATATCGCCGTTGTGGATGAGGATCAAGGAGAATTTGCCGGTCAGATCAGGGAGTATTTTGGGACACATAATCAGGTGACCGAAATGAAAATGGATCAGGATAAGATTGCAGATGCGCTGTATTGGAGAAAGCTCGACTATGTATTAGTCATTCCGGAGGGAACGGACGAGGTGCTTTCCAAGGGAGAGATGCCGGAGCTTTCCTGCATGAAGGTGCCGGGCTGTTTTGATTCCGCATATTTTGAGGCGGCTTTGCAGATGTATCTTCAGAAAATGACCGCACTGACCGGGAATGGAATCAGTCTGCGTGAAGCAGGACAGAAGCTGACAGCTCTGCAGAAGAAGGAGACAAAGGTGCATATGGCATCCTTTGTCAATAAAAGACAGGGAGATATGAGTACACGGTTCTTTCTGTATGTTCCATATCTGTTTATTGCGGTTGGTGTGTCCGGAATCGGTCTGGTGCTGCTTCGGCTGAACCGCAGGGAGGTACGGGAACGGACGGAATGCAGCTCTATGCCGATGAAGAAAAGAGTGGCAGAGATTACGGCAGCAGTGCTTGTATATGGGGGCGGCTTGTATCTGTTTGTGCTTGTGGCAGCAGTCGTTATATCCGGTGGCAGCATTCTTACCGATCCGCGTCTGCCGTGGTTTGCCGTGAATATTTTCACGATGCTTCTGTTTGGATTAAGCCTTGGCTTTTTCGCCGGCATGGTTGCCAAAACGGATGATGCCATCAACGGTATTGTGAATGTGTTGAGCCTGGTACTTTGCTTCCTCGGCGGCGTTTTCGTTCCAAGGCAGTTTTTCGGAGCCGGGGTACAGAATGTGGCGAAAATATTTCCGACCTACTGGTATGTGGTGAATAATGAGAGCATCGGTGCTATGAAAACGGTATCGCACACTTTTGTGAAAAATATTCTGACCCAGTCCATGGTATCTCTGGGATATGCGCTTGTGATCTTTGCGGTGACACTTGTGATCGTTTCGGCAAGGCGCACATCGGAAGCATAAAATATGACAGGAGCCGTCAGACCGGCTGATGTGAATTCAAGTGGTCTGCGGCTTCTTTTTTGTGTATAGAAAAATGCTCGTAATGAGGTGGAAATCAGGGACAAAATGCTAGATTTGCCCTTTTTTGGTGATTTTCAGGGGATAATTATTGTAAGACAAACAGAATATATAGTATAATCAAGAAAGGTATAATGTTACGGAAAGGAGATACCATATGGCATACGATGATTATCTGAAAGCACAGAAGTTAGCACTGAAAGCATATAAAAGTAAAACACTGCAGGGAAGTTATCCATATCTTCCGGTTCTGGATGAGATTTTATCTCATGTGCATATAGAGCGCGAGGAGAATCTTGGCACGATCAACATCCCGGCGAAGCAGGTGATCGGAACCTCTTCCGCAGGACGGACACAGGCATTTGCCTGTAATTTCATGCCGCTTTTAAACTATGGCAGTGAATTTTCCGTGAAATGGTCTCTGCTGTATGATGCGCAGATTCAGGAGGGAATCCATACGCCGATCAAGGTGTATGAGTTTTTAAATAAATATTATGTTGTCGAGGGAAATAAAAGGACAAGCGTATTAAAGTACGTGGGTTCTCCGACCATTCCGGCAGAGGTGATCCGCAAGGTGCCGCGTCTGACGGACGATCCGGATATTCAGATTTATTATGAATTTATGGATTTCTACCGGAATTCAAAGATCAATTATGTCGTATTTACCAGAAAGGGAAGCTATCAGAAGCTTTGCCAGTATGTGGGAAAGGGAGAGGATGAACAGTGGTCCGAGGATGACTGCATGAACTTTTCCTCCTTTCATGTGGCATTTTATAATGCATATAAGGCGATGGGCGGCAACGAATTAAAGGGGATGACAGAGGATGATGCAATGCTGTTTTATCTGTCCCTTTATCCGTACAGTGAATCCATGGAAAAACTGTCCGGTGAGATCAAAAAGGATCTGGCAAAGATCTGGCAGGAAATTGTAACACTGGCTGAGGATGAGCCGGTGGAGCTTTTGACCGTTCCGAATACAGAGACCTCCATGATCAAAAAGATGCAGTCGCCGAAGGTGCATAAAGTGGCATTTGTCTATGATGTCAAGCCGTCGGAATCCGACTGGATCTACGGACAGGAGATGGGAAGAAAGCATATCATTGATGCCTTTCATGGAGATATTGATGCCAAAGCATTTATCGCAAAGCCGTATGAGGACGATGAGGAGATACTGCGTAAGCTCTGTGAGGAGGGCTATGACATTATTTTTGCGATCGCGCCGATGTTTGTGCGAGCCTGCATCAAGATCGCCCCGCTCTATCCGAACACAAAGATATTAAACTGCTCGCTTAACTCACCGCATGCTCGATAAGAACCTATGGAATTCGTATTTATGAAGGAAAGTTCCTGCTTGGAATGATCGCAGCAAGCTTAAGTGAGCAGGATGATATCGGCTATCTTGCAGATTATCCGATCTACGGCGTGATCCCCGGCATCAATGCGTTTGCGCTCGGGGCAAGAATGATCAATCCGAGAGCGAGGATCCATCTTCAGTGGTCTACAATGCAGGACTGCCCTTCCGATCAGTATTTCCTTGACCGAGGGATTTCGTTTATCTCATCCCAGAACATGATCTCGCCGACGAAGGAAGACCGTACTTTGGGACTGTACCATTTATCGGACAAGGGGACCAGAAATGTTGCCACGACGGTTTATCAGTGGGGCGCGTTTTATGAGGAGCTGATCAACAGTATTATGCGCGGTTCCTGGAAAACGGATTCGACGAAGGAGCCGAAGGCGTTAAATTACTGGTGGGGTCTTTCTGCCAATGTACTGGATGTGATCTTGGGCAGCAGTATCCCGGAGAACACCTGCCGTCTGATCCGTTTCCTGAAAAGTTCGATCGCAAACGGAAGCTTTACTATCTTCTCCGGTATATTGTACGACAACGAACATACAATGCGCTGTGGGGAGAATGAAGCGCTGACGCCGGAGGACGTCATGATGATGGACTGGCTCATCGAAGGTATTGAGGGAGAGATTCCGACGATTGACCAGCTGAGTGATCACGCAAAGGATCTTGTGCGGCTGCGAGGTCTGAAGCAGACGTTAAGTGAGGGAGAACGACAGCTTGTGTGATCCGTATGAAACAGATATCAAAGTGATCTCATACGGCAGATTTTGTGCCTGTGACCGGGCGTTTGCGGGCTGAGAAGAGCATGAGGGATTAGTATGAAAATTTTATTGCTAGCGGACGAAGAATCGAAATATCTTTGGGATTATTTCGAAAAAGAAAAATTAGATGGGATCGATCTGATCATTTCCTGTGGGGATCTGAAAGCGGAGTATCTGTCGTTTCTGGCGACATTTACGACGGTTCCGGTTCTTTATGTACACGGCAATCATGATGTGCATTACGACAGAAAGGCGCCCGACGGCTGCGTCTGTATTGACGATGCCGTGTTTGTGTATAAGGGACTTCGGATCGCAGGACTTGGAGGTTCGATGAGCTATTCTATGAGAAAGTATCAGTACACCGAGCGTCAGATGTATCAACGGTGGTCCCGCCTGAAATGGAAGGTCCGCATCCGCGGCGGACTGGACATTCTGGTGGCACATGCACCGGCAAAGGATCTTGGCGATGCCGAGGATCTGCCGCACCAGGGCTTCCGGTGCTTCCGCTGGATCATGAAGCATTATAAGCCGGCTTATTTTTCCATGGTCATGTACATATGAATTATCGTCGTGACCAGCCGCGGGTCAGCCATTATCTGGACACAACGATCATCAATGCCTACGAGCGGTATGTGATCGAGGTGCCGGAGCCGGCCAAGAAGCGCAAATTCTGGGAGAGGATGAATAAGCTGCTGTATCCAAAGGATATTTATTATTAAGGAGTATTGAAAAGGGAAAAGTGAAATTGTAACCGACATATCGTTTGCAAAGGAGAATTCTATGAAGAAAATTACAAAAGTGATCGTGGTGGCAGCCATTGCTGTGGTAGTGCTTGGGGGAGTATCTATCCTCAAACATGCAAACACAGAGAGCCGGCAGAAGGAATGCCGGAAGGTGATCGATGGCTTTGAGTATCAGTACACGGTACAAGGCGATGAAGCATGGATCCAGAATATCAGACCTCTTGGCGATAAAGATCTTTCGGTGCTTAAAATACCTTCAAAGCTGGGAGGAAAGGCGGTCACCAAATTAGGAGATGAGAATGACCGCTTTGATAAGGAGGAATCCACATCCGGAAATACAGTTTGTGATATTTTCGGAGAAAAATATATGGAAGATTCTACTGCGCAGACGACTTATATCTATCCGGACGATGTACATGACCGGGTGGCTGATATTCAGGAAATATATCTGCCGGATACCTTAAAATATATTTCCTTCAATGCATTTCGTTATGTGCAGGATGGCAAGTCCCTGTATTTTTCTGCACCGATTCATACGGAGCTGAAAGATACCAGTCTTCTGGACGTTGTATGGGAGAAGCTGGTGCTGCCGGAGAATATGGAAGAATACCAGGTATTAAACGGCTGTCTCTGTTCCAAAAATGGGACAGATGTTTATGGGATTGCAGAGAATGCACAGAAGGTATCGGTTCCGGAAGGAACAAAAACTTTGACCATGCAAAGGATACCGTCGGAACTCGAAGAACTTGTGATTCCGGCAAGTGTGGAAAAGATATCTCTGGAGCTGCCGTACAATTATGCTGCGGCGCAAAATATCGATTTTAATGTTTCCGGATCAAATTCGAGATACGCCGGACAAAAGGGCGCTTTATATGATAAAACAAAGGGAAAACTGCTGATCGCGTCCATTCAGGACGGCAGTATGACAATTCCGGAATCAATCTCCATGATCGATCAACCGGTGGTCCTTGGTGATGGCACGAAGCTGCGTACGGTTAAGCTTTCACCGGATGTGCTGTCGGTGAAATTCAGTGGGTATGATGACGACAGGATTCCATACTATCGACGTGGTGTAAATTTCGTGATACAGGGGGATCATGCTCCGAAATTTTATGACAAAATCTATCAGTCAAATGTTGTGTCTGCTTCTGATATTGGCAAGAAGGATCTGAAGCAGTTAAAAGCATACCGGAAGCTGGTGAAGGATCCTGCTGCATGGAAAAAGGTCAACGGAAAATATCAGTATCCGGTGTGTCCGTACGGAGCATATTCTTTTCTTGCTGTGGATTATCAGAAGGAATATGATTCCTTGTTTGATGCTCCCAAAAGCCTGCTGGCAGACATGTCCACAGAGGAGTTATTTGAATTTGTTATGCGAAATCCGGTGGCAAACAGCCTGATGGATCAGGACCGCTATTATGCAGAAGGAATCGAGTATGCAGCAAAGCGCATTCCGGCACTGCGCATTCTTCTGAACCGGGAGGACTTGTATCAGACCGTGATCAAATATTATAAGAAATACCAGATTCCTGCCGATGCATCCGGGATAAAATGTGAAATGAATTATCCGTCTGAGAATGATTTGCTCAAGTCGGTTTATCTGCGTTACACGGCAGTCAATACGTTAAATTACTGTGAGTCAATTCTGGTCATGTGGGCGGACAGGAACTCAGAGCAATTAAGAAACAAAGCAAAGAATGTTTTGCAGCAGAAAATAAAAGAAGCTAAGGATTCGGAATTTCTGGATGAATTGAGTCAGTTTGCATGGGATCTCGGGCAGGATACGAGCGTGCCGGAGGACACCGAAATGTATCTGGCAGCATTGGTTCCGTAAAGAATCGGGCAGGAAAAGCACAGTTGTTTTGCTATTCAATGTGGCTTGTAACCTTGAGAAAATATCGCTATAATGAAACAAAGTGTATAGGAGTTGTATAGTGCTAAAATGAAAGCAGGTGAGTGTATGAAAAAGGCGATTAGTATAGGAATACAGGGATTTTCTGCTTTGAGAGAGCAAGATTGTTTTTTTGTAGATAAGACAAATTTTATAAAAGAATGGTGGGAAAACCGGGATGTTGTAACATTAATCACACGTCCGCGGCGTTTTGGTAAGACGTTAAATATGAGTATGCTGGAGTGTTTCTTTTCTAATAAATATGCGAATCGGGCAGATCTGTTTGAGGGACTTTCTATCTGGCAGGAAGAGGCGTACCGGAAACTGCAGGGATCATATCCGGTAATATTTTTGAGCTTTGCGGCAGTGAAAGCGGGAAATCTGGAGGATGCCAAAACCCAGATTAAACAGGAGATTGCAAGGTTGTACCGGGAAAACAGGAATCTCATGAAAGAAGATATTTTTGGTGAGGATGAGCGTGAACTATATTACCAGACAACAGTAAAGATGGATGATGTTACGGCACAGGATTCTTTGAGAAATCTGTCTGAATGGATGGAACGTTATTACGGTAAGAAAGTCATCATTCTTTTGGATGAATATGATACACCAATGCAGGAGGCATATGTTCAGGGATACTGGGATGAATTTACAGCTTTCGTGAGAAGCTTGTTTAATGCATCCTTTAAGACGAATCCTTATTTAGAGCGTGCTATTATGACGGGAATTACGAGAGTTTCCAAGGAGAGTATTTTTTCAGATTTGAATAATTTACAGGTGATTACAACAACGTCTGATTTATACGCAGACTGCTTTGGATTTACGGAGTCAGAAGTGTTTCATGTGCTCGATGAGTTTGGAATGGGAGATAAGAAGGATGAAGTGAAACAGTGGTATGATGGCTTTACCTTTGGAGAACATAAGGATATTTATAACCCATGGTCTATTACAAATTATCTGGACAAAAGAAAAACCTATCCATATTGGGCTTCGACCAGTTCCAATGGGCTTGTCAGCCGCCTGATCCGAACTGCATCTGCCGATGTGAAGGAGAAGATGGAGGATCTTTTAAACGGACGGGAAATTGTTGTAAGTTTTGATGAGCAGATCGTCTATAATCAATTGGATCATAATGAAAATGCAATTTGGAGTCTTTTGCTTGCCAGTGGCTATTTGAAGGTGAAACATGTTGATTACCGAGGCATTACAAGAGAACCGTGGTATACGCTGGACATTACAAATATTGAGACCTTGAGTATGTTTACGACAATGTTTCAGGATTGGTTTCAAAATCAGGATGCGAACTATGGTTATTTTATGAAAGCTCTGATTAACGGTGACTTGGAGGCAATGAATTATTATATGAACAAGGTTGCTCTTGCCACATTCAGTTATTTTGATGTGGGAAGCGGAAATGGGAGTGATCCGGAACCGGAGCGTTTTTATCATGGCTTTGTGCTTGGACTCATTGCAGAGCGTGCAGGGATCTATGAGATACGTTCTAATCGGGAGAGCGGATTTGGAAGGTATGATATTATGATGATTCCGCAGGAGCGTGAGAAATATCCGGCGATCATTATTGAATTTAAGGTGTGCAGCCGGATGAAAAAGGAGACTCTGGAAGAAGCGGTTCAGTCTGCGTTGGATCAGATAGTTGACAAAAACTATGATGCAGAACTGTTATCACAGGGAATTGCGGCAGATAGGATCCGTCATTACGGCTTTGCCTTTGAAGGAAAAAGAGTTTTGATCGGGTAGGAAAAGCACAGACATCTTCCCTCGCGCATAGGATAGAAGGAAAGCGTGAAAGAGGTATGTCATTATGCAGTCTTTTCCACAGCCTCCCAGCGCAAAAGAGGAAAGAGAGTATCTGAAAAGGTGCCGGGCGGGAGATAAGGATGCGAGGAATGCTCTGATCGAGCGCAATCTGCGTCTGGTCGCATATATCGCCAAAAAGTATGCCTCGATGGATCGGGACATGGAAGATCTTATTTCCATAGGAACGATCGGTCTGATCAAGGCGGTGGATTCGTTTGATGAATCCAAGGGGATACGGCTTGCCAGCTATGCCTCCAGATGCGTTGAGAATGAATTGCTGATGAACTTCCGGGCAAGGAAGAAAACAGCAAGAGATGTGTATCTTTATGACACGATCGGATCTGATAAGGAAGGCAACGAGATCAGTCTGATCGATATTATTGAATATGAGGACGAGGATATTCCGGAACGGCTGACAAGAGAACAGCATTTGCGGAAATTAAAGGGGTTTATGAATGAAGTTCTGACGAAGCGGGAGAGGGAGATCCTGGGACTTCGCTATGGACTGGATGGGCAGAGGGAGTGGACGCAGAGAGAGGTGGCACAGCGCTATGGCATTTCCAGATCTTATGTGTCCCGTATCGAAAAAAAGGCGCTTCTCAAATTAAATCAGTGTTATCAGGCATTGATGTGACGGAAGAGAGAATAATTTTGGATGGTCCTCTTGTGGGGGAAGAATGAATGTGATACACTTATCTCAATTATGTTTTGCAGTTATGTATTGAAGAGAGAAAGGGACAGAAATATGTATTACATCAGTGAATATAAAGAAGGAGATAAATTTACCGGAATCTATCTGTGTAAGAGCAAGCAGATTCTTAAAACGAAGGCGGGAAAGACCTATTACTCCCTCCTTCTTCAGGATAAGACAGGAATTATTGACGCAAAGATCTGGGAATTGAATAACGGGATCGCCGATTTTGATTCTATGGATTTTGTCATGACGGACGGAATGGTGACATCCTTCCAGGGAGCACGTCAGGTCAATATCCGCCGCCTGCGCAAGGCTGAGGAGGGCGAATACGATCCGGCAGAGTACATACCTTCCTCAAAGTATGATATCGAGGAAATGTATCAGGAGCTTTGCGGGATCATTGCTTCTTTAAAGGAGCCTCATTTAAAACAGCTTGCCGAGAATACATTCATCAAGGACACCGCATTTGTCAAGGAGTTCAAGGTACATTCCGCAGCGAAAGCAGTGCATCACGGCTTCGTGGGCGGACTGCTGCAGCACACACTGGCAGTAACCAGACTGTGTGATTTTATGGCAGCGAATTATTCGGTATTGGATCGTGATCTTTTGCTGACCGCAGCGATTTTCCACGACTTTGCAAAGGTATATGAGATTTCTAATTTCCCGATGAACGATTACACTGACGATGGTCAGCTTCTGGGACACATCTTTATGGGTGCAGAAAAGATCGGACAGAAGATTCAGGAAGTACCGGGATTTCCACCGGTTCTTGCCTCCGAACTGCGTCACTGTATTCTGTCGCACCATGGAGAGCTTGAGTTTGGCTCGCCGAAGAAGCCAGCTTTGGCAGAGGCGATCGCTCTAAGCTTTGCGGATAATACCGATGCGAAGCTTGAGACCATCACAGAGATTTACGACAAGGCAGAGCCTACCACAGAGTGGCTTGGTTTCAGCCGTTATGTAGATTCCAATGTGCGCCAGAGCTCCGGTTATGTACAGAAAAAGAAAGGAAACAAAATCTGACATGGCATCAAACAAGAACAATCATGATACATGCTCCGATGGGCAGAAAATGCCACAGCTTGAAAAGGGGCAGGAGATTTCTTTAAAAATAGAAGACATGGGAACAGATGGAGAGGGTATAGGCCGTTTAGACGGTTATACCCTTTTTGTCAAGGATGCACTGGAGGGGGATCTGGTACGCGTCAAGATATTAAAGACCAAGAAGCGGTACGGATATGCCAGACTTCTGGAGGTGATCGAACCGTCACCGTGGCGTGTCACGCCAAAGTGTGACTGCGCCCGTGCATGTGGTGGCTGTCAGCTCCAGCACTGCAGCTATGAAAAGCAGCTTATCTGGAAAGAGAAAAAGGTACGGGACTGCCTGCAGCGGATCGGCGGCTTTGCGGAGATTCCGATGGAGCCGATCATGGGAATGGACAAGCCATATCATTACCGCAACAAAGCGCAGTTTCCGGTAGGTTATGACAAAGAAGGCAATCTGGTCACAGGATTTTATGCGGGACGTACTCATTCCATCATACCAAACACCGACTGTGCCATTCAGCATCCGTGTAATCATGCGATTCTGGAAACCGTTCTCTCCTTTATGAAAACGTATCATATAACCGCATACAGTGAAAAGACACATACAGGACTGGTGCGCCATATATTGACAAGGGTTGGTAAATATACCGGCGAAGTCATGGTGTGCCTGATCATCAACGGAAATAAGCTTCCTCATTCAGAAAAGCTGGTAGAATCCCTTCTTTCCTGTCCGATAAATGGGACAGAAGAG
The DNA here is from genome assembly GCF_003478445.1 of Roseburia sp. AM59-24XD. Classification (GTDB taxonomy): domain Bacteria; phylum Bacillota; class Clostridia; order Lachnospirales; family Lachnospiraceae; genus Jutongia. The sequence goes on from NZ_QUET01000004.1 coordinate 104,339, forward strand.
GGCGGCGCAGAAGAAAATGTATTGTATGATAACTGCCAGATAAAAAGCATCTGCCTGAATATCAATCAGGAGAAAACAAACCGGATACTTGGAAATAAGATTGTCCCATTATATGGACAGACCTATATTGAGGACAAGATAGGAGATATCACTTACCGCATTTCACCACTGTCCTTTTATCAGGTAAATCCGGAGCAGACACACAAGCTTTACACAACTGCACTCGAATACGCAGATCTTCAAGGGGACGAGGTCGTGTGGGATCTGTACTGCGGCATCGGAACAATCTCTCTGTTTCTTGCGCAGAAGGCAGCAAAGGTCTGCGGTGTCGAGATCGTCCCACAGGCAATCGAGGATGCCAGAGACAATGCAAGGCGTAACGGCTTTACCAATGCGGAATTCTTCGTGGGCGCCGCTGAGGATGTTGTGCCGGAGCAGTACGAGAAGAGTGGCGGCGCACTGCGGGCAGATGTGGTGACAATTGATCCTCCGCGGAAGGGCTGTGACGAGAAGCTGCTTCGCACCGTGGTTCAGATGGAGCCGGAGAAGATTGTGTATGTAAGCTGTGATCCTGCAACGCTCGCAAGAGATCTGAAGTATCTGTGCGGGGAGGGGTATGAGCTGAAGAGAGTGCGAGCCTGTGACATGTTTGGACATAGCGGGCATGTGGAGACGGTGGTAGGACTACAACGCAAAAGTATGTAGAAATCCTTGAATTTACGCACTTTACAGAGTTTTGGACTTTTAATGAAGTTGGTGCAAATCATAAAGAAAAAGTACAAGTTCGTAAAGTGGAGGTGTCTGTGGTACTTGACCTGGATACTTGAAACACAATTTTGTATATAAAAGTGAATAGAGATCATCAGCATCATGATGGCGATAATGAGTACAGCTATCGCAATCTACTTTGGAGAATGGATAAAAGTTGTCATTCCGTTAAATCTCATTGCACTGTTACTACTTGTGCAAGTGGTCTATATTGGAATTCGATGCTATGTGAAAGACTGGCAGGAAGAACGGGGATATTTTTAAAGTAAAACGGGGGGGTGTATCAGAACATAAAGAGTATTAGCGTATTCCATAAACAAGAGCAAAACCAGTGTTTTGCTCTTGTTTAGTTATCTTATATCATATGCATGTCATCGTAGTATTAGTACTGATCTACATTTGTTTTATCCACTTTTTCAAATGGAACCCATACATATTTTTGATCATCTGACAAATATTTGATACCTTCCAATGATTGGTTTTGTGCCAAACGAGCGGCAGCTTTGATCAGATATTCACCCTGTCCGGAGCCGGACTGATAGATCGTAAATGCCATTTTGCCGTCTTTGATGGATTGACAACCGGCATCGGTGGCATCTACACCAATGACAGGGAGAGTATCAAAGGAAATATGGTTCTCCTCGCACGACTGGACGATTCCAAGTGCCATATCGTCGTTGTTGCATGCTACAACATCGACAGGCTGTCCGGTCTTGAAGAACAAGTTAAAGTATTCTTTTGCCGTGTCTGTTGACCAATCGGCATTGTCCTCGAAGACATAATGGATATTTTTGCCGGATGCATTTAAGGTATGTTTCAATGCATTTGTTCTTCCTAAAGTAGCGGAATGTGTTTTCTCGCCTTTGAAGATAGCCACATTAATGTCGTTTTTGGAAGAATATTTATTCAAGATATATTCTGCCTGATATTTTCCGGCTTCTTTCTCATTGGATCCAACGAAGATGTACTTGCCTGCTTCCAATCGCTCCGAATTAGGGCAGGAGTTAAAGAAAGCGATAGGCAGATCACCTGCAGCTACCTGTAATTGCAGTGCCGTATCTGTATCAACAGGGTTGCAGAGGATGACATCATAACCGCTATCTACTGCTTCTTTAATATGTGCTAATTGGTTTTCCAAAGAACCTTGTGCATCTTGCACTGTAAGTTCTGCACCAATTTTTTGAGCCTGTTGTTTCGCAGCATCAATGATCGTTTGGCGAAAAGTATCAGCCGTAGAGACCGTGAGGTACATTTTGATGCCGGAAGCATTATCACTCTGTGTACTGCCATTGGAGCAGCCCGTCAGCAAGCCAAGGCAGAGAACCACAGAAAATATTTTTGTCAATAATTTTTTTCTGTATTGCATAGTTATCCTCATTTCTGCGCAAATTTGCGTCTTATATTTTGAAACGACCAATATGTTCTTTCAGATTGTCTGCACTCTGTGAAAGTTCTTTGGCACCGTCCATGACAATATTGCTGTTATCAGCAATGCTGTTTGCCTGTGCCACCATGTTTTCGGAAGTGGCTTGGATTTCCAGTGTGCTGGCTGCCTGTTCTTCGGAAATGGCAGCGACATTTGTTGCTACAGAATCTACTTCGCTTACTTTAGTCATCATCTGTTTGATCAAATCTTCCGTTACCTGAATATCGTTAAAGATTTCATCGAAAGTACGCAACGCAGTATTGATCATGAGACTGCTGTCATCAATGTTTTTCATACTGTCAGCTGCCTGCTTGATGGTCTCCTGTACAAGACCGGTTACCTCGTTGATCAATTCCACGATGTGACCAACGGACTCGGTACTGGTCTGTGCTAACTTACCAATTTCTGTTGCGACAACGGCAAATCCCTTGCCGGCTTCTCCGGCGCGTGCTGCTTCAATCGAAGCGTTCAGGGAAAGGAGATTCGTCTCATCTGCAATATTACCAATGACGCCTACGATCTTTTCAATTTCCTCAGAAGATTTTCCGACCTTATCGATTGCCTGGTCTAATTTCCGGATAGAAGAACTGATTGTCTCCATTGCATCATTGACTTGGCGCATATCGTTTTTACCCTGAATGGAAGCGGTGACAGTCTGCTGCATATGTGACTCTACCTTTGTACTTGTCTGTTTTGTATCAGAAACGACCATAGCAAGTGTTGTGGCATTGTCGGCAATTTCGCTGATAGAGCGGGAAAGCTCATCGACGGTGACGTTCAATTCTTGCATGGATTTTGCCTGTACGGATGCGGAATCATACATTCCTACGGACAGGTTGTTGGTCGTGTCTGACTGCTCAGATACTCTGTCGGAGATTTCGTGGATCTCATACAACATACCCCGAATGGAATCTAGGAAATGCCGGACACTTCTGCCCATATGTCCAATCTCATCACTGCCTTTGACCTTGACATCAACGGTGAAATCACCATCTGCCATTGTGGTAATTGTCTTAGTAAGTCTGCGTACCGGTTTGACAACCAGATGTATAATTCGTTCGACTAAAACGACCAGAACTAAAAGGGCAACGACTGCGATAACGACCATTTTGTACGAAGACTGTTGACATCTGCGTAAATGATCTTGTCCGGAATGTAGGACACCAGTACCCAGTTTGTTCCGGAAACGGTTTCAAATCCGGTCAGATTACCATTCAATTCACAAGTGTCATAATCGTTGTCGGAAATCTTCTTTGCTACAGAGGATAAAAAGGCATCCTTGTTGGATGTATCCAATTTCGTGGACACGAGAGAAGAATCACGATGTGCCAGGATCGTTCCGTCGTTCGTATCGATCAGAAAGGCTGCGGCATCATTCATTTTGACAAAGGAATTAACGATTACGGCAATTCTCTGAAGAGATACATCTGCAGAGATTACGCGGATCGTGCCGGAACCGTCATTTAACAATGCGGAAGCACTGACTTGGTTTGTTCCATCGTCACTTTCGTAAGCACTGCCGTATTTCATATTAATACGGGAAAGTCCTTCCTGGTACCAGGTAGACTGTGTAACATCATGAAAAGTCTGCTCTGACTTGCTGGCCTTGATGACATTACCTTCCTCATCAGCGACATAAAGTCCGTTTGGATAATTGGCATTATACTCATAGTAGGAATCTAACAACTTTTGCAATTCCGCACCGGACGCTTTGGTCTGCTCAATGGTCTGCTTTGCCATAGAAAATGCTGCAAGATTTTCATTTAGCCATCCGGCAATACTTTCTGACTGATAGCTGATGGAGGAATCCAACAGACTGGTTGCATTGTTGGAAATGATCTTGCCGGAAATTGTGTAGGACAGTAAGATCATGACAACGATCAAAATGGTTACAACCGGTACGATGGTTCCAATGATCTTTGTTTTGATTGAAATCTTCGTGTTACTCTTTTTCTTAGAAGGTTTCAAAGATGTTTCTGTGTTTGCCTTATTTTTCATAGGCGGTCACCTCTTTTCATAAACTATGGTTTTTCGATAGAAATCTTCTCCACATATTGAGTTGCTATGTTTGAAAAGTTCCACTTAGATAACTCGAAAATCCGCTTTTTCAAAGCCTGTTATGTGTTTTGAAAGCTAATTTGTTCGTTAATAACCCCGGATAACCAAATGCCTGCATTGTGGTCGCTTGGATCTCTCTTAGGTATAGTACATTATAACATATATACCACGAGATTTGTAGATAATTTGCTGTACTGAAGATTGTTGTAAAACTTTTGATTTTGCTTGACACAATCGGTGTCGATAATGCTTCTACAGATGGAAGCCCTGAGAGGATCCTGGAGAAGTATGGAAGTATGGCGATCAGGTGACACTGTTGCAAAATGCAGAGAATCTTAGGGGATCCGGTGGATTTAATACAGGGCTCCGGCTTGTGTTGGAAAAGGGTTACTCTTATGCGATGTGTCTGGATGATGATGCGATGGTAGATGAACAGGCTATCGCGGAATTGTATACTTATTTGGAGCAACATCCCGATACGGGAATGGCAGGTGCCAGAGTATACCATACCCAGATGCCGGAGTATGTGCAGTAGTGCGGGATGAAGATTGATTTGGCGCAGGGCATGGTGCAGACATTATATGCGGATGTGCCGGAGGATGGAACTTTGCCGGAGGTTGTGGAATGTGACAGTGTGGCAACTTGTGCGGTCATGATACGCACGGAGGCGATCCGAAAGGATCACATCGGGATCATACCGGAAGATAATTTTATTTATTGGGATGATACGGAATGGGGACATCGGATGCATCTTGCCGGGTATCGGACGGTGACTTTGGCGGCAGCGAAAGCCTTACATCAGATGGGAGCGAATAACAAAAAAGATGGGAGCGAATAACAAAAGACCAAATACTTTTATAGAATATTATATGTGGAGAAATCGTTTGCATTTCTTTATGAAGTATACACCGAAGGATCAGTTGGAGCAGATGAGTGTGAACACTTTGGAAATGATCTTTGATGCCATGCTTAATGGCACCAATGTGAAAGCATGATATTTGAAAGCAGAGCGTATTATCAGGGGATGATTGATTTGAATATTCTTGAAAAGGGAGAGGATTATAGGAACCTGAAGAAAAGTTATGTCATTTATATCTGCACATTTGATCAATATGGAAAGGGTGTATCGGATGCTTTCACGCAAGATCTGGAGGAGGCGGTGCAGTCAGTCCGTCAGAATGAGAAGTGGAGGCTGGATTATATGACATTACAGCAGGAATATAGGGAAAGATATGAAGAGGGAAAGCTCGAGGGAAGGCTCGAGGGCAAAATAGAAATATTATACACAGGGTTTCATATGACTCCATCCCAAATTGCGGATAAACTTTCCTTGCCGGAATCTGAGGTGCTACGGATTTTAGCAGAACTGCAAGAGTAAAAGGTAGAATATTTGTAAAAGTGTATAGTAATTCAAAAAGATATTTGATATAATTACAAGCGGGAGCAATGGGGATTGTTCCCATTTTTTTAATGGTAAAGGAAAAAGATCGTAATGTGGTGGGATACCTCCAAGAATTGCAAAGCATCTTGGAGGGCAGAACGCTGGGGTTGTTTTGTACAAAATGGAAAGGAATGGAATTATATGCGCAAGAACAAAAGAGTATTGGCGGTGCTGCTGAGTGCAGCGATGACGATCGCTTCATTGACATCCGGTGGAACAGGGGGTGTGCCGGCTCGTGCAGCGACTTCGACATCATCATTTCAGGATCTGAATCAACAGCAGATCACGGAGGCAATGGGAGTTGGTTACAATCTGGCAATTCGCTCGAAGCGAATGATGCCGGAACTCCGAATGAGACAGCATGGGGCAACCCGAAGCTGACGGAGCAATTTGTACTGGCTGCGAAAAGTGCAGGCTTTCAGTCGATCCGCATTCCGGTGTCTTATCTGAACAAGATTGACGATAATAATGGATATCAGATTGATTCTGCCTGGCTTGACCGTGTGCAGGAGGTTGTGGATTATTGTGTGAAGAACGATATGTATGCGATTGTGAATATGCATGGAGATGGCTATACGACGATCAATGGAGGATGGCTTCTTTGCGGAAGCAGCGATCAGACGAAGATCCGGGAGAAGTATAAGGCATGCTGGCAGCAGATTGCAACGCGCTTTAAGGACTACGATGAGCATCTGATCTTTGAGTCGATGAATGAGGAATTTGATGGAACTTATGGTGATCCGAACAGAACGTATTATGAGAATATTAATACATATAATCAGATCTTTGTGGATACGGTTCGTCAGACCGGCGGCAATAATGACAAGCGCTGGCTGTTGATTCCGGGATGGAATACGGATATTAATTATACGGTTGGTGATTATGGTTTTGCGCTGCCAACAGATCAGTATTTGTCATCCGGTGTGGCAGCCGGAGAGAAGAGGATCATGATCACCGTTCATTATTATGCTCCATGGGAGTTCTGTGGAACGGAATCTCAGGCGGTTACGCAGTGGGGCAGCAAGGCAACGGATTCTACGAAGAAGGCATCCTGGGGGGATGAAAGCTATATGGTATCCCAGTTCAAGAAATTAAAAGATAAGTTTGTTTCGCAGGGATACCCGGTGGTGATCGGAGAGTTTGGTGCGATCAATAAGTCTTCGATAGACAGTCAGAATACGGTATGCCGTGCCGATTTCTATCAAAAGGTCTGCTATTATGCGAAACAGAATGGTCTGGTACCGGTAGCATGGGATAATGGTTATAACGGAGTGTATGGCTTCTGTCTGATCGACCGTTCAACGAATACGGTTGTACATCCGGAGGTTGTGAATGCGGTGATGGAGATTTACCGTGCATCCTCTACGGCAACAGGGATTTCACTGGACAAGGATCGGATTACAGTCAGTGTTGGCGATGCGGGAGTACAGCTTAATGCTTCTCTGACACCGGCGGACAGTCAGGATCTGATCTCCTGGTCATCCGATGATGACACGGTCGCAACGGTGAGTTCATCCGGACTTGTTACGGCAGTGGGCGCCGGAAGCTGTACGATCACGGCATCTGTGGCAGGAGGCTATAAGGCAGAGTGTAAGGTGACAGTGCCAAAAACGACATATATCCGTACGAAGCTTTATATGATGAATACGAACGACTGGGGCACTACCGTCAGCGAAGAAAGTGCAGATATCACGACAGCAGATCAGGAATATACAATGACCTTGAAGGTGACGGATACGCAGCTTCAGAATATCGGTTCTCTGTATTTGAAGGATATTCAGGCGACGGAGCCGGAGGATTCACCGATCAGCTATGCCACGCTTAAGGTAAAGTCCATAACAGTCAATGGAAAAGAGTATTCCATGAATAATAGTGTGTTTACTTATAATAGCAGCTTGAAGAGTACAACAGGAAAAGCGAACAATGTGTTTGACTTTGCATTTGTCAATATTTGGGCAATTACCTATATTGATGATGTGACTACGGAAAGCAAGAAAGCATATTTTAATGGGGTATCTTATCAGGGGACGAATACGATATCTATGACATTTGAGGTATCCGATGTTAAGGCGAATGGGACAGAGACACCGAGTGCCGCACCGAGCAGTACGCCGAAGGTGACGACATCGCCAAGTGCCGTACCAAGCAGCACACCGAAAGTAACAGTGTCTCCAAGTGATACACCGGCACCGGGCCTTACACCAAGTGCCGTACCGAGCCAGACACCAGCACCAAGCAGTGCACCGGGATCAAGCGCAGAGCCAAGTCAGACGCCGGCACCGGGAGAGACTGGCGTGCCAAGTGCAGAGCCAAGTGAAACTCCGGCACCAAGTGATACAGCCCAGCCGAGTGCAGAGCCAAGTGAAACTTCTGCACCAAGTGATACAGCCAAGCCAAGCGCAGAGCCAAGTCAGACACCTGCACCGGGAGAGACTGACAAGCCAAGTGCATCACCAAGTCAGACGCCTGCACCAAGTGATACAACAACCCCAAGTGCATCACCGAGCCAGACACCGGCACCGGGAAATACAAAAGCTCCGGGTACCGGTCCGAGCGCAACATCGGGGACAAACGGAGACAACTCACACACCGCAATGAGCTTTACTTTGAAAGCAAGTGTCAAAGGTGTAAAGAATCTTTCGGTTGGAACAAAATATAAGCTGGCAGCCGGAAAGAAAATGACACTTTCCGCGGACTTTATCACAGACACCGATGATCAGGAAGTATCGTTTACAAGCAGCAAATCATCTGTTGTAAAGGTAAATGAAAACGGTGTTGTGAAGGCAGGAAAGAAGACTGGAAAAGCAGTGATCACCGTGACGGCAGCAGACGGAACAAGTCGTAAAGTTACTGTTCAGGTTATGAAAAAAGCAGTGAAAAAGCTTGCGATCAAGAAGGGATCACGCAGCCTGAAGAAAGGCAAGAAGCTGAAATTAAAGGTTCAGGCAAAGCCGGGCAAGAAACTGGCATCGAATCAGTATTACTGGAAGACGTCCAGTGCGAAGAAAGCAACAGTTTCTGCAAAGGGAATTGTGAAAGCAAAACAAAAGGGAACTGTCAGGATTACTGTTTATGCAACGGATGGAAGCGGAAAGAAAGCATCCGTTAAGCTGCAGGTGAAATAGTCAGAGATTGAAATATTAAATGTGTTGGATTTGCTTGCAATTGCAAGCAAACATGGATAAAATATTAAGAAAAAGGAGGCGATACTATGGCAAACACATCTGCTGTATATGCAAGAATAGATACGAATCTCAAGGATAATGCGGAGGGAATTCTTTCGCAACTGGGTATTTCTCCCTCAAGTGCAATTCAGATGCTTTATAGTCAGATTGTATTGAACAAGGGAATGCCGTTTGAATTGCGCCTTCCTTCTTCAAAGCCGTCATCTGTTGGTGCGATGACCAGAAATCAGCTTGATGCAAAGTTGCAGAAGGGTGTCGATTCTATTAAAGCAGGCAGGGTATATTCTGCTGACGAAGTGGATGAGGCGCTTGCAAAGGAGTTTGATATATGACAGATTACTATGCAGTAGTTTATTCTGCAGTGGTCGAGATATCAAAGGAATTATAGATTCTGATGCAGATGAAATCTGAATAAACTGAGAAACGCCAGTACCGGCATTGCCGCTACTGGTGTTTCTCTTTTTTATTATAGACTCGTTTTCAGCTATCCCTACTCCGTGCGTCTCAGACGGTCAACTACACTGACCCTGCTTTCCTGACGATAGAGCAGTGCAGGAACGGTGCATCCGACAATCAGAAATACGAGAACGGCAATAAATACCGGTACAAGTGTTGGGCGCGCCGTGAAGAACCAGACGGTGTTGGTAAACATATGTCCGATCGGAAAGGTCAGTACGGTCGACAGCGCCAGGGCAAGCAGCGATGCGCTGATGGCGTAAAACAGGCCTTCTTCGATCAGCATGGTGCGAAGCTGACGGTTCGTCATGCCAACGGACTGCAGCACGGCAAATTCATGCTGTCTTGTCAGGATGCCGGTCAGGATCGCATTGATAAAGTTCAGTGTGCCGATCAGCGCAATGACTGCGCACAGGAAGCCGCCGCAGATTATGAAGAGATGCTTGAAGCTGTTGAGTGAAGCACGCTGCGAAGCACGGCTGTCGAAGCTGAGCTCGCTGGCAGGAACGGAGGTCTGACGTTTCAGATAACGCTCCGCGCTGGTTTCCGCTTTGCGGTTTGGCGTATCAAACAGATAAAACAACCGGGATGCCTTCTGACCGCTGTCCGCCAGAAACTGATCGTGCGTGAGAACCGTGGAATAGGAGTCAACGGAGAAGTAGCGGTAGCTCATGCTGTACGGCACGCTGACCAGAGCACACACGGTGTAATTGATATTGCGTGATTTAAAAATATGGTACTGCAGGTATTGTTCCGGGGTAGAGTCATCAGCCGGCTCGCCGGTGCGCGCATCAATAACGCCATCCTTCCGGATATAAGATACCTTCAGAGTATCTCCGACCTTTGGATATTTCTCCGGGTTAATCATATTTCCGTAATCGTCTGTATCGACAACGATTGCGATCGCATGTTTTGATGTGTCCGATAAAGCGGACAGATCTCCGCTGTGAATGGTCAGCTTTGAAAGCAGGGAGGAATCCAGAATTTCCAATTGCATATCGGACGCAATCCGACCATTCCGGTGATCCTCGTAGCTTAAGCTCTGCTCCAGCTCCTCTTTGGTATAGATATCATCATGGAGCTTGCGGTAGGTCTTCTCTGTGATCCATGTGACCGGCTGGATGTCATCTTTTGGCTTGTAGCCACAGCCGCTCAGGCTGTTCTGGGTGTTTTGCCGGATCTCATCGATCGTGTTCTGTGAGATGTTTTCATTCATGTTTCCGTCATAGCGGAAATAACTGTTATTGCTGACGATGAAATCGCCGCACAGCATTCTGGAGAGATATTTGTCCATATCAAAGCCGTTGACGAACAGCACCAGAATATTTAACAGTACGATGGACAGAGACAGCGATATCACGACTAGAACAGTTTTACGTTTGTTTCGTCCCAGGTTGGCAAACGCCATCTGATGAACTCTGGCTCCGCGTGTGCGGCGCTTTTTGGCATGCGAGCGTGAAAGCTCCGTATATTTGGCGGCTTCTACCGGAGATACTCTGGAAGCCATTCGTCCCGGACGGAAGCAGGAAAGAAGAACCGTGCCGAGAGCGAAAAGACCGGCACCAAGGAAGATCCAAGGGGATGTGCTGATCGTGCCGGACAGTGAAAGGTTAGAACTCTTTAAGATCAGCGGAGTCATTTGGCATCCGATCAGATAGCCGAGAACAAGTCCGATCGGAATGCCGATCAGACAGAGGAAGAGAGCCTGCTGTCGTATGATCCGGCGAAGCTGTGCCGGGGTGACACCGATGGTTTTGAGAAGTCCGTAAAATCGGATATCACTTGTGACGGATATCTGGAAAATATTATAAATGATCAGGAATCCGGTAAAGACGATCAGGAGTAAAAAGCAGATGACACCGACCAGGGAGATAGTGTCCGGATTATCGGACAGACGGGAGGCGGTATATCCCCAGTTAGCACCGATACGTACGCTGTTTTCTTCGTCGCGTGTGTTCCAGTTGTAACCGAGATCTGTGTCGATATTCTCCATTGTTTTCTCGATATTAAAGCTGGAACGGAGCATAACGTTTAAATCGCTGCGAAAGTTTGTGAGCCCTTCTTTCTGACCGATGGCGATTGCCTCGTCCACGTAATCTCTGGAAACGTTGATATAGTGAACCGGCATGACATCATCAAAGTTCCAGTAACCGACCAGAGTAAATGTGGCGGTCTGCGTGCTGCCGGACTGTGTACTGTCACAGAGTGTGTAGGAGAGAGAAACTTTTTCGCCAAGTTTTGGTGTGACGCCGAGAAGCTTTAATGAGCCTGTGTCCATTGCGATTTCGTGTCCCTTTTGTGGGACACGTCCGGTGGTTGGTGTGGCGTAGCTCCACTTTGCTGTGTTTGGATCCATATAGCTGATTTCTGCGCTGCATTTTTCGAAACCGTCATCTGATTTTGTACCGATGACAATGCGGGTGCCGCTTTTTTTGATGTCAGGGTGTGCCTGAAGTGCCTTGATCTGCTCATCGGTAACGTCTTTAAAGGTTCCGTGGCTGTAGCCGCCGATCTGACGGAAGGTATAGGTTTCATAGCTGGCGTTGACCGACATCATCACGGTAAACAGCGAGGTGAATAAAAGTGTTGTCAGTGCGATTGCAATGATCGCGATGATATTACGCTTTTTGGCTGCTTTTAAAGCACGAAAGCTTAAGCGGCGGATACATTTATGATTGGAAACATGCATACTTTCACCCCCTAATTCCGACGGAAGATACAGCCGTCTTCAATGTGAATGATACGGTCTGCCATCTGCGCAATCTCTTCGTTGTGGGTGATCATGACGATCGTCTGGCCAAATTTCTCGCTGGTGACTTTTAAGAGACTTAAAACGTCCTGGCTTGTTTTGGAATCCAGATTACCGGTTGGCTCGTCGGCGAGAATAATCGACGGTGTGCCTGCGAGTGCCCTTGCAATCGCAACACGCTGCTGCTGGCCACCGGAAAGCTGATTCGGAAGTGCTTCCAGACGATCCTTGAGTCCGAGTGTTTCTGCAATCTGATCAATATATTCGCGGTCGATCTTTTTGCCGTCCAGCTCCAGCGGAAGCACGATATTTTCATAGAGATTTAAGACAGGCACCAGATTGTACGACTGGAAAACGAAGCCGATCTTGCGGCGGCGAAAGATCGTAAGCTGCTCCTCGGAGAGCGAGAAAATATCCTTCCCGTCGACCATTACTTTACCGGTTGTGGGACGATCCAGTCCGCCGAGCATATGAAGCAGCGTGGACTTTCCGCTTCCGGAGGTGCCGACAATAGCGGTAAATTCGCCCTTTTCCACGGTCAGATTGATGCCGCGCAGAGCGTGAACGGCGTTTTCCCCATCGCCGTATATTTTGGTGAGATTTTCTGTTTGTAAAATAGACATGATTCATTTCCTTTCTTTGTAGATCTGTAAACACGTTCAGTATGACATACAAATCTTTCCACAATCTTTCAAGGCAGGAAAAAATTATGACGGTTTTGTAAGAATTGCCGTCCGGGTTAGGAGAGAGGAAGATAAACAGAGAAAACAGAGCCTTTGCCGGGGACGGAGGAAACCTTAATATAGCCATTCTCTCCGGACAGGATTTTGCGGGAAAGATACAGACCGATGCCGACGCCGCTTTCATCCTGTACCTGACCGGAGCGGTAGAAGCGCTGGAATATTTTAGGAAATTCCTCCTCGTCTATGCCGATGCCTGTATCCGTGATATCGATCCTTGCAAACAGCTCATAGGTGTAAACGGAGACAGTAATGCCGCCGGTGGAGGTATATTTGATGGCATTGTCCAAAAGATTGCCGATCGCTTCGCTTGTCCACTTCGGATCAAAGCAGACCGTGGCATCGGCTTCGCAGACAGTCAAGGAAAGCCCCTTGGCTGTGGCGGCAGGTATGTACTGCTCCTGAAGCTGGAAAAGCATGGGCATAATCGGCTGCTTTTTGCAGGAAAGCGCAATGATGCCATGTTCCAGACGGGATAGTTTGACCAGAGAGTCGATCAGAAAACGCAGCTTTTTCGCCTGAACTTCGATCGCCTGAGCACTGTTTCTGGCAGAATCGGAGAGATTTTCTTCCAGTAAAAGCTCACCGTAGAGCTGCAGATTGGCGATTGGTGTTTTGGTCTGATGGGAAATGTCGGCGATGAAGGTTTTGATACGGTCTTTCTCGGTGGCAACATTCTGCGCTGAAAGAGCGGATGCGGAAAGATAGTGTGCGAATTTTGTTTCCAGAGCGGATAACAGGCTTTCGTCAAAAGTATCCTCGGTAAATTCTCCGTTTATCGCGAGAGTTAGCATGTGATCCAGCGTCTCCATCGTGCGTTTTGTCTTGTGTCTGTTCCACAGAACAACAGCGGTGGCGGTGATCACGGCGGCTGCTGTAACAAATATATAAAGGTTCATTTATTCTCCATTCTCCCAGCGGTAGCCGATTCCGTAGACAGTCCGGATGCAGGACTGGGCATGCAGCTTGTCGCGAAGGCGTTTGACGGTGACGGAAAGTGCGTTGTCGTCTACAAATTCACTGCCGTCCGTCCAGATGCGGTCGGTGAGCTGATTGCGTGTCAGTGTGATACCGCTGTTGGACGTCAGCAGATATAACAGCTTCTGTTCGGTGCGGCTAAGCTCGACGTCAGAGCCATTCAATGTGAAGCGAAGCCTTGCAAAATCAAACGAGTAGTCTCCTTGAACAAACACAGAGGATGTGTCTGTCGTGGAATGACAGCGCAGCTGCGTTCCGACACGCGCCCGTAGCACGGCAAGGAAAATGGCTTTGTGATATAGTCATCGGCACCCTGCTCCAGACCTTCGACAATGTCCATGTCCGTGTCATTTGCGGTTAGAAGGATCACAGGCATCTGCGGTGTCTGTTCCTTGATCTCACGGAGCAGCGTAAGACCATTGCCGTCCGGCAGTGAGATGTCAAGCAGGACCAGAGACACGCTGCCGGTTATAAGCTGTTCTCTGGCAGCCTGAAGACTCTGGCAGGAGATAGTCCTGCGTCCGGGTTCTTTTAATGCCCGGCACAGACCTGCGTTTAAGCCGCGGTCATCCTCAACGATCAGTATTTGTTCCATGGTAATCCGACATTCCTTTCTGGCTTTTGGCATATTTTTGATATATGTCATGCTTTACAATATAGATGATTATAGATGTTTTTGCACAGAAAGACAACCGGATCGGAAACATCATGGCAACAGAATATACATAAAATAGACACAGATCCGAGGTATACTTGGTAAAAAGTGAGAAATTGCCCGTTTACTTGCGTTTGTCATCCCTTTCCGGTTGACGAATATGAAGATTTTGCTATAATAATTCAGAGAATTATTACAATATAATATACGCGAAGGGAGAAAGGATCATAGTGATCGCAGAATGCGGATAATGGTACCCGGTAGTCGGCGGACTGCTGTGTGGACGCTCCTTCGGATTTGAAAAATGAAGTTTTTCAAATGGATGATTTTTCGTATAACAGACGATATAACAGATAGAAATATAAAAATATTGTTGTATATATTTCACAAAAGAATGACACGCATAGTATAGACAGAAGAGGAAGTGATAGAGATGATAAGAGAGAGGATGAGAATAGACCGGTTCCGTACATGGATCGGCATGGCAGTGCTTTTGCTGGCATTTGCGGTTTCACCGGCAGTACGGGTGCAGGCAGCGCAGATTACGATTGACGGAGATCCGCAGGAGTGGACCGGCGTGGATATGCAGAATTCTTCGGACAGCGCCGTGGCAAAGTGGGCTGTGATGCAGGATGACGATTATGTGTATTTTTATGTACAGCAGAATGGTGGTAATGAGTACTACCTTCCGATCAGCAATACGAATATTGATATTAAGTATGCAAGCGGTCAGGGCGGCAGCAATACCCAGATCCGTTTTACTTATATGATGCAGGAGTTCAAGAACGCCTGGTACGGAGATATTACTGGCGTGAAGAAGGCATATGCGCCAAGCAAGGAAGCGAACAAGTACGAGATTGAGTTTGCGATTCCGAAGTCCTTTTTCAGTGAGGATGATTATACGATCACCTACGGTGGCATCTCTGTCAAGAGCAGTGATATCAAGCATGTGAAGGATCATGAGCAGCCGACACCGACGGCAGCGGTATATCAGGGCATTACGATCGATGGAACCTTTACCGACTGGGACAGCATTTCCAAAAAGAAGATCGATGACCGGTGGATCGATGAGACGGCAGCCGTATTTGACGGGGACTATCTGTATCTCTATGTGAAGGAGAAGGAGAATGGTTCTGCGACAGGTGCCGGAGAGCGCGGCAACGGTAAGTATACGATCTATACCGACCTCGGCAGACATACGACTTTCCAGATCCGGAAGGATTATATCGAGGGGATTGACGGAGCGAAGGTTTCTTATTCCAACAAGCGTTATGAGATTGCCATTCCGGCATCTGCCCTGCGCCAGTATAAGGATACGATTTCTTTCGGATATTATATGCGGGACGATATGCTGCTCGATGATATTGCCAATCTGAAGGAGGATACCGAGACAGACAAGACCTTCAACAAGATTGTTTACGATGGCAAATATTCCGACTGGGATTATTATCCGCATCAGCTGATCCAGTATTCGACCAGCGGTGGAACCGGTAATGATGCCGAGGCGGCACTTTATGTGGAAGGAACGACACTGTATGGTCATGTTCTTTCTATGCTCCATATGAACGAGAAGGAGTTTCAGCCGTTTGCGCTGCGTCTGAATGAGAATGATGAGACTACCATGGGACTTCGTCTGGTGACGGTCGATAAGAACGGCAATATCAATAAGGATTGTAAGATCAATAATCTGGATGCGGGAACGTATGAGTATTATCTGTGGGATTTAAACTCAGGCTCATCAGCAACGAATATCAACGATGATGATGCACCGATCTATGGCAGAATGTATCTGACGGTCCGACAGACAGCCGATGGTAAGTCAATCTCCGATGAGATGGAATTTGAGGTTGATCTGGAGAAGTTAGCGAAGCATTTTGATCTGGATCCGACGGATCTTAAGATGATCCAGGCGAAATACATTAATATTGGTAATGAATGGGTATCCATTGCCGGTACATCGACCGGTACCTGGATGGGAATCTCTCTGTGCGGACTTTCAGTGCTGGCGGTACTGTGGTTTCGGAGAAAGAGAGCGAAGGTGGTATAAATGACACCGATATTAGGATGGATCATATTTGCCGTGTGGCTTTACGTTCTGTGGGTCACCCGCAGAAGCGAGCTGCCGGCATGGCATTTTATATGGGGAGCTGTGGGCTTTTTGTACTGCTGATGATTTTTCTTCGTCCGTACTGTACACAGCCGCTGGCACAGGTTGTCGCTGCACTGGCGGGAGGCTTTGGCAAGCTGACCGGTATGTTTCAGTCGTACTTTAAGTATGGTGTAATCTTTGTCAATACAAGAGCGGGTGCCATTTCTCTTCTCATTGACTTTGAGTGCTCCGGCATATTGGAGATCATGGCATTTGTGGCACTTCTTGCATTTTTCCGTGCATATACCGTTTATGAGAGAGTCGTGGTAGGGATCCTTGGAACGTTTTATATTATTCTGGCAAATGCGCTGAGGATCATTGCAATCTGCGTGATTATTTATGTGTTTGGCATGCCATCCTATTATGTGGCACATACCTTTGTGGGACGTATCCTGTTTTACGCACTGTCCGTTTTATTGTACTTCTTTGTATTTACCAAGACCCAGATCATACGCCAGAAGGTAGGTGGCTTTACGTATGGAACTGATAAATAGATTCTGCAATTCATTTTTATTCTGGGCGGCATGGATCATCATTCCGGTGATGATGGAGATCGTACCTTCTCTTGGAAGTGTGTTTGTCCTGATCAAGAAGCATATATTTCATAAAGAGATCATAAAGCCGGCGATTGATCCGGAGATTTCTCTGATCATTCCGATCTATAATTCGATGGATACGCTGGAGCAGTGTATCCGTTCCATTGATGAGAGCGATTATCCGGATGAGAGGATTCGTATCTTTCTGGTGAATAATCAGGGGCAGGATGACAGCTTTCAGGTGTTTTGTGACTGTCAGCAGAAGTATCCACAGCTTCAGATGCAGTGGCTGAATGCGAAGCAGGGAAAGTCGAAGGCACTCAATATGGCGCTGTTTAACAGCGAGGGCAAATATATTATTCATATTGACAGTGATGGTCTGTTGGAACGGTCGGCGCTGCGCAATATGGTGTATCGTTTTGAGGCGGATCAGACGATCGAGTGTATGACAGGAGTCATTCTTACCGATCCAAAGCAGGTGCAGGCGTATCCTCCGGTGCTGCCGCGTATTCTCCGTAAGGTGGAGTTTATGGAGTATGCACAGGCGTTTCTTGCCGGGCGGAATTACTCGGCGGAGGTAAATGCGGTATATACACTTTCCGGTGCATTTTCGGCATTCCGCAAATCGGCAGTATTAAAGTCGCAGCTTTATAACACGGATACGATCTGTGAGGACACACAGATCACATTCCAGATGAAATATCTGCAGAAAACCAAAGTCGGAATCTGCGAGGATGCGATTTTCTTCGTGGATCCGATCGAGGACATGAATAAGCTTTATACGCAGCGTCAGCGGTGGCAGAGAGGAAGTCTGGAGGTTTCTCATCTGTTTCTGAAGGACAAGTTAAAGGCACGCAATATGCTTACGAATGTCGGTGTGCGGACGCTTCTGTATGACCATACTTTTGCGTTTCCGAGAATGATCTGGTATCTGGCGCTGATCTGTCTTTTGTGTATGAATTATTCGTTTGCGCAGATTGGATATTCGACACTTTTTCTGTATGGACTTTATGTGCTGATCGGCGTATTTTATTATATTTCGACGGTAGGCTTTCTGAAGAATTTTAAGGAGATCCGAAAGTATTATGCGAAGCAGTGGTATGTGATCCCTGTTCTTCCGATTTTTAATCTGATGGTGTTTTTTATCCGTTTTGCCGGTGTGATCAACAGCATCAATACGGACAGTGCATGGAAGACAAGAAATTTCACACAGGAAAAGGAGAGCTTTGTACAGACTGTGGCGAAGGATTTCAGTGTAGTGGGTCATTTTCTTGGCAGGATCAGGGATTTTGTGAATAATGAGGAGTAAATCGTGAGAAAGACAAAGTTTTGGAAATGGATCACCAATATAAAAGTGATTTCCGTGCTGATCGTTGTGGCAGCAACCGGAATGGGGGTGCTGGGCGTTCATCAGGCGCAGGAGTATGAGCGGAGTACACTGGCAATCTATGCGGAACAGCAGGATGCGTATGTACAGCTTGTGCTGGATCAGATCAACCTGCTGGAGGATCGCAGCGACGAGGAGATCGTTCAGAATATCCTCGGCTCTCTGGATACGTCCGGCAGGAAGTACTGGACGCTGACGAAGGATCAGGCACTTTTGTTCGTAAAGGATATTACGGAGACAAACCGGTATAAGGGATTGACGACGGAGACATTTTTTACCTCGGACAGTGCAGCGCATTTCTTAAAGAAGCTTGCGGTAAACCGGGTGGTTCATCAGATGATCACGTTGGATGGCGACCGCTATGTGGCATCCGGTGTGATCTTTGAATATAACGGTGCGCAGTATAAGATCTGTCTGCTGACCAATGATACCGTGATACTGGATAACAATGTATTTTTGTCCTCCAAGATCGGTCTTTATGTGTTTGGCGCGATCCTGCTTGGCATGCTGCTCTTGGTGGCAATGATCTTTGCAAATGTTGTTGATCTTCGTGACCGCAGGATCCGTAAGCTGGAGAAGCATATTACGAGTCTGAATAAGGTGCTGGAGGAGCAGACAGAGACGATCCGCGAGATGGACAGCTATCATACAAGATGGAGCATTTTCCGTCTGCCGATGCTTGAAATGTTTGTGGATAAGCTTGCCGAAAGAAAGACGGCGCCGCTTACGTTTGTGGAGCTGGAATTTGCATCGAAGGAGGAGCGGAAGCATTTCCTGAATCAGGCGCAGATTTTGCTGGATGAAAAGGTGATCCGGTTTGAGAACTCATCGGATCAGGAGATCGTGCTTTTGTTCCTGCAGTATGAGGAATGTGAGGCAATAAAGGGAATCGAGGCAGTGAGCGCGCAGGCAGGTGAGTGCAAGGTGCTGCAGAGTGAGACATATACCGGCGAAGGGGAAGCACTGATAACGGTATATGAGCGGTTTACAAAGAAGCTGGCAGAAAGGATGGAACAGGACGATGACGAACACAACATTTCGGGAATACAAATTTAAATTTTATCTGAATGCCAATCATTTTATTGTGATCAACGGAAAAGAGGGAGAGGTGCATCCGCATACATGGGAGTTTATGGTGGATGTACTGATGAGTGACCAGAAATTCGTACAGTTCGATGCCTACGAAAAGGCAATCGACGAATATTTTAATAAATATCAGAACCGCGTGTTAAATGAGATCGATCCGTTTGATCATATGGTGCCGACGCTGGAGAATATGTCGGATTATTTTGTGAATAACATCCGGCGCATCGTCAAGGAGCTGGGAGGTCATCTTGTGAAAATGGAGAGCAGTGAGACACCGACCAGAAGCTATGTGATCAGCTTTGAGCGAGAGGCGGAATATCTGGAGAGCATTCGGAGAAGCTCGAAGGAACAGATGAGTCAGGTGGTTGATGGCATTTTAGACCGTATTATTGATTAAAGGAGAGTACCGTGAAGAAGCAGGCAGGAATCACGATGACGATCATGCTTTATCTGATGGCAGCCATAGCGATTGCCTATGTGATCCGAATCGGTGGAAATTATCCGACAGGTGTGGACACGATGTGTCATGTCTATAAGGGAGACGTGTTGTATCATGCGATCCGGCAGGGAAACTGGTATCCGCTTTATGACCGGTTCTGGTACAACGGTGTGCAGATGATGCGCTATTGGGCACCGCTGCCGGTATATTTTCTGGCGTTTTGTCAGGCAATCGCCGGGGGTGTGGATCTGGAGGGGTACCTGGTCTTTGTATCCCTTGTCTTTTATCTTGGAGCACTGGTATGGCTTTATATCGGCATCCGCAAGAACCGTCTTGTATTGGGAGCGTTTATGGGGGGATTGTGGTTTTTTATGCCCAATAACCTGTACGCTCTTTTTGTGGAGGGAAATCTTCCGCGTTCCCTGTCCATGGTTTTGCTGCCGCTGTTTATTTATTTTGTCAGCGAATATCTGTTTGAAAATGACTGGCGCAGTCTGATCATGGCGGTTCCGGTGTTCGTGGGGATCGCACTTTGTCATGTGGGGTATGCCGGTATGATCGCGTTGGCGATGCTTTTGTTTCTGCTTGTATACCGGATCCTTTATCACCGTACCGGCAAGTGCATTCCGGTGATCGTAAGCATTATTCTGCCCTTTATGATCATTGGGATATGGCTGTATGCATCCTTGAAGGGAGGCATTACATCGACGGACAGTTCACAGGTCATGAAGGGATTTTTCCAGGATGCGGTGATCTCGCTGAATCCCCTGCGTCGTCTCACCAGAGGAAATACCGATTTTTATTTCGGCTTTGCGGCATTTGCGGTTGCCGTGTTTGGTGCATTTTGCAGTAAGAGACGTTCTATGACCGGATTCTGGGCGGCACTTCTGATCTTTGCATGTACGACGACATCTATGTATGCGGTGCTTTCCAAGCTGCCGGGTAGTCAGTATCTGTGGATGCTTCGTTTTATTTCAATCGCGCTCGTCATGATCCTGTACAGTTTTATGATGTGGACTTCGCTCAAGCGGGGCTTTGTGATCCTGTGCTGTGTGCTGCTGGTATTAGACTGTATTCCGTCCTATGGACTTATCTGGCATGGAATCGGGGAACGAACCGCAAAGGAGAATATGCAGCTTAGTGCAGATGCAAGTCTAATCACAAAGGCAAGAAGTATTACGAAGCAGAGAGTGGCACTGATGGATGGCAGCAGACTCGGCGCGATGGCACCATACCTTCTGACAGACTATGATGAGGAGCAGACGCAGGGGACATATGGTGCAGGCTGGCAGTCAGCGGCTACCGCAGTCAATATTGTAGAACTCAATGAGGCGGTGGAAAGAGGCTTTTATCCGTATCTGTTTGACCGGGCGCTGGAGCTTGGCAATGATACGGTGTTGATAAAGATCAGTGAACTGAAAAATGGAAGCAAGGATATCCCCGACGTCACAAATGCGGCGAAGGAGCAGGAGTTTACACTGGTACAGTATAACAACAGCTTTCTGTTATATCACCGGGAGATCAGTACTGTTTTTGGGACAGTCTGCAAATATGACGGACTGGCGATCGGCAATGCGGCGGCATCGCTGACCTACAGCTATCCGGATATTACAAGAGGAGATTCGGCGAATCTGGATGACTATACCTTTGCAGAACTTTCAGGATACAAGGTGATCTATCTGTCCGGTTTTTCGTACAGTGATAAAACGAAGGCTGAGAAGCTGGTGAAAAGGTTAAGTAATGCCGGAGTGAAGATTATCATCAGCGGAGATGGTATTCCGCAGGATGCACATACGAAGGAACGGGACTTTCTCGGTGTGAGTTGTCAGGATATTTATTTTGAAAACGGCTATCCGATTCTTTATACTGCTCAGGGAGAGCTGGATACGCTGCTGTTTGATAAAGAAAACGCACAGTGGAAGACGGTATATTTTAACGGATTGGATCAGGCGGATGGTTATCTGTATGATTCAGGCATGCGTGTGGACTTTGCAGGGACAGTATATAACGATAATATCGTGTTTATCGGTTTGAATCTGTCGTATCATTATTTCCTGACAAAGGATGAAAATGTCGGTGCATATATGGACCGGCTGATGGGAGATCAGCTCAACTCCCTGCCGGACAGAACGATCGTGCCGCTAAAGATCACATATCGTTCTGACGAGATACGGATCGAGTCACCGAGGGATAATGTGAATACGTCACTGGCATACCATGATATTTTCCACAGTAAGCAAAAGCTGTTAAGTGAGCATGCACTGACAGTGGTGCGCCACGGTGTGACGGTGATCCGGTTGAAGTATCCGTATGTGATGCAGGGAATGATTTTAAGTCTGGCAGGAATTATCGGCTATCTTTTCTTTATCTTGTGGCTTCGCAGGAAACATCATGATTTAGTTACGAAGGAGAAACGACCACAGGAGGTGAAAGGATGAAGCATGAATTTTCTGATATTTTAGTGTTGATTCCGGCGTACGATCCGGATGAGAAGATGATCTCCTATGTCCGCAATTTGGAACAGGAAGGCTTTGAACGTATTCTGCTGGTCGATGATGGCAGCAGGCAGGAATGCCGGTGGTGCTTTGAGAAACTTGAGGCTGATGAGCAGGTGACAATTCTGCGTCATTCGGTCAACTGTGGAAAGGGACGGGCACTCAAGGACGGGTTTCGGTGGGCGTTGGAACATATGCCGGAGTGTGTGGGTGTTGTGACGGCAGATTGTGACGGACAGCATAGCCCGGAGGATACAGTGAAGACGGCGAGGGCATTGATCGACGATCCGCAGGAGTTAATTCTTGGAACCAGAGATTTTAAGCAGGAGCAGGTTCCGTCTAAGAGCCGTTATGGCAACCGGATCACGACGGCAGTGTTTGCTCTGTTCTACGGTAAATGGTTAAATGATACACAGACGGGACTTCGTGGCGTGGGAAGAACACATTTAGAGGAGATGTGCAGACTTGACGGGGAACGATATGAATATGAGATCCGCATGCTGATCTATGCGGCAAGACACAGAATACCATTCCGGGAGGTTACAATCGACACGATTTATATCAATGATAATGAGACGTCGCATTTCCGCCCATTTCATGATTCGGTGAAAATATACCGGGTGATCCTCGGAAACTTTTTGAAATATACGTTATCCTCGCTCAGTGCATCGCTGGTGGATATGGGGATTTTTGCGCTGTTTCAGGTCTGGCTTCTTTCGGGGCTGGAATTAAAATGGAATGTGCTGCTTTCAACGATCGTGGCAAGGGCAGTTTCTTCTCTGTACAATTTTTTGGTCAACAGGGCGATTGTGTTCCGGGCATCGGGAAGTCTGGCACGGATGGCGGCAGGCTACTATGCACTTGTGATGGTTCAGATGGGCTGCTCGGCGGGATTGGTGTATCTGTTGACAAGGCTTGCCGGAGGTTATGCCGTTCCGGTTAAGATACTTGTTGATACCCTTCTGTTCCTGATCAGCTATCAGATCCAGCATAGGTGGATCTTTCGTGGGGACAGATAAGCCGTAATGTGAACAGAAGGAAGTCAAATAAAATACAATGTGAAATAACAGAATAAATAAACAGATTGGGAATTAAAATGAATGAAAATTATATGAAAGAAAGACCGGTGGTGCCTCTTCTTTTGTCGATGGCACTTCCTATGGTTATTTCGATGATGGTAAATTCGCTGTACAATATTGTGGACAGCTTTTTTGTGGCGAAGATCAGTGAGGATGCCATGACGGCATTATCGCTTGTGTTCCCGGTACAGAATTTTATCAATGCGGTGGGAATCGGCTTTGGCGTCGGGATCAATGCGGTGATCGCACTTTATCTGGGTGAGGGCAATGAAGAAAAGGCAGATAAGGCGGCGACACAGGGACTTGTCTGTGCGGCAGTCCATTCCGTTATTATGACGGCGGGAAGCATTGCGGTGATGCCGGCGTTTTTAAGAGTGTTTACGTCGTCAGAGGACGTGCTTTCCTACGGCATCCGTTATTCGCGAATTGCCTTTTTGTTTGCTCCGGTGATCATGTTTGCAATGGCATTTGAGAAGATTTATCAGGCGGTTGGCAAAATGAAAGTCACAATGACAAGTCTGATGTGTGGCTGCATTGCCAACATTATTCTGGATCCGGTACTGATCTTTGGAATCGGACCGTTTCCGAGGATGGGAATTGAGGGGGCGGCTCTTGCAACGGGAATTGGGCAGCTTCTGCCACTGATCATTTATCTGGTGCTGTATCTGGTACGTCCGATCCGTGTCCGGATCCGTATGTCTGATATCAGACCGGATAAGTATATTATTGGTAAGCTGTATTCCATCGGCATACCGGGAACATTGAATCTGGCATTGCCGTCACTTCTGATCTCAGCACTGAATGCGATCCTTGCGGCATTTGCGGGAAGCTATATTTTTGTGCTGGGCATTTATTATAAGCTGCAGACCTTCTTGTATCTGTCGGTGAATGGTATTATTCAGGGAATGCGTCCGCTGATCGGATTTAATTACGGCGCGAAGGAATACAAAAGAGTTCAGAAGATATTCCGTGTGGTACTGCTTATGAGCGTTGTGATCATGGCGGTTGGCACGCTTTTGTGTCTGACGGTGCCGGGAACGCTGATGGGAATGTTTACGGATGTGCCGGAGACGATCCGGGTAGGTGAGACAGCACTTCGGATCATCAGTGCCGGCTTTATCGTTTCATCAGTGTCAGTAGTTGCTTCCGGGGCACTGGAGGGAATCGGAAAAGGGATTCCGTCGTTGATCATTTCTCTCTGCCGCTATATCGTGGTGATCATTCCGATGGCGTTTTTGTTAAGCCGTCTGATCGGTCCGACCGGTGTCTGGCATGCTTTTTGGATCGCCGAACTGGTGACAGCGGTGATATCTGCAATCCTTTGGAAACGGTCAAGTTCATATAATATTTAGAAAAAGAAAGAAAATCTTAAGAGTATTTTGAGATTTTCTTTCTTTTTTTCTGGTATATTAGTTGGCAGATGGAGAAGCTATTGATAGCAGGTGTGTTTTTATGTTGCATCTGCAGCGTTGAAATTGCAGATGGAGAAAGGACGGAGGATTTTTATGAAGAGAATAACGGATGCGTTTTGCCGGTTCTGTCAGGGAATGACAGCCGGGATCGGTGCGATTCTTCTGGTGATGTCAGCATCTGCTATGATGATATACGGTGAGATGTTTTCTAAAGGGCATACGGTTGGAATGACACAGGCGATGTTATTGATGATGATTCTGATATCCGCCGGTTTTGTGGCAGCGTACCGGATATTTCTTAAGAGCGGTAAACGCGTGGCGGTCATTTTGTTTGCGGCACTTGTGCTGCTTCAGATCGGATTTCTGATGTTTGTGTCTCATCCGATGGCGATCAGTGATCCTGCCAGAGTGCAGAATGAAGCCTTGCTGATGGTGCAGAAACAGCATGGACAGATGAACATGCAGGATATGTATTTTCAGAGATATCCGAACAATCATTTTATTGTCGTTCTTTTCTACTATTATTATAAACTGCTTTCCTTTTTAGGGATTCATAAGGTGTGGGAACCAACGGTGGCGCTGAATCTGGTATCGATCGATATCGGAGTCTTTATATCCTGGCTGGCGGCACGCCGTTTTAAGGGGATTTCCTTTGCAAATGTTCTTTTAGGATTGTTTATTTTGTGCCCGACCACGTATGTATGGCTGACAACCGTGTATACCAATACGATCTCATTTCCGTTTGTAATGGCGATCCTGTATCTGTGTCTGCGGCTTCATCAGTGCAGGGGAAATATGCGCGGAGAATATAAACTCTGGGCAGGTCTCGGTACGCTGATGGCAGTGGGATACTGGGTGCGCCCGACTACGATCATTCCGATCATTGCGGTCAGCATGTATTTTGTGATCCGTTTTATTCAAGGGGAAACAAAGGATTCCGCCCGCGTCTGTCTGGTGAAGGCAGGACTTGCGGCAGGCGCGTTTGTATGCTGCTTTATGGGATGCTTTGGGCTGGTTGGCAGACATATCGACCGGAGCAGACTGAGTGGACAGTTTCCGATAACACACTGGATCATGATGGGGTTGAACGAACAGTCCGGTGGAGAGTTCTCGAGATCGGATGAGGCATACACCATGAGTTATCCGACAAAGGAAGAGAAATGGAAGGCGGATGTGGAACGGATCAGGGAGAGAGCTTCCGGAATGGGTGCACCGGGACTTTTGCGTCAGGCGGGAGTGAAGATGTACGGAGTATGGGCACTGTCGGATGATGACTGCTTCGGAAAGGCAGGCTACGCCAGCAATTTCCCAGGCCTGTATCCGTATTTTATGGGACACTCCAACACCTGGTATCTGCTGTTTATGCAGGCGTTTCGAGTGGCAACATTTTTCTTTCTGCTGGTCAGCGTCCTGATGCAGATCAGGCAGCGGAAATTTGATATATCCTTTGTATTTTCCCTGACATTTCTGGGGGCGGTTTTATTCTTTATTCTGTGGGAGGCGAACCGGAAATATAATGTTTGCTTTATGGGCGTTTATATGCTTTTGATGGCAGATGGAATTGAGAGATGCTTCCGTTATGTCAGGGGCGTTGAGCATAACAGAGCCGGGATTCGGGAAAGACTTGGCGTCTGCATGGCGATATTTGGTGTTTTATGTTTTGGTCTTACGATGCAGCTTCAGATAAAGACGGTGCAGGGACAGGAAAAGACGGGCGAGAATGTTGTCTACCACTGTAGAAATTACCCGGATTCCGTGCCGGTCAATACCGTCGATAAAAAGAAAACAGGACAGTTTAAGCGCAGGGTTGTGATGGAGCAGACGATCCTTCAGGGACAGCGGATCGAAGCGGGCGACAAAGAGAAGATCACGATCAATTTTGAGGTAAAAGAGAAGAATCTTTCAAAGCAGGGTAAAAATCTCAAAAAAGGTTTGACGAAAGCAAAGGCATTGAAGAATAAAATAGAAAAACCGTCCGGACGAAAAGAATACCGGGTTGAGGTGATTTCTCTGCAGAGCAGACAGAAGCTGTACGGCAGAAAGGTAAGTCAGGCACAGCTTGACGGAAAAGAGCGTCTTGTGATCCGTCTGCCGCGGGCACGCAGGGATAGTACAAAGGGGTATCTGGTACGTCTTAGTCATTTGGGAAAGAAATACACAATGGTGCCGAAGGTCAGTCGTTTTCCTGATCTGAATCCATACCCGTATGGTTCGCTGTATATTAACGGTCAGAAAACATCTTATGATCTGTCAATGAGTATTTCGAAAAAACATAAAGATATTCAGGTATAAGAGGATAAATCCCCCGATAAAATAGAGAATTTTAGGGATTTGACTTGCGCAGACAATAGAATCAATGATATGATAGACAGGCTAAGGTTTCGTGAAGACGGAATCTTAGCCTAAACTATTTTTATGGGAAAATTAACGGGGAATGATGTAATTATGAAAGAACAAAGAGTGATGAAATGGACAGAAACAGAGAACGGGGCATATCTGTTTCCGGGGTGCGTTGTAACCGGCGATGTGACGATGGAAAAGGCTGCATCGGTTTGGTACAATGCGGTCGTACGCGGTGATATGGCACCGATCACGATCGGAGAAGGAAGCAACATTCAGGACAATGCGGTTGTTCATGTGGACAATGGCTTTCCGACCGTGATCGGCAATGGCGTTACGATCGGTCATGGGGCGATCGTTCATGGCTGCACGGTGGAGGATGACTGTATTATCGGTATGGGGGCGGTTCTCCTGAATGGGGCGAGAATCGGGAAGAACTGCATTATCGGTGCAGGAACACTGGTGCCGGAGGGGAAGGAAGTGCCGGAGGGATCGGTTGCCTTTGGTAATCCGGTGCGTGTATACCGTCCGGTCAATGAGGAGGATATTAAGCACATTCATGCGAATGCGGCAGAATACGTGGAATATGCAGGAGAAGGTGAAGGAGAATACAATTGAAAAGAGAGAATTTTAAGTCGCGGCTGGGGTTTATCCTGATATCGGCAGGATGTGCGATCGGAATTGGCAATGTGTGGAAGTTTCCGTATGTAGCCGGAAGAAACGGTGGCGGAATTTTTGTACTGTTTTATCTGTTGTTTCTGGTTATGGTGGGTGCTCCGGCGCTGACCATGGAGTTTGCAGTCGGGCGTGCAAGCCGTAAGAGCGTTCTCGGGTGTTATCAGGAGCTGGAGCCGAAGGGGAGCAAGTGGCATCTGCATGGCTATGCGGCGTTATTTGGTAATTATGTGATCATGATGTTTTACACAACAGTGGCTGGCTGGATGATCAGTTATTTTTACCGTTTTCTGGCAAATAACTTTTATGGTCTTGATACAGAGGGGGTCTCCGAGAAGTTTAGCAATATGCTTGCTGATCCCAGGGAAATGCTGTTTTGGATGGCATTGATCGTAATACTGGGCTTTCTGATCTGTTCCATGGGACTGCAGAACGGTGTCGAGAAGATCAGTAAGCCGATGATGATCGGTCTGCTTGGTCTGATCGTGATTCTGGCGGTCAACAGCATGATGCTGCCGGGCGGTGCAGAGGGAATTAAGTTTTATCTTGTGCCAAACTGGGAACAGGTCAAAAAGGTTGGGCTTCTTAATGTGATCATTGCGGCAATGAATCAGGCGTTCTTTACGCTGAGTGTCGGTATGGGTGGTATGGAGATCTTTGGAAGTTACATGGACCGGGAGCATACGCTGCTCGGAGAGTCGCTTCAGATTGCGGGGCTTGATACCTTTGTGGCACTGATGTCCGGATTGATCATTTTTCCGGCGTGCTTTGCCTACGGGATCAATCCGGGAGCGGGTCCGGAGCTGATATTTATCACGCTGCCGAATGTGTTTATCCAGATGCCGGGAGGTCGTTTCTGGGGAGCACTGTTTTTCCTGTTTATGACATTTGCGGCATTTTCAACGATTATCGGAGTCTTCGAAAATATCATTGCAAGCTGCATGGATAAGTGGGGGATCAGCAGGAAAAAAGCGTCTCTGATCAACGGAGTCATTATATTGATCGGCTCTGTGCCGGCAGTGCTGGGTTATAATGTATGGAGCAGCTTTCAGCCGAGAGGAGCCGGAAGCACGGTGCTTGATCTGGAGGATTTCATTGTCAGCAATCTGCTGCTTCCGGGCGGAGCCGTTGTATTTCTGCTGTTCTGTATGACCGGATGGGGCTGGGGTTTTGAAAATTATCTGTCAGAGGTCAACACAGGAAAAGGACTTAAGATGCCACGCTTTCTGCGGGGGTATCTGACCTATGTGATGCCGTGCATTATGCTGGTGATCATTATTATGGGACTGATCGGATAGTTCCGTATGAATATAGAAATTGATGGAAGGAATATGTAACGATGCAAAGAGAAAGCTTTAAATCAAGATTGGGATTTATTCTGATTTCTGCCGGTTGTGCGATCGGTATCGGAAATGTCTGGAAGTTTCCGTATGTTGCGGGACAGAACGGAGGAGGAGTTTTTGTACTGTTTTATCTGTTCTTTCTGGTCGCAGTCGGTGTGCCGGTGTTAACCATGGAGTTTGCGGTCGGACGTGCCAGCGGCAAAAGCGTGATCCGCGGCTATGAGGCACTGGAGCCGAAGAAGAGCAAATGGCATCTGCATGGCTACGCTGCACTGTTTGGCAATTATATGCTGATGATGTTTTATACGACAGTGGCAGGCTGGATGATCAGCTATTTTTACCGTTTTCTGATCAATGATTTCAAGGGGCTTGACACCAAGGGCGTAACAGATAAGTTTTCCCATATGCTGTCTGATCCGAAGGGGATGACGTTCTGGATGGCAGTGATCGTTATTATTGGCTTTGTGATCTGCTCCTTCGGTCTGCAGGCCGGCGTTGAGAAGATCAGTAAGCCGATGATGTTAGGGCTTCTTGCGCTGATCGTGGTTCTTGCGGTCAACAGTATTTTGCTGCCGGGCGGTACAAGCGGTCTGAAGTTTTATCTGATCCCGGACTGGAAAAAGGTCGAGGAGGTCGGCTTGTTTAACGTGATCATTGCGGCAATGAATCAGGCGTTTTTCACGCTGAGTCTTGGTATCGGTGCGATGGAGATCTTCGGAAGTTATATGGGAAAGGATCACACTCTTTTTGGAGAGTCCATGCGGATCGCGGCGTTAGATACCTTTGTTGCGATCATGTCCGGACTGATCATTTTCCCGGCGTGTTTTGCCTACGGAATTAATCCGGGAGCGGGTCCGGAGCTGATCTTTATCACGTTGCCGAATGTATTTATCCAGATGCCGGGCGGCAGGATTTGGGGAACCTTCTTTTTCCTGTTTATGACGTTTGCGGCATTTTCCACGATCATTGCCGTATTTGAAAATATCATTGCATGCTGCATGGATAAATGGAATGTAAGCCGCAAAAAATCGGCACTGATCAATGGAGTGATCATACTTGTGGCTTCATTGCCGGCGGTGTTCGGCTACAATATCTGGAGCAGTTTTCAGCCGAGAGGAGCCGGAAGCACGGTGCTTGATCTGGAGGACTTTATTGTCAGCAATCTTTTGCTGCCAGGCGGTTCCCTGGTCTTTCTGTTGTTCTGTGTGACGAAATGGGGTTGGGGATTTGACAAGTATCTGGAAGAGACCAATACCGGAGCCGGAGTGAAGTTTCCGAGGGCACTTCGTGGTTATGTAACGTTTGTGCTTCCGGTTATTATTCTGGTCATTCTGGTGCTGGGACTGCGGTAATGGGCGAAGTCTTATGTATGGTGCAGGGTAGATAGCTTTTGACTATGCTGATGGCGTGGTCTGCTTTGCTTCCGGTTGCGTTTGAATTTTATATTATGACATTTTGACAGGTATATCACGGTATGACATACCTGTCTTTTCTTTTGGAGGAAAATGGAATCAGCCTCTTTTAAGGATTGCATCCATATCCTGCTCCGGTGCGGTGATCGGCTGCAGATTGTAGGTGTCGACAAGATATTTGACAACGGTTTCTGACATAAATGCCGGGAGGGTCGGTCCGAGATACATGTTGCGGATTCCGAGGGATAACAGCGTCAGCAGGATGCAGACAGCCTTCTGCTCATACCAGGAAAGCACCAGCGTGAGAGGAAGGTCGTTGACGGAGCAGTCAAATGCATCGGCAAGTGCTAAAGCAACCTTGATGGCGCTGTAGGAATCGTTGCACTGTCCCATATCAAGGATACGTGGAATGCCGTCGATCTCACCAAGATCCAGATCATGAAACGATATTTGCCGCAGGCGAGAGTGAGAACAAGAGAGTCCATCGGTGTCTGCTTGACGAAATCCGTGTAATAATTTCTGCCGGGATGAGCGCCGTCACAGCCGCCGACAAGGAAAATATGCCTGATATGTCCCTGATTGATCGAGTTTATGATCTGCTCTGCATGGGAAAGCACGGCAGCGTGTGCAAAGCCTGTGGTGAGAACATGACCGCCGTTAATGCCGCTCATGCTGTGGTCGTGTTCATAGCCGCCAAGCCTCAGTGCGTGCTCAATGATCGGTGTGAAGTCCTTGTTGCCGTCGGCATCTCCGGTGATATGGGTCAGTCCCTTGTAGCCGACAACAGATGTCGTGTAGACGCGGTCCTGATAGCTCGGGCGCTGCGGCATCAGGCAATTGGTGGTAAACAGGATTGGTGCCGGAATATTGTCAAACTCCTTCTGTTGGCTTTGCCATGCTGTTCCAAAATTACCGGCCAGATGAGGATATTTTTTAAGCTCCGGATATCCATGAGCGGGGAGCATTTCGCTGTGTGTATAAATATTGATTCCCTTGTCCTTTGTCTGTTCGAGCAGCTGGGAAATATCCTTGAGATCGTGACCGGATACGACAATGAAGGGACCTTTCTTAATATCGGTCAGAACCCTGGTCGGTTCCGGCGTGCCAAAAGTTTCTGTGTTGGCGCGGTCCAACAGCTCCATGCATTTGAAATTGACCTGTCCAAATTCCATGATCAGATCGATCCATTCCTCCGGTGTGTGCTCTTTGTTGATCTCACATAAGCCTTATAGAACCATTTGATGACTGTATCGTCCATGTAGCCGAGATTCATGGCGTGGTGTGCGTAGGCTGCCATACCCTTCATTCCGAACAGGAGCGTGGAGCGCAGAGACACAATGTCATTGGCTCCGTCCCAGAGGCTGACCAGCGAAATGTCATCACCGGTGAGCTTGCAGCGTTCCTTTCGGACATGGTCTGTGAATGTGCGGATTGCTTCATCGTCAAAATTGACATTGGTTAATGTTGTAAACAATCCATCGATCAGAAGCCGGTCGGTTAATTTCGAATGCTTGTGCGCATCGTGAGCTGCCGTGGCAAGACGGATCAGTTCATACACAAGTTCATCCTGCAGATGTGCAGTCTCCGGCTGCTTTCCGCAGACTCCGGTGTTGATACAGCCCTTGTTTCCGGCGGTCTGCTGACATTGAAAACAAAACATATTTGCCATAATAATCCTCCAATCATTTTGTGATGTCAGGGTCAAAAGGTGATTGACAGATATCAATTTGTATGTAAACATACGCTGGTATCTGATTTTGCCCCTTGAATCAGTCTTTCCAAATTGTTTGCGGCGTATACCGTTAAAGTGTTCCGGTTAGAAAATGCTTGACAGAAAGAAAGAAGAATGATAGCATAACGGTGTTATGTTGGTAATGAGAAGAAAGAGGCAGCTATGAATGATGAGAAGGAAACCAGGAAAAAGCTTCAGGAGAGTGCGATGCAGGAATTTCTGGAGAAGGGATTTATGAAGGCATCTTTGAGAAGCATCTGTAAGAATGCCGGAGTGACCACCGGAGCGTGTATTTTTTCTTTCAAGATAAGGATGATCTGTTTGCTTCTCTGGTGAAAGAGCCTTTGGCAAATGTATATGCGGTGATGGAGCAGCATTTTGCGGATGAGAAGCAGGCACTGGAATCGGGAGAGTTCTTGTCCGGCGCGATTCAGACGGAGGATGCGGCCGATGATTTCCGGGTGACTGTGGACATTGTACATGCGATGTACAGCAGCAGAAATCAGTTTCGTCTGCTGCTTGAGAAGTCACAGGGGAGCTCGTTGGAGGGCGCAGTCGATCAGATCGTTCAGATCAGTGATCAACACTACCAGATGCTTGCGGAGACGATGGCGAAGCTGACAGGGGCACCGCCGATTGAGCATAATGTGATCCATTGGATTGCACATATGCAGATTGATCTGTTTGTCTATGCAGTGACGCATATTGAATCCGAGCAGGAGGCGATCCGGTATATGGAGCATGCAGTGCGCTATATGGTCTGCGGATGGTATGGAATGTTTGGAATTGTGCCGGATATGGAATAGACGTGTAAAGCAGATCAGAATAGTGATCAAAAGAATGAATATGGGAACTGTGGAAGCAGTTCCTTAAAAAACGACAATAACATAACAGTGTTATGCTATTGGGAAAAATTATCAATAAGGAGATGCTGCCCGATGGATATTTGAACGGGCAGAGCACAAAAGGAGGACGATTATGTATCTGGAAGTGAAGGATTTGAAGAAGAGTTATGGATCAGGAGAGGGTTTTGTGCAGGTTCTGAAAGGGATTACGACAGGTGTAGAACAAGGCGATATGTGTGTGATCCAGGGAACCAGCGGTTCCGGTAAATCAACGTTTCTTAACTGCGTCGGAGGGCTTGATACGATTGACAGCGGTTCTGTGATCGTGGATGGCAAGGAGATCGCAGGACTCAATCAGACACAATTGTCTGAATACCGCAGAGACAATCTGGGCTATATTTTCCAGTTCTATAATCTGGTTCCGAATCTGACGGTTCGCGAGAATATCCAGGTTTGTGAATATCTGACAAAGGATCCGCTTGATATGGATGAACTGCTGGAAACACTGGGACTTACGGCTCACCAGAACAAGTTTCCGTCCCAGCTTTCCGGTGGACAGCAGCAGCGCTGCGCAATTGCCCGGGCACTGATCAAAAACCCAAAGCTTCTGCTCTGCGACGAGCCGACCGGAGCACTCGACTCCAAAACTTCCAGAGATATTCTTGTGCTTTTGGAGACGATCAATGAAAAGTACGGAACAACGATGCTGATCGTGACGCATAATAATTCGATCAAGGATATGGTTCATAAGGTGATTCGGATCAAGGACGGACAGATCAGCAGAGAATATTATAATGAAACGAGAGTACCGGCAGCAGAATTGGAGGATTTGTAATGCAAAAAGTATTGAGAAAAAGAATCCTTCGGGATTTACGTGAGAATAAATTTCGTTATCTGGCACTGGCGGTTCTGATCATTATGAGTATGTATCTGGTGATCTCGCTGGTAGGAGCGGCGGAGACGATCATGCAGGGCGGAGAAAAGTCCGACCGTGAACACCGGGTTGAGGATGGAGAGTTTTCCGTATTTGTGCCGCTCACGACTTCAGAACGAAAGGAGCTGACCGGCAAGGGTGTAGAGCTGCAGGAAAGCTTCTATATGGATTATGAGATGAAGGACAACAGTATTCTCAGATTGTTTGAGAACCGTGAGAAGATCAATCTGGCAGTTATCCGGAACGGAAGAAAAGCGGAGTCTTCGGATGAGGTCATGCTGGAGCAGAGATACTGCGAAGAGCATGGTATCAAGGTTGGGGATACTGTGACGATCGGCGGGGAGAAGCTTACCGTGACCGGTATCGGATGCGTTCCGGATTACAATGCACCGTATCACAATCTGTCGGACAGCACTGTCGGAAGCAAGCAGTTTGGCCTTGCTTTTGTAACGGCAGAAAAGTATGACCGGATGCGTGAGCAGGGGAAAAGTGCACAAACGGAGGTGTACAATTATTCGTACATCAAAAAGGAAGATATCACAGACAAGAAGATTAAGGAATGGCTGAAGGATCAGACCATTGACAGCAGTGAGATTTTGGACAAATGGTTCAAAAAATACTGGGATCAGACAGGTGGACAGAAGGATAAGCTGACAAAGGGAATCAATAAGCTTGTCAACGGTTCCGCAGAGCTTTCCGATGGACTTAATGAACTTTCTGCAAACAACAAAAAGCTTCAGAATGCCAGCGGAAGTATCCTTGAGGCGTATTTAAAGGAGGCGTCTTCGGCACTGAAGGCATATGGCCTGAAGGAAGATCTGACCGAGGATAATTTCGAGAGCGCATTAGAGCATTTAAAGAATGAAAACAGTGAAAATGCCATTGTGAAGCTGTCGATCGGTTCGCTGTCGGATCAGTTAACTATGTTAAAAAGCTATAAGGATGGGGTAGTACAATATACAGATGGTGTCGGGGATGCCGCTGAGGGAGCTTCGAAGTTATCAGATGGTGTCAGTAAGCTCAAAAAGGGAACCGACAAGCTGATGGATCAGTATTTTAATATTTCTCTGAGCAATATGACGGAATTTGTCACAGCAGAAGAGAATATGAGGATTGGTGCAACGACAGATGATCAGATCATCAATAAAATGGGTGGTCTTGTCGCAGGTGTGATCATTATGATTTTATTTACCTATGTGATCTCGGTCTTTGTGGTACATACGATCGAGGCGGAGAGCGGAGTGATCGGTGCTCTCTATGCGATGGGAGTGACCGGAAAGGATCTGATCCTTCATTATCTGATGCTTCCAATCTGCGTCACTTCGATTTCGGGAGCGATCGGAACGGCGATCGGGTTTTCTCCGATCGGTGTCAGACAGCAGATGGCAGACACGTATAATTATTTTTCGTTTCCGGAGGTGCCGAATGTTTATCCGGTTTATCTTCTGGTGTATGGACTTGTCATGCCGGCACTGGCTGCAGTTATCGTCAACTGGCTTGTGATCCGCAGGAAACTGGCACAGCCGGCACTCAAGCTGATGCGCAAGGAACAGAAGCAGGGGAGATTCGGACGTGTTAATCTTGGAAAGATGGGCTTTGTATCAAGATTTTGTGTTCGCCAGCTTCTGCGGGAAATCCGTACCAGTCTGACGGTAATCTTTGGATTATTTATCTCACTGTTGATCTGCATGCTCAGCCTTGACTGCTTTGTGATGTGCGATAATATCCGAAAAGACAATAAAGCGGACACCCGGTTTGAATATATGTATACCTACAAATATCCGACGAAGAACGCTCCGGATGATGGAGAGGAAGCATTTGCCAGAACGCTGAAGAAGGAACGGTTTGGTTATAATCTGGATGTCACGGTAATGGGACTTACCAAGGACAATTCCTTTTTTGATGCCGATGTGAAAAAGAGTATGAGCCGCGTCATTATTTCTTCTGCGGCAGCACAGAAATTTGGCCTTTCCAAGGGGGATCAGATCGTGCTAAATGATGAGGATGAGGAAAGAGATTATGCGTTTACAGTGGATGGAGTCACACAGTATTCGCCGGGACTGTACGTTTTTATGGACATTGACAGTATGCGAGATCTGTTTGGAGAGGATGACGATTATTATAACGTTGTATTTGCCGATCATAAGTTAAATATACCGGCAGGAAGACTTTACGGCACACTGAGTAAGAAAGAGGTGGAGGAAACCGCAGGTATCTTTGTCGATATGATGATGTCGATGGTATATATGCTTACAACCATGTCAGCGTTGATCTTTTGTGTGGTTATGTATTTGATGATGAAGGTGATGATCGACCGCTCCGGCTTTGGCATTTCTCTGATCAAGATATTTGGTTATCGTACCGGAGAGATCCGCAGGCTGTACCTTAACAGCAATTTCGGCATTGTGGCAGTAGGTGCGCTGATCTGCATTCCTCTGTCAAAGATTGTGATGGACAGTCTTTACCCGTTGATGGTCAGCAATATTGCCAGCGGAATGAATCTTTATTTCCCACCGGTATTGTATATCGGTCTGTATGTGAGCATTCTTCTGCTGTATGCGGTGATCAACTTCTTTCTGGTGCGCAGGCTGAATAAAATCACACCGGCGGAGGTGCTTAAGAATCGTGAGTAGCCGCTTTGCATCTGCCGCACATTATGCTTTATGATTTTGTTGTTTATCAATTCTATGCAAGTCAGCAAGATTCTTTGTGTTACAAATTTGTGATCATTTTTAAAGGAAAGTTTACTGTGATTCCGGTTTGCTTTTTGTGCCGGATAGCAGTAAACTTTATTTAATTGATGTAATTTTAAAAGAAGATAGTAATTTATGGTTGATGTTGGGGTAAAGGGGATTTTGATTCTGATTGATGCAGCGGATCGCTATTTGGAAGGGTATAAGGAGAAAAATGATGACAAAGTTTAAGATATGTGGACTAACGACATGTCAGGAGGCGGAATGGGTTTCTGAGGCGCAGGCGGATTATGCGGGGATGGTGCTTTTCTTTCCGAAAAGCAAACGAAATATCAGTGTTACGCAGGCAGAGAAGATCATACAGCATTGCCGGATGAGATAAAGTCGGTGGCGGTTGTCGTGTCGCCGGACACAGATCAGATTCGACAGCTTGAGAAAGCCGGATTTGACCTGATTCAGATACATGGGACAGTGCTGTCGGAGGTGGTGGAGGCGTTGCACGTTCCGTTTCTGCGTGCATTTAATGTGGACAATATGCAGGAGTGGGAGATCTTTGAACAGGAAGAAAAATGTGCCGGATATGTTTTTGATGCGGTAAAGCCGGGCAGCGGAGAAACCTTTGACTGGAGCAGCCTCCCAAGCCTTTCGGAGGATGGGAAACCATATCTGCTGGCAGGAGGTCTGAATCCGGAAAATGTTGGAGATGCCATTCGCTCCCTGCAGCCTTATGGCGTAGATGTAAGCTCCGGCGTGGAGATTGATCAGGGCAAAGGAAAAGCCCCCGAAAAGATCAAAGCTTTCGCGGAGGCTGTTCGTAACGCCGATAAATTATTGTAAAATCATTTGTAATGCTTCACGGCTTATGAAAAATAATTCGATGTCTGGCTGCGGCTCATCATGTACTCACGGTTGGAGACAGACTGAGAAAGTCCATTCAACAAATAAAACAGGATCACACCGATCAGAATACCGAAAAGGCTCATCGTAACATCGTCAATGTCACCCCAGCCCCTGCCGGCAAGATCTTGTAAAAGCTCCAGGATCACAGGAATTCCTACATATATAAGCAGACGCAGGACAAATGGAAGGCGTGCACCGTAAATGCGTACAAAAAAGCCGATCGGAATGCCGATGGCAACCATCTCACCGATATAGCAGAAAAGCGGAGCAAGTGAAACATGGCTCTTCAGTGCAAACTCAATATAGGATGCGGTTGTCATCATCGGGATAAAATTGTGTGCGCCAAACGGCAGCTCCTGATATGGTGGTGTGATCGGAGTCAGGAAATACTGCTTGATCAGCACAAACAGGAAAAACACAATAAACAAAATGCTCATTCTACGGAAGAACAGATGAAATCCGTCAAATCGTGGTCCGCGGTCGAGCATATCGCGGATATTCGAATAAAGAAACGGTACCAGCCAGTTTACCAGAACAAGCACCACCATGGAAAAGTCATAATGGATCCACTGATTCGGCTGGATCAGATAGATCACTGTGGAAAAGATAAAGGTGATCGTCACCATAAAAGCCGCATGAAGAAAGCTGTAACCATAATTGAGTGAGGACTCCAGACAAAAATGCGACAATCCAACTGAAAAGATCACAGCAAAAACAATACTGATCCAATGATAATTGACCAGATAATAAAGGCATGCCTCGGCGATGAAGCTTACGAGGCTCAGAAGAATAACAAGACTGCTGATATTCACTGCACGGTTGTTCATAACAATATCCCCCAATAACATGTATATTCGAAAAAAATACTGCCTGGAAGGGCAGCTTCGTTCTTTCGTTGCGCGGTCGTCTGACCTTTTCCAATATCATAGCAGATTTACCCGGAATGTTCTATAGTAAAGTAGACGAAAAAATTACCGGAAAAAAATAAAAATTAGGTATTGACATATAGAAAATATTTTGGTATATTATACAAGTCGCGTGAAACGAACAACGCAGACAAATGGGATCTTAGCTCAGCTGGGAGAGCATCTGCCTTACAAGCAGAGGGTCACAGGTTCGAGCCCTGTAGGTCCCATTCGATGAGTCTTTCATCGATCATATTTATGGCGAGATAGCTCAGTTGGCTAGAGCACACGGTTCATACCCGTGGTGTCGGGAGTTCGAATCTCCCTCTCG
This sequence comes from Roseburia sp. AM59-24XD, assembly GCF_003478445.1. Lineage (GTDB taxonomy): Bacteria > Bacillota > Clostridia > Lachnospirales > Lachnospiraceae > Jutongia. Next base: position 143,488 of record NZ_QUET01000004.1, read on the forward strand.
CTATTATTTTTTTGCCCGAAAGGCATCTGTCATTTGACAGGTGTCTTTTTTTGTTATTGGAATTGCGTCAAGAGAAACGAGAGCTATAAGACAAAATCATCACACAGCAGCAAGGATCGTGAGATCTGATCTGCTGTTTTTTTTTCTTGTGAAAATAATTAAGACAAGTATGGACATCAGTTTGGTAAAATGTCGTTCATAAGATGCAGTATGGGATAAAAGAAAGGATAATGCAGGGCGATTAACAAATATGAGTGAAAGCGGGGGTGATGCAATGAACTTATATGACATCATAAAATATGAAGGCAACAATGATGTTTTTGTCTGGAAACATCCATGTGAGGATTTTAATCTGGGAACACAATTGATTGTCCATGAATCTCAGGAAGCACTCTTTTATATGAATGGACATGCATTGGATTTATTTGGACCAGGTAAACATGTGTTGGAGACTGAAAATATCCCTCTCCTTAGAAAAGTATCAAATTTGCCGACAGATGGTAAAACGCCATATCACTGTGAGATTTATTACATCAATAAAACGGATCAAATGGCAATACGATGGGGAACGGATAGTAAAGTTCAGTATATTGATCCTACCTATAAATTTCCATTATCTATTGGTGCAAATGGGGAAATGAGTCTAGCAGTACATGATTCAAGAAATTTGGTTGTTCAGTTGGTTGGAACAGAGCTGTTGTTAACAAGAGAAAAGATGGTGTCCTATTTTCGATCATTTTTGATGACGAAAGTGAAAACATACCTTGCTCAGGTTATGCGGGAAAAGGCACTTAACATATTTGAAATTGATGAGCAAATGGAACTATTTTCGGAAGAAATACATAAAAAGTTGGTTCCTGATTTCCTAGATTATGGAATTGATTTGAAGAAATTTTTGATTACAACGATTGTGCGTCCTGATGGTGAACCGCAATATGAAAAGTTTAAGGAGTTGCATTTTAGACAATATGCAGATATAGCAGAGGCGCAGTTACAACAGAAAGTTGGAATTATTCAACAACAGACAGAGTCACAGCGTGTTGTAATTGAGGCGGAAGGAATAGCGAAAAAGAGAGCAGTGGAAGGATATACATATCAGCAGGAGCGCGGGTTTGATGTGGCTGAAAAGGTTGCTGAAAATGAAGGATGTGGAAATTTTAGCAACGTAGGGATTGGTTTTGGCTTGATGACTGGAATTGGCAATTCAGTTGGAAGTGCTGTTGGAGATATTATGAATTCTACAATGCCTGTAGTGACTGGAAAAATGAGTGAAAATAATCCAATGAGATTTTGTGATAATTGTGGTGCCGAAATTATAGTTGGAGCTTCATTTTGTGTTAATTGTGGGAAGGCACTTGAAAAGAGTGATCAATGTAGAAATTGTGGATTTGTCTTTACCAAATCAGAAAATTTTTGCCCAAAATGTGGCACGAGGAGGATCTTGAATGAAAAATAATATTTGTGTTTATTTAATTTTAGGAATATATTTAACAGTTATAACAGCTATTATATTTATATTGCCGGTCGACAAGAGTGATGCCGCTTGGATTTCATATACTTTTTTTGTGATTTCGATAATTGTTGAAGGAGCATTGATAAAATATAAAGATTCTGATATAGAAACTAAAATTTTATCAATTCCATTATGGTATATAGGGGGGATTTATGTATTAATACAGACAATATTGTTGTTTACGTGTGTATTGTTTTTTGATATATCAGGATGGATTTCTGCGATATTTTCTATTGTTTTTTTGGGAATT
>NZ_QUET01000040.1 GCF_003478445.1 Roseburia sp. AM59-24XD
CGGCTTCGTATGGTGGCTATGAGCTTTTCAAACTTCGGTATCTGCCCGATATTTGCAAATTCGTCTAACAGACAGCGCACATGGACGGGCAGCCTGCCGCCGTATTCATTATCTGCCTTGTCGCAAAGGAGATTGAAAAGCTGTGTGTAAAGGATTGATACCACAAAGTTAAAAGTATCGTCGGTGTCGCTGATAATGACAAACAGAGCGGTCTTACGGTCGCCTATGGTGTCAAGCTCCATTTCATCAGTTTCCATAAGGTCGCGCAGTTCCTTAATGTCAAAAGGGGAAAGCCGCGCACCGCAGGAAATGAGGATAGAGCTTCGTGTCTTTCCCGCAGATAACAGGAATTTCTTATACTGCCGGACGGCAAAGTGTTCCGGGTCTTTTTCCTCCAACCGTTCAAACATAAGGTCAACGGGGGACTGAAATTCCGGGTCGTCCTCGCGGGCTTCCGACGCATTTATCATTTCAAGCAGCGTCGTGAAGTTCTTTTCTTCCTCCGGGGCTTCGTACCAAATGTAGCCGATAAGGGCGCAGTAAAAGAGCCGTTCCGATTTTACCCAAAAATCCTCCCCGGCTTTTTCCCCGTCCCCTTTGGTGTTGGCAATCAAGGTATTTACCAGTTTCAAAATGTCTTTTTCGCTGCGGAGATAGGCAAAGGGATTGTATTTCATGCTTTTTTTGAAGTTAATCGTGTTCAGCACTTTTATCCGGTAGCCGCCCCGCTGTAAGAGCTTCCCGCACTCGACTAAAACCGTTCCTTTCGGGTCGGTTACAACGTAGCTGCTGTGCATTTGCATTAAGTTGGGCTTCACGAAAAATCTCGTCTTTCCGCTGCCGCTTCCCCCGATAACAAGGATATTTTTATTCCTTGCATACTTCGGCTGCTTCGGGCGGCTGTTCATGGTAAGCCGTTCCGTCTGCGTCAGCAGCACGTTATTCTGAAATACCGGGTCGGTGTAGGGCTTAATATCTTCGGCAGTCCCCCAACGGGCAGAGCCGTATTCGATACCTTTCCGGTATTTCTTCGCGTTCTTGCCTTTGAAGTACACCATAAGCCGGATAAGGACAGCCCCCGCAATACCGATAAGCAAATCCATAGGGGCAAAACTCGGAAGCGGGTTTGCAAAAGCCATAGAAAATCCCTCCCCAAGCGACAACACCTTGCCGGACAGGTCAGCCCCCGGCGAAAGGCGTACCGCCTGCCCGACTTTATCAAAAAGATACACAAAGAACAGATAGGGAATGTTGGGAAGCAGCAGTTTTTTCCAGTTGATAGCGTTCATCTTGCAATCCCCCTGTCTTTGTTTTTTACTTTGTCCCGCTGTGTGTTCAGAGCCGCCGCCTTTTCTTTGAGGGAAACAATCAGCTTTCGGATAGGGGGCTTTTGTTCCTGCGTCAGTTTCTTTGCGGAAAACTCCTTGAAAGCTGCGGTCAGTGCGTCCGCGTCCCGTCCCTTGAAAAACACAAGATAGCGGGGCGGGGTTTCGGTGCTGTCTTTCTTTAGGGCAAAGTCAATCCCGTATTTTTTCGCCGTACTCTCAAAGGCTTTGATATTGTCCTTTGTGATTTCAATGTTGGAAACGCCCGCGTTCTGCTTCATAAGCTGCTTTAGGGTCTGCTTTCCATGCGGGATTTTCTGTCTGTCATGCTGCTTTTTCATCTGTGCAAGCAGGGCTTTCATAGCCTTTTGGAGCTGCTGCGCCGTCAGCTTCCCGGTCTTGATGTAAAGGGCTATGGTCTTTTCGTTGGTTTCCTCCTGCAATGGGTGTCCTCCTTTCGTGTTCTATGGTGGTATGCCCGCCGCCGGGAAGCGGGGCGGGCATGAAAAAAGAGCGTCCGCTTTCACGCCGCCCTGTTAAATCCGTACCCGCAGCCCGGAAAGGTCTGCCGCCCGAATACCTACAAGATACCAGTTGTCCCCGTACTCCATACGGGTAGGCTTCCATTTGCCCCGCACAAAGACCTCCATGCAGTCGCCGCAATGCAAACCCCCGTAATAGTCGTTTACGTCAAAGCGAATGTCGTAGCGGTCAGCGGTTTCATCAAAAATCAAAGCTCCTGTTCTCTGTGTCATCATAAAATCCTCCTTTAGATTGGTTTACAGGCTTTCGCCCTCGTTGCAGGTGTAATCGGGTATGCCCTTGCTTCTTGCCGACTGGATAGTGCGCCCGCCGTACATATCGTGAGATACAAGGGACGTGTAATAGCTGCCAATCGTAGACGGGGCATTGAAAAGGGCAGCTTTCATGTACTGCTTGATGTTGCGGATTTTGGTGGTGTTTTCCTGCATACAGTCCAGTACAAAGCGGATATGTTCGCTGTTCAGTTTCATAAATTTTGCTTTTACAAGCTCTGCCGGGTGGTCGTCCCCGGCGATACGGATTGTTCTTCGTTTGGTGCAGACGGTTTCAAGAATAAGGGCAAGGATTTCCTCTATCCTGTCCCGGTCAAGGTATCTGTCCTGTATCAGATAGTCGTACTCGATATTGTCCTTGATGATTTCCTCATACACGCGATATGCGTCTGTCGTTTCCTTTCGCTTCCGTTCCGGCGGCTGTGCCGCGTCCTCTAAGGGAAAGGGATTTAGGGAATGGAAAGGAATGGAATGGGTACTTAATATATCTGTATTTAATTTTTCTTTTGTTGGTAAGTTAGTCTTTAATAGTTCTTTATTTAATTGCGTTGGATTTTCCAACGTAGGTTTTTCCAACATAGGCTTTTCCAATGTTGGATTATCCAATGTTGGTTTTTCCAATGTAGGTAAATCCAACTTAGGCGGCTGCTCATAGATAACATACGTTGTACCGCGTAAGCATCCTTTCTCATCACGTTCCCTTGAACGCTGTATATATCCGGCATTTTCCAGTTCCCGTACTGCTTCCCGGATAGCGTCAATCTTTTCCCGGTTGATAAGGGACAGTCCTGCAAGGGTGTAGTCCCAATCTTCGGGAAGTGAGAGCATTTGCGACAACAAGCCCTTTGCCTTTAAGGAAAGCTCCTTGTTGCGTAAATGGTGGTTGCTCATAACGGTATAACCTTTGTTCTTTTCCACGCGGAAAACTGCCATAGCTTCGTCACTCCTTTTCGTTGGATTTGTTACGCAGTAGAAACGCGGTTTTGAGGGAAAAGGTATCAACCCTTGTCTTTCTCATTTCCACGCTCTAAGAGCCGCATAAATCAAGGCTTTGTTTGCCCTTACTGCGTAACACGAGGGCATAAAAAAAGCAGCGTTCCTGTTCTCCTGTGTAGGAGTGAGAAACGCCGCCTTATAGGTGGTGCTTATTTTATTTTTTCTTTTCGACGTGCCGCGTAAGGTGGTGCAGCGGTCTATCCGGCAGTCTGCAGGTGCTTTTTGCATATCAAGGCTCAATTCGTTAAAAGTAGTAAATGAGTAGTAAAATCAATCTGCAAACCTGCGAATATGCCTGCAAATCAAGCATTTTTCAAGACAATCAACTAATTTATAATAAAAAAGAACAAAACCTCAGAAGTTTCCTATAATGTAAGAAAAAACGCTGTGCAAATGCACAGCGCCCCGTATGTTAAGCTGATAACGGGAATCGAACCCGTGACCTCCGCCTTACCAAGGCGACGCTCTACCGACTGAGCCATATCAGCAATCAACATGCGATATTATATAATACTTTCACCCAAAATGCAAGCATTTTTTTATTCTTCTTCCATAAATTTCAGGTACAGTTTCCGCAGGATAAACGCTGCCAGCAGCACCGCCACAACAACGACTCCGCCCACGATGTACTTCTTGTAGTCCTTCTTCTCGGTAAATGCAGTCAATGGCGAATCAACGATCTTCTTATCCGACTCTGATTCCACATACTCCTTCCCCAGATCCTTTTTGATGTACTTGATCGCCTTTTTCTTTATCTTACCCTTTTTCATGACTGCAAGATTCTCCATAATGACCTTCTTTTTCTGATCATAGGAAAGCTTTTTAAAGCTTTGATCCCGATCCTGTGCCACCATGTCATCATCCGTCGCCAGCCACTCCCCGGTATTGCGACTGTCGCGGAGCGTCTCCTTCCCCTCCGCCGTCTCGCCATACACATACTCCCTGTTCCGATAGAAGATCATGTCCGCAGGCGTCTTGCTGTTAATCTGCAGAAAATGGTCGGATTCATCATAGCTGAAGTATATCTTTCCGCTATAATCGTCCAGCTGCAGACGGAATTTGCAGAAATCCTTTCCGTTGCGGGTAACAAGGAAATAATACTCAGATACGCCTTTCTGTGAATACCAGGTATTATAAATGTAAAACGGCCGGCAGATCCGAAGCACGTCATCATCCTTCACCTTCTTCATCAGTTCACCAAGCTTATTATCTTCCTTGGAAACCTTCTTGGTGTAACTGACATAATCGTCCTCGCGGAGCTGTGCATATTTATTATATTTCTTTACCGCCTTATCCACATGCTTCCGAAATAGCGGCTTCACATTCTTCAAAATGTAGGACGGCATCTCCTTCCCATAAATACCATTAAAATCTGTCTCAAGCGTGTACGCTTCTGCCTGCTTTGCCCCGGCAGCAATGCTTCCGAATACCGCCAAAATCCCCATGCATAAAAGTAATGCTGACTTTTTGATTCTCCCCATAGTCATCCCCCTCTCTTTTCCTAAATATACCATGGGGATTTATCTGTTTTCTACCCTATTTATTTAAGTTATTTTCTATAATTATTACTTTATCGTATTACAATAAATTTTTGTTGACATTTTTATCAATCAATGTTATAACAGTTTTATCGTAATACGATAAATCATTATGTGCTTATTCAATTTGGCCAATGAACGCACAACTGGGGGAGATAACGATTCAACAATCAAATATATTTAAAAACTCAGGCAGCCTGAAGCTTTCTGCATTCATCGTCGTTCTGGCATTGTTGATGATCGGCTGCATGTTCCGGAGCAGAAACAGTAATATTCATTCTCACTTTCCGCCCGGAAAGAATGCACTGTGTTTCCAGGATACCGGACAGTATCCTGACATTGTCAGCTATGATTACAAGGGACGCGTCTATGTTCCATACGGAAGAAGAAAAACAGGCTGTGGGAAACCATGCGTTGGCGAGATCGAACAGTGTATTGGTTATGCTGAAAACTCTGACGTGTCATCCGGGAAACAAATAAAAGAAACAGACAATGTGGATAGCGGTGTGTATCTTTATACATTAAAAGGGGACGATGCTCACTGCTATCTACTGGAATATATGGAGACCGGGCTGATGGATGAACCAACCTATTTAAGAGCTGTTGATACGAAAAAGCAGGACTTGAAACAGCTCGATCCAACAGAATATATAGAGCCCGACGATGCATATGAAACAGCAGGAATCTGGAAACATTAAAATATTATAATTCATGACAGGAAAGGATTTGATCAATATGGAACAGAAAACATTGGCAAGATGGCTTAAAATAATCATTATCGGCACAAGCTTGTGCGGCATAGTAGTCGGCGCATTTCTTCTGCCGGAAATCGGAAAAGAAATAACAGCTGCACACAGGGAATTTTCTTCCTGGCTGATTCCATGGCTTATATTTCTGTGGCTGACTCTGATTCCCTGCTATGCTGCACTGGTGATCAGCTGGCAGATTGCTGACCGAATCGGCAGGAACCGCTCCTTTACCATTGAAAATGCCGTAGGGCTTGGCCGGATTTCAAAGCTGGCAGTCGCTGATACCGCTTTCTTTTTCATCGGAAATATAGTATTGTGGTTATGCGGCTGGAATCATCCGGGTATTGTACTCGGGTCGTTGCTAATCTGCTTTGTTGGAATTGTAATCGCTGTAGCGATGGCAGTATTGTCACATCACACAAGGAAAGCCGCCGCACTGCAGGAAGAAAATGATCTGACGATCTGATCACTACTATGAAAGGACACACGTTATTATGGAAGAATTATTACCGGGAAAGATTATATTTAATATTGATGTGATGCTGGCAAAACGTAAAATGAGTGTCACAGAATTAGCAGATAAAGTGGGGATCACGATCGCCAATATGTCCATCTTAAAAAACGGAAAAGCCAAAGCGATAAAGGTATCAACCCTGATCAAGATCTGCCATGCGCTGGACTGCCAGCCCGGCGATATATTGGCATACCAAGAAGAGTAATTTGATTTAATTTCATAGCATTACTTTATACATATATTGTATTCTCACTCCTTGCTTTGTACCCATGCTATTTTGTTGCGTGGGATTCATTGCATAAATTCTTTACATTATTCCAACTTAACACCGAATTGTTTAGCAATCAATTTTCATTTTCCATATAAAAAAGATGCCGCACGATTGTGCGGCACCCCTTTTATATGGTTATCCGATATATTCCATTATTTGAATTTCTTATATCCGCTCTTCTTCAGAAGCTTCACATTTGCTTTGCGAACCTTTGCGGAAGCGCCCTTAACCTTAATCTTCTTCTTGCATCCCTTGAAGGACTTCTTAGCGACCTTCTTCAGTTTTGCTTTCACCGTCAGAGTCTTTAACTTCTTACAGTTTGCAAATGCTGCAGATGGGATGGTCTTAATGTTCTTATTCAGGGTGATCGCCGTTGCCTTAGATCCCTTGAATGCCTTAGCGCCGATCGCTGTTACCTTGTAACCTGCTGTCTGCTTCTTGATTGTTGCAGGTACATTAAGCTTCTTAGCCTTAGCACCCTTCTTAGTCAGGCCAACTACCTTTACGGTACCCTTAGCTACTGTTGTAGCTGCCTTTGTTACCTTGTACTTGTAGTTACCGGAAGTAAATGTAGCATTTACCTTAGGTCCAACGATAGATGGAGCACTTGTAACAGCTGCCGGTGTTGTTGTCTTTGCTGCAGGTGCAGAAGCAGATGGTACTGCTGATGGCACGTTTGAAGGTGAAGCTGAAGGTACCTGTGTTGGAGCAGCCGGAGACTCAGCTGGTTTCGCATTCGGATCGATCTGCTTTCCTGTCTGCGGATCGATATAAGTACCATTTGCAACATCCTTCAGAAGCTGATCAAGACCGGATACGGTAAACTCGATTGAAACGCTCTGGCTTGGAAGTTCAAGTTCCTCATTAGCACTTGCATCATCTAATGGATGACTTCCCTCATCAGCCCACTTATCAATTGCCATGAATGTATAGTAATCATTCTTGTTTTCCTCAGTCTTCGGTGGGAGTACAGAATCCTTCAATACTTCCTTACCGTCAAGCTTGATTGATTTTGCTGTAACTGTAACGCCCGGATATGTCTTCCATGCAATATCTGTAGCAACACCTAACATGTTAAATGCATTTGCTGCTGAAAGATCAATTCCATCAATTGATACGGTGTAATCACCGTCCTTGTCAAAGTATACATCCTGTACCTTTGTCGTATCAGCAGCCTCATTACCGGCTGCCCTAATATACTCAAATGCATGTGCATCCTTAGCCAGCTTCTTCTGTGGCTTAAATGCATCACGATAATCCCAGGAAGCTGTCTGATACATCAGGTATGCATGTGCACCCTTCTTCTCCCAGAGAGACTTATCGATGTACTTACCATAAGAAATCTCAGGAGTATCATCATTCAGAGCCTTACCTGTCTCAGGATCGATGTAAGAACCATCTGCAATATCCTGAAGCACTTTATCCAGTCCAGTAACTGTAAATGTAAATTCAATACTCTTAGATGCTACCGGAAGCTTCTCTGCATCATTCAGTTCATTCAGCGGGAAGAACTCCCCATCCTTTGCATATGCGTTAACAGCCATGAAGGTGTAATACTTGTTATCTTCCTTTACAGTCAGATCAAATGGAGCATCTGTTACTTCCTTGCCATCTACCTTCATGGTAGCATTGGTAATCTTGATTCCTGACTCTTTGTAGGTCTTGTAATCGATATCTGTAGCAATACCAAGCATCCTGTAATTGTTTGCTGCACTCAGATCAACACCGTCAAGAGAGATTGTATACTCGCCGTCCTTTGTGATCTGAACATCCGTTACCTTTGTATTTTCCTTTGTTACCTCATTTCCACCGGCCTGAATATACTGATAAGATCCCTCATCCTTGCCAAGGCTTCTCAAAGGCTTGTATGCGTTACGATAATCCCATGTTGGTGTCTGATAGGTAATATATGCATGAAGTCCTTTTGTTTTCCAGAGTGTCTTATCTACATAATCACCAAAGTGAACATCACTGTCATCGCCATTCGATGGTACACCACCTGAGATCTTTGTCATGGTAGCATCACCGTCAGCCTGGTTGATCGTGTTATAGAAATCAGCGATATCCTTGTAGATCTGCTTGCACTCAACACGGTCGAAGTACTGGCTTGTCTCCCAGAGGCAAGGAACTGCACTGATCTGCTGTGCTGCTGTAAAGGTATCGTTATACCACTGTGTTACACTGGCATCAACACCAGCCGGGTTACATACGGCACACTCACCGATAATGATGCCATAACCGTTATCAGAGAACTTCTCCTTCATCTGATTGAAGTACTCATATGTTGCCTTCTGGTCACCAACAGTATATGTACCTGTACCACCGTCACCACAGAAATCCCATGGAGTATAGTAATGAACAGAGATGAACAGCTTGTCCTTACCGTTCTCAGCAATATCGGTCGGCATCTTGTATCTGTCATCTACTGTCTTGGAGATATCAGTATCATATCCCGGAATCAGGAGATGTCTGTATGTGTTGTTGCCGCCTGTGCTGCGGACAATGTCAACAAACTTCTGGTTGATCTTATTGGTCATCTCATATAACTCGTCTGTCTTTAAGTTACCACCTAAGGTTACGATATCCTTACCTGAATTGTCCGGCTTTGCATATCCCTTTGCAGGACCATTCAGACAGATTGCATCGTTCAGACGGGTTCCGAGCTCCTCGTTAGCACCCTCGAAGATCAGGTGGTCAGAGTAATCTTTGAAACGCTCAGAGATCTGTGTCCAGTAGCTCTCATAACGAGTCCATGCTGCTGCACGTGTCTCCTCGTCAGCTACCTTGTTGCCATCTGCATCTTTCTTGCAGGCACCAAACTGCCCCCACCACTGGTTATCCCAGTGATCATTGACGATAACATACATCCCCTCGTTCAAAGCGTAGTTTACGATCTCCTCGATACGTCCAAGGAACTCCTCTCTCAGAGTATATGTACCATCATCGATATCTGCATTAGACCATGCTACCGGAATACGAACGGTATTGATACCATATGAATGTAATGCGTCAAAATACTCCTGTGTGGTTACAGGCTGTTTCCACATGGTCTCGCCATCTGTTGGTGTAGCATCCTTCTTCTGGTCAACCGGGATAACTGCCTCCATGGTATTACCAAGGTTTACCCCGGCACCCATCTCGTTCTCGGCGAGCCACTTTGAAGATAATTCCTTACGAACAGTTCCGTTATCCTTAACCGTCATCTTTGTGCCGGTACCCTGGATCGTTACCTCTCTGCTCTCTCCTTCTGTAATGTTAGATGCTTTCTCCGGAAGCTTCTCACGAAGTGTGATCTGATCCGGTGTCAGCACCTCTGTAAATACGGTTTTGTCATCCTCTGCTGCTTCTGCGGTTTTTGTTCCGATTCCACCAACACTGAAGCTGGTAACAACCATGGAAAAACTCAGACAAGCAGCTAAAAGTCCTTTAAGATTTTTCTTTCTCAAGTCTTTTCCTCCTCTTTCTTGATATTCTCATTGTGAAGATTCATGATCTCTCCTTCCGAGATCGTTTGCTATAGCATACGTATATATTGTACACAAATATCCGGCAACATTCAAGGAATTTGTTGTTGATAATCACCATGAAAAATAGAGCAAAAATATAGTAAAAATTCAATCTTTCACAAAAAATACCCTTAAAATACAAAAAAAGCAGGTGAATACATCACCGCAAAATTTTCATTATCTGCGGCGGTATGTAACCGCTCTGCTCTTTGTCACGGCAGCACCCGAATTGATGCCTGCCATGCTTCTATTCCCTTCTATTTGTAAAAAACAATACTGCTTCCGACGATCTTTTTGCTTTGATACATAGCACTGTCCGCCTGACGATATAGCCGCTCAAAATCCAGATCATCCTTCCTGTGGAAGGAAGCGCCCATACTCACATGGATCACTCTGCCGCCAAGCTCCGGAATACGGATATCCTGCATCCGCCCGATCACTTCATCCGCAAGCTGCTGTCCATGTACATCATCCAACATCCCCGGAATGTACATGGCAAACTCGTCTCCACCAAGCCGCAAAAGTGTGTCTTTTTCGCCGCAGATCCCCTGCAGTGTTTTCGCCACGGCATGATCACCTCATCCCCGACTGCATGTCCGTATGTGTCATTGATTGATTTAAATTTATCACAGTCAAGGATCACAAACATGCCCGGAATATTCTGTGCGATCGTTTCTTTAATCTTGCGCTCTCCACTGCCGCGGTTGCGGATCCCTGTCATCAGATCCATCTCTGAAAGATACAGGAGACGGTTTTCTCTGCGCTTTTCCTCATCAATCACCTCAACTGCATACAGCACATGCAGTAAGTGTCCGTCCTCATCCTCATCCACCTTGATAAAACGTTCCCTGCACCATCCAGATACATTTCCAAGGTATTCATGGGCGATCGTGCATTTACCGCACATCCGATCCTCTAAGGTGGAAATGTCCGTAAATTTCCGAACGCTCTGTGCATACTTCTCATTGGCAAGCACTTCCATCACATTTCTGATCTGTACGGCAAAATCATCACCGCCCTCCGCACTGATCTGCTGCTCGATATGCGGTGTTGTCTTGATCATCTGAAATCTGCCGCTCTGCACATTGACCAGATGCATTGACAGATATATCTGCGCCAGTGCGGAATAGCTGTTCAGGCTCGCTTCCTGATTGGACTTATCAAAGGAATTGCGCAGCTTGAGAAGCGACACCAGAAACGTTCCGATCATGTCCAGAAAAAGGGACAGTTCTTCCATATCGGTATCTCTCGGATTGTCCACGCCGAAAAATCCGCTGATCTGACCATGATAACGAAGCGCACTCACTGCAACACATTCTATCTTCTGCGGTGCCAGCGTCTGATAAGTCATAGGATATTGTTCCTTGATATCCTCCACATTACGAATGATCACATTCTCATCCCGGTCAAAGGTATCATACCACCATCCGATGATATCCATATCGACATCCTGAAGAACATCAATCTGGGGAACAATCCCCTCCTTGCACCACTCATAGGTATTATTGGTCGCATGAGTGTGCAGATCATCCTCAAAAATATAGATCCGGTCAGAACCAATATGATTACCAAGGAATCGGATAAACTCCTGAATCTGCTCGTCCGGATTATCATGCTCCATCGCCGAACGCATCGCCTTATTGATGATCAGTTCACATCTTATCTCTGTTTTCATAATAATCTTGTATCCTTTCTCCCTGAAATACCCCTTTTATCTTCCTGACTATTTCTTTAACGTTCCCTCTGCGAGATCTCTCTCCGTCAGATAACCGGTCGAAAAAGCCGCATTGCATTCTGCTATCTCCTTCGTTCCATTAATATAATCGGCATAAAGGTCCCACAGATCCATGCCTCCGTCCGCTTCAAGTCCATCGTCATCCGGAAGCCATTCACGGATCAGTGCGATCCGTTCTTCCTTTGTTGTATCCCTGATCAATATTGATTTCATAGCCATGATCCTCTCTGCAAAATAAGTCGATTTAAATACATATTATTTCACCCTGCCTATAATGTCAACCATTCACGCTGCTTGACATATACTATATATAAACTTATAATGAAGTTGATTATACTCTCATTTTCATGAGAGCATCATCAATACCAAAGGAGGATTTGAAAAATGCAGCAAAGAAGTATTCCGATGTACATCATTCTGTCCATCGTGACCTGCGGACTGTTCGGTCTGTACTGGTTTATCGTTCTGACAGACGAGACCAACGAGGTGACCGGTCAGACACAGCTTGCCAGTGGTCCTATGGCTCTCATCCTTACCATTATCACCTGTAACATTTACGGTTGGTACTGGGCTTACAAGATGGGCGAGAAGGTTGATATGATCAAGGCACAGAATGGTCAGTCATCCAGCAATTCCGGTATCCTGTTTATTATCCTGCAGGCACTTGGTCTTGGCATCGTCAACTATGCACTTGCGCAGGATGCCTTAAACCATACCGCATAATGCTGTTACACTTTATGGAATGACAGAAGTAAAAGGATCTTTAAAATGAAAAAAGAACGAATCCGGAGATTATTGATACGCGACAGTATTGTGGTTGCAATTCTTGCCGTTTACGGCTCGATCGTCAGCCTGACTCATTGGAGTATTCCATGTATCGTTTATCAGCTCACCGGATTACAATGTCCGGGATGTGGGATATCCCGGATGCTTCTTGCAATACTGCACGGGGATTTCCGTGCAGCATTTTCTTTTCATCCGTTTCTGTTTGCAACATGGCCTTTCATCGCTTATCTGATTCTTCGCATGGATCATCGCTACGTGAACGGTTACGGAATGACACTAAAAAAACCAGACACAATTCTTGCCTGCTTTTATATGATCGGACTGGTCATTTTCACAATATGGAGAATCTGTCCGCGATTTTATAAGCGGTATGCGATTATCCCCGAAAAACACCTCATCATATAAGAAGCCGGTCTGCGATTTCAGACCAGCTTTTCTTTAACGAATCCGATACTGACAGATCATACTTTCCTGTCCGTTTTTCCGGTCAGACTCTATCGCAAAGGTATCTTCGGTGAGCCAATGCACGGAAGACTCCTCAGACTGCGTCAGATTCTTTCGTTCCAGCAAGTATAATTTCCGTTCCGGCACATCAAGAATCCCAAGCTTTCGGATTCCATTCTCCGAGAAACGCGCCGACAAAAGAAGCTTGTCGCCGGACACATTGATCAACACAGATTCCGTATTCAGATCAGCATCCATGCCTTCCAGTTTTATCCGTTCCCCGGTCAGCTCATCCACCAGATATGTTGTTCCATTCTTCGTGAAAAGATCATACCGCCCGCCAGTAAATGCCACCCTGTCGACTTCGTTCGTCTCGTCATCCTCTTCCCCGATCACGACATGATGAAACAGCTCTTTCTTTTCTGCCGACTGCAGATCAAAACGATAGCAATCGTAGCATTCCTCTTCTGTCCCCTCTGATGCCGTTCCGATGATCATAGTATTTCCCAGGGCACGGACAAACCGGATATCCTTTTGCTTCGTCAGTTCTTCCAAAGACATCGCTTTCTTCTGCACAGTATCAAACCTGTAATACTTTGCCGTTTTCTGCGCCTTTCCCACAAGCGCGCAGTAATACCGGTCCGATATTTTCTCCCAGTTTGTTATCACGGGATAATTGCACAGGCGTTTTCCATCGATCCGGATATTGCGGAAAATATCGTTAAGCTTTGCGGTACTAATATCCTGTATGTCCCCGTCACACCGCAACGGATACTCATACGTCCCCTCGTCAGACTCCTTCGACAGAGTAAGCCAGAAACCACCGGTATCATCAACGGATAATAAAAACCGTTTCTGTCGAATCTTTCGTTCCTCCCGGTCACCACGATACAGATCATAAATATTTCTCACATACTGTTTCCCCTGATAAGAAATAACGTTGGCATTTGCGAAGCCCTTTTGTCCCTGCCAGCAAATCGTTCCCTTAAAGGAATGGATATTCCGGATCGACACACATGCATTATTCTGAACGGAAAAATATGTCTCCTTCCCCCGATCTGTGGAAACATAAATATCCTCATACGGTTCGACCGGCTTCTTTGCCGTCACATACTGTACCTCCAGAATATCATCGATATTCTTGACCGGCGAAACGTTGATCACAGCTTCAGAAGAATTCGTCGTCCCGGACGCTGCCGGCATATGCTGTTCCCGGATCTCTTCCCTGCCGTTTAACCGCACAATGGAAATAACCCACTGACGGAACTGTGCATTAACCTGATACGCTGTAGAAAGGGCAAGTGCCACCAGAATTACCGCAGCGGCTACCCGGTGCCATGCTGCCGGCTTCGTTTTTCTTCCCGTATTGACTCGCACTATTTTCCCACAATCTCTTTCTAAGACACCATCAATACAGGAATCCGTTTCCGCCAGACATTCCTCGATAAACCGGTCGTCAATCTCCCCATAGGCACGCAGTAATTTATCGGTCATCGCCATAGCCTCCCTTCCTCAGATGCGCTCTCAGCTTCCGATTCTCCCTTCTAAGGATCGACTTGACCGAGTTGATATTCATATTCATATCCGCCGCAATCTGAACAACAGAGTCCATGAAGAAATATCTCCTGACCAGGATCCTTCTCTGTTTCACCGGCAATTGTTCCAAGAAAACATTGATCTGTTCCGTCAGTTCCCCCAGCTCGATCCCCTCCGTCAGATTTGGCGTATCAGAAAACGTTTCTTCCAGTTCCTCAAAGGAAATCGTCTGCTGCCGGCTTCGTTTTCCTGCCAGATTGTAGTCCAGCCGGTCCATCGCGATATTCCTTGTAATCTTACAGAGAAATGCCCGGAAATAAGACGGACGTTCCTCCGGAATGCGGTTCCATACCGCAAGATAAGTATCCTGCACACATTCCTCCGCGTCCTCTCTGGAATGGAGAATACGATCCGCAATATGGCTGCATAATTTGTCGTATTTCTTTTTCGTTTCCCGGATCGCTTCCTGCGAGCGCGACCAGTACAGTTCAATAATATCCGTATCTTCCATGCAGTTTCTCCTTTCGCCGTCCATCCCATAAGTAGGAATATACGGCGAAAAAGTTTCACTTCCCCTCATCATATCCTTAAAAATGATAAGCATCTACCCATTCCTTCATAAGTGTTTCCTGCCTTTTCTGCAGCTTCGCAGTACGAGCTTCATCCTCCCCGTCATCCTGCGCCACCATATACAAGGAATAGGTGACTCCGTCTCTGGTAAGATATGCGTTTTTCTTATAAAACATATATTTCCCGGTTCTGGAGCTGCTGTCCACGACCAGCCACTCGTCTCCGTCTGCGGATTTTAATTTTGTCTGTTGATATTCCACATTGCCGTCCTCAGAAACGCCTGTCTGACCAGCATCTAAATGGGAGCCCTTAAAAAATATCTCCTCCCACTGCTGCAATCGGATATGATCGATCTCATATTTATGCTCGAGCATCACCTGATCCATCGTCACATCACGTTCTCCCCTCACGCTCGCATACAATGACACCGATATCTCGGACGGCCTATAATTCCAGTCTGCCGTCACCAGCTTATCATACCCAATAAAATCAACCGCCTTCTTATCTGAGTCAAAAGCCTTCTGACAATAGCCCGGCATTTCATCGGTATACGCAAAGTCCATATTTTTGTTCTGTTCAATGATCGTTTCCTTCATGCTGTCAAGCTGACCATGAAGCTCGTTAAAGTCGATCTGCTGCTTATTCCACTTCACAGTATATCCGGAACCACTGTCGCCGGAGTGCTTCTCGCTCATAAATATCCCAAGCTTCTGCGCCGCATATACGGCTGTTCCCATCGCTAACAGGACCACCAGAATGACCGCTGCTGCCTTAAGCGGGAAATACGCCTTTTTCTTTCGGGAAGAACACTCTGACCAGGATTGTGTCAGAAAACGGTCATCAATGCCGGAAAGATATTCCAATCGATTTACTTCCTTCATATACGATATCTCCCTTCTAAATAATTCTTAAGTCTCTTTCTCATACGAAACAGACTGCTTTTGATCCTGCTCGCCCCATAACCGGTCTGCCCGCACAATTCCTCGATCGATTCTCCGAACCAATAACGATGCACAAACAGATAACGGTCCTGAGCCCGCTCCTGTTCCAGAAATTCATTGATCAGCTCCGTCAACAAGCTTTCCTGTTCCACCTTATCCGGAATAATGTTTTGAAGCTCTTTCGACAATTCCACAACCTCAGCTTTACGTTTCTGCCGCTCCATACTTCTGATCTTATTGAGCGCCTTATTTCTGCATATTCTGGCGCTGTACGCAAATAAATTGTCCGGCCTGTTCGGCGGAATACTGTCCCATACGGCAAGCAGCACATCATTCATGCATTCCTCCGCATCCTGTGCAGAAACAAAATGAGCTGCCAGCATTTTCAGCTTCGCCGCATACTGATCCTGAAGTGCCTTTACACCATCCTCTTCCCGGTTCCATAGCATTGCTATGATCTGCTTTTCATCCATAGAATACTCTCCCTTCTACTTATGAAGACACTTTTTCTGACCTGCAGGTTGCGTTTATTAAAATTTAAAAGTGAAATTTGAAATTTTTATTCTTCATCTCCTCCAACAGTCTCTACTCTTCATAATAATTGGTGTATTGTTCAAAAATCTCCTTTACTCTTCCATATGCCGTTTTCGGACGACGATATTCATCCACAACCCCCTTATTATTCATTTCTCTCGGACGACCTGCAAACCATTCACTGCTCACCCGCACATCACAAAACTGCCAAATATAAACACCCATGCTTTCTGAAAACTTCAAGCATTCTGACACCTGTTCAGACAGCGCATCTGCCTGATATTCCTCTGTCCATTTTCCGTGATAAGCATTACGACAGCCATACAAGCCTCCTGCTCCGATCTCGGAAACAATAAAAGGCTTACCCTTTCCATTTCCGTCCTCGACGATCCAGTCATATACCTCATTTAAATAATCGCGAACCGGCTTGTCCACATACCATCTTGGATATAGATTGCAGGAAATAACATCCGGCAGATCAAAGCAGATATCACCGAAAAATTTGCAGCTCGCAAATGTACATGGTCTGCTGTCATCCATTTCACGTATCAACCGGAACTGCTTCTCATAACAGGAACGCCCAAACAATGTTTCGCTCGCACATTCATTTAAAATTCCCCAAATAAAAATACATGGATGATTGTAATGATAAAATATCATTTCCCGGATAACCTGTTCCGCCTGCTCCTCAAACAATGGATGTTTCATCCTATCTTCTTCCAGGCCGCGTGCATGATTTTCTTCCCAGACCAGAATGCCAAGCTCATCACACAGATCTAAAAATATTTCATCGTTCGGATAATGTGCCGTCCGGATGGAATTTGCTCCCATCTGCCGTATTAGAACCAGATCATTATATATTGTCTGATACGGCAGCGCACATCCATAATCCGGATGATCCTCATGACGGCATATTCCCTTGATCCGAAGTCTTTTCCCATTCAGCAAAACGTATTTACCCTGAACACATATCTCACGAAATCCAAAGCGTTCAATCAGATCATCGATCACTTCATCCTCTCGCAGCATTTGCAATTCCACCTGATACAGCACCGGCGTCTCCGGACTCCACTCCTCAATCCCATCGATCTTCAAATCGGTACAAAATTCATAATGTTTTTTAGCAGTATCTGTAAGTTTCCATTCAAAAGCAGTATCTTTTATTTTTCCTTGAATGGTAATATCCTCCTCGTCGTTCTGTCCGACTTTCAGTACATTGACTGCTGCCTTAACCTGAACATGCCATTGTCTATTTTCGCGATATGCTTTCACATGAACATATTCCAAATACAGATCACTGAGTTCTTCTACGACAACACCTCTTGATATTCCGCCGTAAGACATATAATCGTTCGGAACATGAAGCGCACTGTCTTTATGAAAACGATTATCCGCCTTGATCTCCAGCATATGTCTGCCCGGTTCCAAATCACTGACAACGACGGAAAACGGCGTATAGGCATTGTAATGATGTCCGATCTCATGTCCGTCCAAATAAACCGTTGCAGTATGGCTCACACCTTTACACTCGATCCGTACATTTCCCTGTGCCTGAAAAGTTTTACGATAAATCCCCTCTCCTCTGTAATCTGCAAAAAGCGGATGGTTCTCCCAGCAGCCAGGCACAGCAACCGGAAACTTCTGTCCTGCATAGTTTCCGGCACATGGTTCAAATTCCCATAAACTTTCGGTTAATTCCATTTGCTTTCTCACATAATGTGTCTTAAATGTCCGAATCATTTGATTCAATGCCTCCCTTCTTTAAAGCAAGTTCTAATCATAAATAATTTTATTATCCTCATAATAGTTCATATTATCTCCGGTCTCATCAACCACAAGTCCTCTTACACCAGCAGCGAATAATATTCCCACGGCCAGATGACATCATCAAAACAGTTTTCCATATATTCCCAAATATCATCATCCGCATATCCCATCATCCGAAAGATCACACATACACTTTCCCGCAGCTCCCCATAGGAAAGCATGCCTTTTCGCTGCTGCAAAAACAAAACCTGCAGTAACACCGCATACTCCATTGCCATCCATTCTAACTTCACAAGAATATCCAGAACCTGCTCCGTTCCCGGCGTGATCAGTGCCGATGATATCTCCTCCGCAAACAGATTTCGAAGATGCTTCTCAAAAGGTTGAATCTTCTGCCGAAAATCATCCCATTCCTTCGTCTGCCTGTTATCTAATTGCTCTGCCGCATCCGCAAGCGGCAGCAAAAAATCCGTATATATATTTTTTCTGCGGTATATCTCAGAAACATCCAGAAAGAGCAGATTATATTCTTCCATTCGATTGCTTGTCATTTCGTCATTATCGCCGATCGCATCCTGAATCGCCTTAAGATCTGTCGCATTCTTATAAACTTGGAACTTCTCCTCCAGGCTTCCATTCTCTTCCAGTTCATTCAGATCCTTTACGATCAGAAAACAGATTTCCAAAGCAGTATTTAACTTGAGTCCCTTTGTAGTTACAATTTCCAACAGCCAGTCCCTGATTTCAAATAATATCGGATTAATCTCCGTAATTTCCCCACATGCCGTTTTGCTTTCTTCCCGTTCCTGAAACCAAAAAGATTCCTGCTGCCACAGCAGATCCAACACTGCCGGACAGCCCGGTGTCAGCGCACGCTCAATCCTTCCGTTGTATATGTGCTCCTCTCTCGGAAAAGTCTGACAGGTGTGCGAAATCGCCTGATCTCCATCCCTTATGACAATTTTACATAATTTCTCATCATTCAGAAACGGACACATCCCATCCTGTCCAAGTGCAATAACATATCCGTCCTCCCCCTGCTTCACATGGCTTTTCCATTCCTCGTCCCATCGAAAAAATGTCCCATCATCTACTGCAATACGCCACTGCATGCAGCAGGTCATGGGACATTTCGATGCAGTACATTGAAATTGTTCATAATAATCCGGTTGATATAATTTCATAGTAATCTCATATTCCTTTCTCAACCCTAATCTTTCTTCGCACTCTGCTATGAAGATACCTGTTTAAAAGCAAAAAATCTGCGCAGATCATTTGCTTTCATCCAAAAGAAAATTACCTGTGTAAAATACTACAGACCTTCGTTGTAAATCTTCGTAATTGCCGCCTGTGCTTCCTCCATCTCATGCTTCTTCCGAAAACGCTCACGATCCTCCAGAATTGCAAGCATTTCATCAACCACCATTTCCACGCTCGGATTCGTCATCCGATACAGATACCCCAGCATCCGCGTCGCAGTATAATCGGTGTTCATATATTTGTATGCAATCTCACGACATAATTCCTCCGGAAAATTCTTGTCCATCAGTGCCCGATACACCTCCGCACTGCGCGAGGAATTTTTATTACTTCTATCCATCAAATCGTCCTCTCTTTAGAATCGTATATTTCTACTTTGTAATTATTTTCTGATCACTTCTTTCCCAGCATCGTTAGTAATAATAATTTGTTCATCGTCTTTCCACTGAACAGAATTAACGGAATTTAATTTCACTCTCTGTGTTTTTACCTTTATGTATTTATCTCCTCTTTTCGCCAAAAGCACGACATGAAACTTCTGCGTCTCACCATCCTTCAAATACTTTCCAACAACGATCGCAATGTCACCATTTGTATGATTCACAGCAATATTTGTAATCCGTTCCTTCTTCTCGGTTTGATACAGAAGCTTATCTTCCGAATTAAGAAGTTTATGGTTCCCTGAATCACCAGATGTCGCTTCCACATACGCAAGAGAATCCAGCGTATCGCCAAAGGCATAGCTCGAACAATATTTTTCCAGAAGAAGCTCCTGCGTAGATGCATCGTAAACACTCATACAGCCCATAAACGGACTCACATGAGAAAAAGCAACTATCATCTTGTCATCAAGCCACTCCAGAGACATAATTCCCGTTGCCAGATGCGGTTCAACCGTAATCGTTTGGGTCTTGTCTGTCGCCCGATCCTGAATATATAAAAGCTGACTGTCGTCTTCGCAGACATACGCATTATAGCTTTTCTGTGTAGACACTGCAGACAAGACAGTTTGTGATGCGGATGCATCTTTTACTTTGTTATTCACTGATGTCACTGCCCGGTTGCCAGTTTCATCATTGACAAAGGTTTGTTTAGAAATCCGCTTGTCCTGATGAATCTCTGTCTGCTTTATTCCGGACGCGCCGGTTATATTTGTATTCTTAGTTGTAACCAGAGTTATGGCTGCGAGAATAACGCAGATACCGGTCACGGTGTAAAGCTTGGTCTTTTTCATTTGGATCTCCTTTAATGATGTTAGCTTATTTTTAAACTATAAATCAAATAATGTGTTGTATTACACTGCTTTTACTCACAAGAGGTTATTTAATGTTTTCATATCTTCCAGACTTAACTTACCTTGCGCGTGCATATCTTCCAACGGACCATTTCGAAAACAATAATGTACGACAAATCTTGCAAATAAGTCCACATCAACATTTTCGAAAAAAAGTTCCTTCATTTCTCTATTTCAAGCATCAAGTAATCCTACTATAGCACAATCTGTTAAAAATAAATAGAGATATTCTCATATCAATCCTTTCAAATTTCTCAACCATCCTTTGATATCTATTTTGATTACTCTAATATATGTCACCCTAAAGTTTCAAATCCCAGAATCAAATTCTTTACTATTTCAAAAATCCCCATACCAGGCAAAAGCTTAGCCCGGTATGGGAACCCATTATTCTAATATTATATTACAAGCGTAAGCTCTAATAAATCGTCATATCCAATTTTCTAAAAATATCTGCATCTTGCTCTAGTGAGATTATCTTGCTGTAAATTTCTAATTCAAAGTTATCAGCGACTCTTTTACCAAAATTCGATTCTATACTTTCAGTAATATCTACAATATCATAGATTGCTTCCCAGGTAACGATAACCTTACGCTCTTTCATTTCGTCTTGCAGTCCTCAATTTTGTAATCATCTCAAAAGCTTCATCAACTGGTAATTCTCTTTTTTCTTCCATATCATCAATACCACGATCTAATAAACGAAATATATCTCTTTCTTCATTTGTTCCCTGTGGTTTCATTACTGAAATATCCATAATAAACACCTCCCTGTCATCTTTATAATTTAATCACTCTTATGTTCGTTAATATATAGTTTATCATATCTCACAAAAATATACCATACATGCTTTTAGACTTATAAAATCTCTAAGATAAAATTGTCTATTTTCTCTCTCCTTGACCGCTAACATGCCATTTCACTTAGTGAACGTTTACTTATTCACACAATTGTGCTATTTGACATAGTTTCATTCAACAACGGAACGATCCCTTCTTAATGTATTTCATGCTTAGACCGATTGCCCTAACAAATTCAATCTGACGCCTAAGCTGATGCGGTTTAAACGACAATATTACAACAATCCAATTATTTTCCTTCGTAATCACAGCATGAAATCTGTCATGTCATCTTCCTTCCCCCAAAAGTCTTTCTCCATCCATCTTTCCTGTCTACTTTTAAAAATGATAACCGAATCTACGCTTTTATCAATATAAGGTTTCAGTTCATTTTGCAATTTCATTAATTGGACTTTAGAAATTTCCCCCTCAAAGACCGAATTTTGTATATGAGATAAATACTTTTTACATGTTTTAAAAATATTTCTCCACCTTTTTGTTCCTTTGTCCTTGATACTGATATCATATACTAAAACTACATACATTTTTTACCACCATATTTTGAACCCTTCATATTCTTTTTCACCAATTATGTGTTTGATCAGTTTGTATAACTCTAAACGAATTAAATATTGATAAGACACCTGTCGCCCCAGTTCCTTATGCTTAATTGTCTTCTTTAACGAGTTTTCCAGTTCTCTTGCTATCAGCTTCGATGCATCCTTTTTTAAGTGTAAAAAATTCAATTCTTTCGTAAAACTTTCTTCCGTAATCTGATTTCTGTTTAATAATGAAAATATCAAACGATCACCAATCAACGGCTTAAATATTTCAGATACATCCAGACACAAAGAATATCTTCTTACACCTGGTTCGTGCAAATAACTAATTGTCGGATTTAACTGTGTATGATAAACCTCACTTAATATTTTTGCATAAATCAATGAGTTCACATAAGATATCAGTGAATTTATCATGTTATCCGGCGGATGCATAACTCTCTTTTTAAAATCTATTTCCTGATTCACGATTACGTTCCATGCTGCATAATATTGTTGTCTTATATTCCCTTCAACTCCCATAAGTTCATTTATCGTGTTTGTTTTTGTAATCTGTCGTCTTAAGCCTTCTATTTCCTCCATCCATTGTGAAACATCTTTTCCTCTTCCATTGTAATATCTCAAATTTCTATAAATATTAAAAGATGCCGCATCAATAAATTTTTGTGCAATTTCCAATCTTTTCTCTCCATTTTTATACACTTCTACCTGGTTGACTAACAGTTGTCCGGCAAGCAGAGATTCTCTTGGATAATAACTTCCTGTATAAAAATTATAGTAATTGAAAAAATGAATCGGAATTCCATATTGCGAAATATAATTTAAAAATGTTGTATTAAACGTCATTTCTGACATCACATAAATATCCGAAATACGCTCAATTGGAATATCTCTCTTTGCCCCTTCATTTGGGCAAAATTGTAGTGTATTATCTTTTCTTTTAATGTCACCACTGTTATATATGTAAAAACTCTGTTTCATAACTTCTCCCTTCTCTATATCAAACACAGATCACAATATGCACATTTGGAACATAATTTTGTTCTCTTCATCATGGGCGGTTTCTCTTGTTTTTTTATACTAATAATTTCCTGAATTACATTTTTTATTTTGATTTCGTCATCTTCCGACAGCTCAACGATTACATTTTGTTTCAATAAGGGATAATCAATTTTTGCCTTTAACCCCTTCACTCCATGTTCTTTTAAATAGTACAAATAATACTTCACCTGCCATATTCCTGCCTGTTCTATTGATTTGCTCTTCTTAATTTCATGCAGTTCCTGATGATCTTTGATAAAATCAATATTAATTTCACCATTTATTTGAATATGTTTTTCACTTCGTTCATAGCTTGACTCATCTAGAAGTTTTCCTATCTGTACATCCTCATTTTCTGATTCCATATTAATCTCATGGCAAAAATACCATAATTTGCGTCTGCATACAAAATAGTAATAAATCATAACACCTGTTATTCTTTCTTCCATAGTAATTCAATGCTCCTTTCTCAAACGGCAAACTTAGAGCTATATACACATTTTTCCACAATAAACTATATTCTTTTTAAATACATTATTCGTTATTATCACTTTTATATTTAGTAGCAACAACATCTCCTTATTAGTATAATGGCTCAGTTGTCAAGACAAAAATTTGATATTTTTATAATGAACTGATATGTTGACGGTTGCATGGGAGAATACAATGCAGTATTTCCCAGAATTTTATATTAT
>NZ_QUET01000041.1 GCF_003478445.1 Roseburia sp. AM59-24XD
ATGGAGCTGACTGTCACTAATAGGTCGAAGGCTTATCCAAAAGAAACGGAGAGCTGGTTGCAAAAGCGGCGTGAAGATGATATAATCGGTATACAGTTTTGAAGGTATCTGCTTTCAAAAAGATGATCCTCGATAGCTCAATGGTAGAGCACTCGGCTGTTAACCGAGTTGTTGTAGGTTCGAGCCTACTCGGGGAGTTTTCCTTATTTTAGGATATTTTCCTGATTCGGGACATATAATAAATAGAAGGCTCCATGGTCAAGCGGTTAAGACATCGCCCTTTCACGGCGGTAACACGGGTTCAAATCCCGTTGGAGTCATTATATGGCGCAGTAGCCAAGTGGTAAGGCAATGGTCTGCAACACCAGTATGCGCCGGTTCAAATCCGGCCTGCGCCTCTCAAATCCTTGAAACGCTGATGTTTCGAGGATTTTTTTCTATATAAAGAAATATACCAATAAGCCGGCACGATTCAGTAACAGATTGTGTGGATTCAGGCTTTGATGGAGTAGATAGAGGAGGAGAAGAATTTGGAGAACGGGCAGGATATAAGCGCAGAGATTGGCTTTCAGGAAGAGATATACCGTCGGTTTGGAGAGAGTAAATTAAAACCGGAACAATATTCTGCATTGGGACTTGCGTATATCGGAGATGCGGTTTATGATCTAATCATTCGTACATTGGTGCTTCGTCGGGGCAATTACAGTGTTAAGACATTTCACAAAATGACCAGCAGTATTGTCAAAGCGGAGGCACAGGCACGTCTTGTAGAGTCGATTGAGCCGGATCTGACCGAGGAGGAGAACCGGATCTTTCATCACGGACGCAATGCCAAATCAGGAACCTCTGCCAAGAATGCGTCGATCATTGATTACCGGATTGCGACAGGGTTTGAGGCGCTGATAGGTTATCTCTATCTGAAGGAGCAGCTTTCGCGGGCAATTCAATTGATCGCGTTGGGACTGGAGCGGACCGGACAGTACGATAACAAATAGACCGGTCAGGCAGTAAACGATTAGTTAATTTCAAAATTAAGAGATTAAAGAGACTAAGAGCGTAACATATTATGCGGAAAGGACGAATGTTATGAGATACGAAGAGCTTACAATAGAAGGAAGAAATGCAGTGCTGGAGGCGTTCCGTGCCGGCAAGACGATTGATAAGGTATTCCTGTTGGATGGATGTCAGGATGGACCGATCCGCACGATTTTGCGCGAAGCAAAGAAGGCAGACACGATTGTTAATTTCGTGAAAAAGGAACGTCTGGATCAGATGTCCGAGACAGGGAAGCATCAGGGCGTGATCGCATATGCAGCAGCGTACGAATACGGTACTGTTGATGAGATGCTTGAGAATGCAGCTGCAAAGGGCGAGGCACCTTTTTTGATTCTTTTGGATAATATTGAGGATCCCCATAATCTGGGTTCTATTATCCGTACTGCTAATCAGGTGGGAGCACATGGTGTAATCATACCGAAGCGTCGGGCTGTTGGGTTGACGGCTACCGTGGCAAAGGCGTCCGCAGGCGCGATCAACTACACGCCGGTAGCGAAGGTTACGAATCTGGTGAGAACCATGGAGGAACTTAAGGAAAAGGGCATGTGGTTTGTGTGTGGAGATATGGATGGAGAATCCATGTATTCACTCGATCTGACCGGACCGATGGGGGTCGTGATTGGAAATGAAGGGGATGGTGTCAGCCGTCTCGTCAAGGAGAATTGCGATTTTGTTGCCAGCGTTCCGATGTTTGGCGATATTGATTCGCTGAACGCATCCGTGGCGATGGGAGTACTGTCTTATGAGATTGTCCGTCAGAGACTGGCAAAGCAAAAATAAATTATCAGGGATTACGCTGGAGGAAGGAAAATGGCAGAAAATATGGAAGCATTGCCGGAGGAAGTCCTGATTCAGAGGGCACAGGCGCAGGATTACGATGCGATGGATGCGTTGATGCAGAGATATAAGGGAATTGTGCGAAAACGAGCGCGATCCTTGTTTATTATTGGCGGTGATCAGGACGATCTGATGCAGGAGGGCATGATCGGTCTGTTCAAAGCAATTCAGGATTATGACAAGAGCAAGGAAGCCGTATTTTCTACCTTTGCGGAGCTTTGCATCAGCAGACAGCTTTATTCCGCAGTGAAGTCCTCGAACCGCAAGAAAAATATTCCGCTCAACACCTATGTGTCCATCTACTCGCCGGTGTATTCGGAGCAGGGGGAGGAGACAGAAGGCAGTTTTATGGTGGATCATTCGCTGGAAGCGGCGGAGCTTAGCCTGAGGAGATTTTGATCGATCGGGAGAATGTTCGCAGTCTCAGATGCAAGATCGAGGAATGCTTAAGTGCCATGGAGAAGCAGGTATTTGACCTGTATATGGAAGGCATGACGTATCAGGAGATCGCAAGGCATTTGGATAAGGAGCCAAAATCGATCGATAATGCCCTGCAGCGCATTAAGTCGAAGGTGAATAAGGCTTTAAATAAATAGCCCTATTAGTCTGTCCAGAAGAAAGTTTTGTCCAGAAGATCACCTAAAAGAATAATTTCCTCATCGGTGATACAGCTTAACAGCAGCTGGTCAAGCCGGTACTGCGCATTGACCTTGCGCATATTACAGGAGGTAAGGATTGTATTGGCAAGGGTGAGAAAGCCCATTGTGGCATCTTCGCGGTTGTAGGGGGCAAGCGTTTCCTGCAGCTTTTGATCATATTTGACAGAGAATGTGTACTGAATCAGAAGAAGGAGATCGGAACGTTGAATATTCCGGACTCTTGTCTTCTGTTTTTTTAATTCTGCGGAAATGATCTTTGTAGCGTGTTTGACGGTAAGATCTGCGGAAAGCTGTGGATCTCTGCTTTGCAGGTGACGAGTGATCCAATCCGGGCAGCGATCCGTGCTGTCAAGTGGCTGAAGACTTGCAAAGGCGCGCTGATAAAGCATTTGCTGCTCCTTCTGAATGGACATAGAGAGCAGCTCGGAAATATATTTCTCATTTTCCCATTGAATTTCTTCGCCAAGAAAATCCTGAAGCTCGGCATACATTTCGTTATTGCGGGTCGGCTCATGCGATTTGCCGTTATGATAAAGCTGCGCCAGAAGGCTCGAGATCCGGGCTTTTGGTGCATAGGCGATCGCGTAGTAATTCTGTGCCGTTCTTAAGTCATCCGGAGCAATATCATTATTTTTGCGGCGCGGCACATTTTTCAGATAACGGCGGATGTGATCCTTCTCCGTTTCGTTGGCAAACAGCGGATTCGTCTCCTGCTCGGTCTGTTTCCAGCGGCTGTAGGAGGAGCGTTCCAAAAGGAGCATAAGATCCTGTTCAGTCTGCTTCTGGTAATACTGAAATGCCTCGTTGAGCAGGGAAACGTAGTAACTGTAAACGGTCATGCTGTAGCCCTTGAACAGCTCGGCGTTATGACACATCCATACAAGAAATTCCCTCACGGAAAGGGACTTTTTGGTAGCATAGGATTTCTGCAGCAGATCGGTTCGCGCGGTCTGAAGCGGACGCAGTTCCTGATCGGTATGTGTTTCAAAGAAATCAACCATGAAGCGGTAGGTCTCCGGATCCTGTCCGTTTTCCAGGCAATACATACAGAGCATTTCCTCATAATCATTTACCTGCAGGTTCCACTGGGAAAGTCCGTGCAGCAGGTAATCCTCGGTTTCATCAAGGCTGAAATGCAGATTCAGGGCGAGCTCAAGGATCTGGCGGCGGTGCGGGACGGCATACCCGCCAATACCAAACCAGCGCTGAATGGTCTGCCGGGACGCAAGTTTAAATGGTTTCACCTGACGGTAGAAATTCAGATAGGCTTCCTGACGCAGCTCATCGGAAATGTCGGTGGCAGCCGTATCGGCTGGGTTTTGACCGGATCGCTCAGAAACATTATCCGGATCTGTGATCGTATGCTGTTTAGAGCCCGTGACGTGTGCAGGGCTCCACTTTCGGATCAGAAAGAGATCTGTTCTTTGATAATGCTGGTTATGCAATTGTGTCAAAATGTCTTCGCTGCTGTTGATCACATAATGCTTCATGGGAAAATCCTTTCTAAATACCATCCAGATCGCCGTCAAAGTTGTTTTTCGGGGAAGCCGGTTTTGCCGTTTTCTTCGGGGCGGTGTTTGACTTTTTCGGAGCGGTAGTCGCCTTGGAAGAGGAGCCGCCGGAGTTTTTCGCGGAACCGGAACTGTTGCCGGAGCCGGACTTCTTCGAGGTAGTTGCCTTGGAAGAAGAGCTGCCGAAGTTTTTGCCAGAGCCGGAATTGCCGCTGGAGCTGCCGGAGTTTTTGCCAGAGCCGGAATTGCCGGAACTATTACCGGAGCCGGTTTTTTTGCCGGAGTTGCCGGAATTATTACCGGAGCCGGAGTTGCCCGGTTGGTTTGCCGGCGTGTTGGAACTGTCTGGATCATCCGGAGCATTTGCCGGTGTGTCGGTGCTGTCGGCGTCGGCGTCAGCCGGATTGTCCGAAGAATGCAGATCTGCGTCCGGTTCGGCGGAAGTGCTGTTTACAGCCGGTGTTATTGAGCTTGCCGGTGCGTGTGGGATTTGATCCTTTACTGTAGATCTGTGCTGCAGGATGCCCCAGATGCTTCCGGATAATATCAATAATACCGCAACAACGGCTCCGATAATGATCTGCTTTTTCCTTCTTGATTTCTTATGAGAAATGGAAAGTTCCATATCTTCAAGCAGCTTCTCCGTGAAGTTTGCTTCGCCGTTTTCGACCTTGCCACCTTGGATAGTTGTATTATTTAGTATATTGGCAAGGGTGGACGGTTTGGCGGCATAGAGTGCCGTGTAAAATTCTGACATGGATTGAAAACGTTTCTCCGGTCGTACGGCAAGACCCTTCATGATGCAGGACATTGCCTGAGGCGTGAGACGGACGCCGTCGATCCGTTCCAGAGGAAGCAGCTTGTCCTCGATCAGACGCGATACAGAATCGTCCGGAACGATTCCCGTGATCATGTAATACATTGTGGCACAAATGCCGTACACATCGGTCCAGGGTCCCTGTTTGCCGCCTGCACTGCATTGCTCGATTGGAGCAAAACCACGTTTGAAGATAATCGTATATTCGTCACCCTGCGCGTTCTGCGACAGACGGGCGGCACCAAAGTCGATCAGCTTGAGTCTGCCATCCTCAGTCAGAAGAATATTGTCAGCGCTGATATCGCGGTGCAGAATGCCCTTTTCGTGAATTTTGATCAGACTCTGCAAAAGCGGTTTGATCAGAATAAGCATTTTGTCCCCACGGATACGACCATGCTCGCGCACATAATCCTTGATACTTGTGCCGTCCACGTAATCCATGATGATACAGGGAGTTTCCTTATACCAGAAGAAATCTCTGGCAGAGGCGATGCCCTCAAGCTCATAGAGTCCGGCGGCAATTTTGGCTTCCTTCACAGCCTCGTCCATGCTGGCGCCGGTGTGCTTATGAAATGCCTTGATCGCCACCGGAATATCCAGAGAATGATCCATTGCCTTATAGGTCGTGGCAAAGCCACCGCTTCCGATTTCCGCCAGAATTTCGTAGCGGTCCATGATTATTTCGTTTTTGTCAAAGCTGTTTATCGTGCTGCTCATTATTTATGCTCCGTTTGTTTTTGCTGGTTATTCATCGATCAGAATTGTTTTCTCATTGGAATAAAAACTCTTCTGAGAAACAGGTTTCTTGTCGTAGGTTCTCAGCTTCACGGAAATCGTTGCGTTCCGGAAGCTATAATGCAGTTTGAAAATACCTTTTTGCTGCTTGATATTATTATTTTTCAGACGCAATAATACATATCTGCCCACATTTTTGCGGATGTAAACGTCAACATATTTTCCCTGATATTTATTCAAACGAATCTGCAGGAAACGTTGCCCGTCCACGGTTCTATGCTTTGTGAGCGAATATTTCGGTGCCATAAGACGTGGGGAAACCGTCTGGATCTTTGAGGCGGAGCCACGTACGGTCTGTCCGTTTTTCAGGACATATGGTACTGCCTTATAGCGGTATTTTGTGCCCGCTGACACTTTTCTGTCAAGGTAAGTGGTTGTGCGGGCTGTGATCATTGCAATCCGTTTGTAGCCGGTTTTATTGGTGCTGCGGTACAACAGGAAGCCATCGCGGTCAGTGGAACTCTTCCAGGTGATCCGGACGCTTCCGGAACGATCTGCAGACGCTTTGATCGTCATCTGTTTTGGGGCATTAAGTGCATTGTCGTCATCCGTGGCAAATGGAGCTTGCGGCGTGGCAGATAATGTATGAACCGGTGTTTCGGTCGGTGTCGTTGTCAGTATCGGCAGCCACGTCGGAGTGGCTGTTGTCTCTGCCGGAACCTTTGTTATATATGGTGTATATGTCGGTGTCTCTGTTGGTGCCGGTGTCAGGATAGGATCCGGAATCGGTACCGGTGTTTTGGCTGGCTTTGCTGTTTTGACCGGCAGTGTCGGTGATGGTGTGATCCGTGGTCCCGTCGCAGGCTGTCCGGTAGGTCTTACAGATGGAGTCAGGGACGGAATAGCGGTCGGAGTTACCGTTGAGGTGACTGTCGGAGTCACCGTAGTGGGAGCAGAGGACAGAGATGGAGCTGAAGTCGGAGTGTCAGACGAAACTGTGACCGGAGTGACAGTAGGAACACTGTAGTCGGAGCAGGGGTCAGGGACGGAACGGAGGTAATTACCGGAGGATAAGAGGAAACAGGGCTCGTTGAGTAATCAATAACAGGTCCGACCTGATCCAGCATTTTCCAGTTAAGCAACGGATCATAGTCTTCTGTCTGACCGACGTAGCTATTTAAACAGCGCAGAAGATCCGGATAAGAATTGACTGCGGAGGAGCCAATGTTTGTGGTGGTTTCCTGACCGAGCAACTGGCTTTGGGTGATTTTATAACAGTTTGTCTTATTAAGTTGACCAAAAGCCTCTCCATCGAGATCCAAATTGTCCTGCGTCCAATAGGTATACTGTGCGTTTATGTCTGTATATAAATCATATCCGCCAACAAGAGAACCGCGAATGGAAGCTGATGTTGAAACAGATGCAGGAGTGGTGAGTTCAGATGCAGTATAACTATTGCAAGTGTTTAAGTATGTAAAAAGAGGATATTGTTCATTTGTATGCGATAAGTTACCAATAAATCCACCCGTATATGTATTGCTGTCTGTAGTTATCGTGGACGTAGACAGATTGGCGCTGTTCGTGGTATAGCAGTAGGAAGTATATGCAGTGGATTTGATGTTGTTCAAAACGGGAATGACAGTACCGACAAATCCTCCGGCAGCTTTTTGGTCAGAATAAAACTTTGTAAAATACTGATAAACAGGATTTTGTTGTATTTCCGGGGTTGAATCGATCGATACAGGAGCAGAATTAATACTATTGCGAACATTGAAATTATATGCATTTCCAATGAATCCCCCGGCATATAAAGCTGCAGTAACAGAACCAATGTTTTGGGTTTTTTTGATATTGAAGGTAAAGATACAACTTGAATATTCAGGGGTAGTCAGGAAGTTGCACAATCCTACGATTCCACCGGCACATATACCGGATATATTTCCGGTGTTAATACAGTTTACTAAGCTGAAGCCTATCTCTATTTTCCCTAATGTCGGAATGTCTGTACTGCCGATAATTCCACCGGCGATACCGGCGGAGCGGATCGTTGTCCTGTTCGTGCAATCATCTGCGGAGGCGAAACGGACTGTGCCACAGATACCACCAATCTGAGCTGTACTGTGGGCATCTGTAACCGTGCCCTGTGAAGAGCAATTCTTAAAATGATAATAAAAATTGCTTTTGGGTAGATATCCGGTGATCATGCCGAAAGAAACGCGCGGGAAAGAAGATGCTGTTGTTTCTGGTGTACTATCAATATATGCACTGCCGGAAGCATAAACAGAAAGAAAAATTGTCTGACAATAGGTAACTCCCGTTAGCATACCGGAGTTTGGTACATTTTTACAGGCAAAATGAGCGTTAAGCACGGAGCAGGATGTAATCGAATGTGAAGGAGCATAGGTAAATACCGTTTCACTATCATTCTTCGGGGATTGTGCAGCGAGCACACCGATGGAATCATAGTTTCCGGCAGAAAGACCGGTATCTGAAACTGACAGAAATGCCCCATCGATCACAAGATTTGAGATGGAACTACCGACAGCGGCGAAAAGACCGGCACCATCGGCAGCAGGAGAATTTGTGCTTGATGTACCGGCGGCTGCATCACAGATATTCCAGAGTCCGGTGATGCGATGCCCCTGTCCGTCAAAGGGCTGCAGAAACGGATGCTCGGCAGAACCGATCGGATTCCAGCCTCTCCCTCAAAGGTAAAATCTGTTTTCTGATCGCCTGTTGCGCCCTTGTAGAAGCAGCGATTCGTTTCATCGTAGCGGGCAAGACATTCTCCGGAGGAATGTCTGTAAATAAAAGTAGTTTCCGTATAGGAATCATATTTGAAATCATAGTCAGACAGCGCAATATCATTGGCAAGCTCAATGGTTTCCTTGTTGAAGCTTCGTCCCTCCTCCAGATACTTGTCCAGATACACCAGATCGTCGCGGGTATATAAGAAAATAAACGAAAAGCCTTTCTTTTGGGCGTCTGTCATGTTGTAATACTCGGTCATCGAGCAAGAGGTTGCTGCCAGTGCAGATGGCGCAGGCAGATAGATAAGAAAACTGCCAAGCATCAGGCAGATACTCAAGATCACAGATATGTATTTATAATAGGTTTTCTTCATGAAACAAGTCCCCCCCGTTGGTGCAGATACGCTAATATTTCGGTGTAAATTCGTGCAACTGATGCAAGGAGTCGTGCGTGGCATCAGTCGGAGGCAAAATATATTTGCCCCAATATCATGTATATTATGCACGATTTATGTCGGATTTGCAACAAAATAGGGGTGATGGAGGCGTGGAGAAATAATAATAATATATAAATAGGAAGAAATGGGCGGAACATATCAGTGGAAAAAAGGAAGGGGGTTGCGAAGATGGTGTTTATGTGAAAAAGGTTGAATAGAGTGAAAAAATCACATTCAAATACTAAAAAAGCGCTAAAAGATGCATAAATATGTTGACAAAAGTGAAAAAATACACATAATATAATTATATTACAGGAAGGAGAGCGTGTTTATGCTGATTCGATTCAATGTAAAAAACTTTTTGTCTTTTTCTGCAAATGCAGAGGGAAGATCCGAGGAATTTTCCATGATTGCGGGGAAAGTACGCAGTAAGAAAGAACATGTTTATGATAATGGAAAGATTAAACTGTTGAAGCTGGCAGCAGTATATGGTGCGAATGCTTCCGGAAAATCTAATTTGGTAAAGGCATTAGACTTTATGAAGCAAACTGTTATCAAGGGGCTTCCGGATGGATATAGCAATAAATACTGCAAATCCAATGAGTCCAACAGAGATATTCCAAGCTATTTTGAAATTGAATTGAAGTTAGGCGAGAAGTATTATGCGTACGGATTTGAAGTGCTTTTAAATCAGGGAGAGTTTCAATCAGAATGGCTGGTTGAATTAACCTCGGACAACAAGGAAAAAACGATTTTTACCAGAGATATTAAACAGAGCGTATATGAATTAGGAAATGATCTTAGTACGAAAGAACTCGGACAGAAGATGAACAACTATGCGGAGGATATTCAGGATGATGGTTCTACTTTATTTCTGACGGTTATGAATCATAATAAGAAAAATCTGTATCTGAATTATAAAGGTGCATCCATATTGCAGGATGTATATTTGTGGCTGAAAAAAGGACTTGATATTAATTATCCGGACAGACCAATTTCAAATTATTCATACATGGCAAGCATGGAAAACGTCGATGAGATCTGCGATATGATCGCTGCCTTTGGCACGGGAATCACGGATTACAAATTGGTGGAAGTACCGGTGGAAAATGTGTTGGCACATATACCTAATGAAGCTCAAACGCAGATGCTGAAGAGAATGGAACGGTATTATTCAGCAGTTCAAAATATGATAGATCATAAAATATCAGAAGATAATAATGTCCCGGAAAATACCGGAATTATCATGCGAAGCAACCGGGACTTCTTTATTTTGCAAATAAAAGGTCAGAAACTTGTGTGCCAAACGATACAGTTTGAACACAATAAAAATGATATACTTTTCGAATTATCCGAAGAATCTGACGGAACAGTAAGAATTTTGGATCTGCTGGAAATATTATTATCCGATGAAGGAAAGACGTATGTTGTTGATGAACTGGATCGTTGTCTGCATCCGAGTTTGACTTACAAATTTATTGAGACATATTTGAAATTGGCAGCGAAAAAGAATCTGCAATTGATCGTGACCACACATGAGTCCAGATTGTTGGACTTTGATCTGCTTCGACGGGATGAGATATGGTTTATTGATAAGCGGAACACAGGTGAGAGTGATATATATTCTTTGGAGGAATATAATACAAGATTCGACCAGAAAATTGATAAAGCTTATCTGGAAGGACGTTATGGAGGAGTACCGGTATTTAACACGATATTTCCAGTTAAGGAGGTATAGTGGATGAGAGAAAAGAGAAAATTTGCAGAAAGAACAAGGGTATTAAAATCGAGTGAAACCCGCAGAAAAGTGTTTCTGGTCTATGAAGGAGTCAGCACTGAGGAGATATATTTTGATGCATTGGATAAAAAAAGAGAGAAGATTGGAATTGATCCGCTGATCGATCTGGTGCCGCTTATAAGAAGTTATAGTGAGGATGGATGGAGTAATCCGAGGAAAATTCTGGATCGTGTCCTTGAAAATTTAGAAGAAGAGAGAACGGGAAAATTGATATATGAGTCCCTTCTTAATCGCATTATGGACTACTTATATGATCAGCAAATACTTACTACCAGCAAGGTGTACGCGAAAGCAATCTGGAAAATTTTGGAGACTGGATGCATTGAAAAGCTTCACAAAGCATTGTCTGATACGGTGGAAGATATTCAAGAGGACTGCTCGGAACTGATCAGTTATCTTAATGAGAAGTCAGACGTTGTCAATATTGTAAGTGATATTTCGGATATTATTAAATCAAGTAATATTACATATGATGAAAATTTTGACCGGATTTGTCTGATTGTGGATCGGGATAAGGAAAGCTTTGTTGCCAGAACGGAGAATAATCAGTTTGAATATGTATGTCAGGTGTGTCAGAAAAAGGGATTTGGATTTTATGTATCCAATCCATGTTTTGAATTTTGGCTGTTATTGCATTTTGATGAAGTGTTTTTACTGGATCAGGCAAAATTGCTGGAGAATCCGGCAGTGACAGCGAAAAGAAGATATACAGAACATGAACTGCGCAAGTTATTGCTGGGTTATCGGAAAAGCAAATACAATACAGAGGTGTTGATGGAGCACATTGACAGAGCCATTATTAATGAGAAGAAATTCTGTGAGAATATAGAATGTCTGGATAATGAGCTTGGTTCTAATATTGGTACATTAATTGAAGAATTGAAAAAATAAAGGAAAGCCCAGCTAATTAGTCAATATATGAACTGATCAGCTGGGCTTTTGTCCTACTTACTCCCGGATCCGTACCACCTTGGCCCGTGAATAGAAGCTTCCCTTCGTCCGTTTCTTTTGCTTATAAGTGCGGATGCGGATGGACAGGGTTGCTTTCCGGAAGCTGTACTGCAGCCGGAAAGTTTGTTTCTGCTGGCGGATATTATTGTTTTTCAGGCGCAGACGCAGATATTTACCATGATTGTTGCGGATATAAATGTCCGCATATTTCCCCTGATATTTGTGGAGCCGGATCTGAAGAAAACGTCTGCCGGATGCTGTCCGGTGGCGGCTCACGCGAAAGGTCGGTGCCATCAGGCGGGCAGTTGCCTTACGGATGACGGTGGTATTGCCGTAGATGGTCTGTCCGTTTTTCAGGATATATGGAATTGCCTTATAGTGGTAGGTCTTGCCGGCGGTCACCTTCTTATCCGTAAATGCTTTCCGGAAAGAGGAGATGGTTGCAACCGGCTGATAGATACCGGAGGCTTTCGGACTGCGGTAAAGAACGAATCCATTCCAGACAGAGGAAAGCTTCCAGGTGATCCGGATGCCGCCGGAACGGTGTGGTGCTGCGCTTAGGCTCATTTGATCCGAAGGTGTGCCAGTCTGTACGAAATCTGGGACAGAGGAGCCGGAAGGGGAGGCCGGAGTATTTGTTTGCTTCCCAGGGGATGGAACCGGAGAGGAAGAATCGGTTGGTAATCCAGTTGTTGAAGGAGCCGGTGAGAAAGTAACTGTCGGTGTCCCGGTTGTTGCCGGAGAGGAAGAGGTGGTTGGAGTGTCGGTCGCCGCTGGAGAGGAGGAGCTGATTGGAGCGCCGGATGGCGATGGAGCAACAGAGCCGGCCGGCGTGCCGGTAGCGGAAGGCACCGGTGAGGTCGTCTTTTCCGGGGCGAAGGAAACTATTGGCGGCTCGGTCGGCAGCGTATAATCGTCAATGACTAACATCGGTTCCTCTGACTCAGACTGCTTACTGATCCATTGCGTCTGATCATAACGAAAGCCGGAATTGATATAGCCGTTCAGACAGTAAAGCAATGCTGTTGTTTGCGTGAGCAGATCAGAGCCGATATTCTTCTCTGTTTCTGTGCTAAGCAACTGTTTTCCGGAAATATTTTCTACGGCATTAAGGGTCAGCTTGCCGCTCTGCGTTCCGAAACAGGTACTATTTACATCGGCACTTTCCGGGTCAGACTGCACGGCATAACAGTATTCCAGCGTGGCAGTTGTCACGGTGCAATCGCCGATCAGACTTCCGGAGACCGGAGTAAAGCCGGAGCTGCTTGTCGATGAGAGTGCGTTGATGGAGGATGCCTGATAGCAATTCTGCACATTCAGGGTCAGCCATAGATCCTGAACAGCACTGTATTTTGTTGTGATAAGACCGATCAGCCCACCGGCATCGGCATTATCCGGCGTTAGTGTGGCAGAGGTATGATTGGCGCAGTTAAATATCGTACAGATCGGGTCATAATAGGAAGCTGTTTTGCGACCGATCGGAATGCAGGCACCGATAAGTCCGCCGACGCTTCTTTCTGCTGCGAGCATCAGCGTTTCATAACGGGAAGCCGGATAGAAACTGATTTTTGCCAGAGTGGTCGAGGACACCGTTCCGTAATTCTCACTGTTCGTGATCACAAATGCATCGCATACCCCGGTAAGACCGCCGCCAATATATGAGGAAGTAATGGCACCACGGTTGCGGCAGTAGTTGATATTTGTGCCGGTGCGACCGCCGCGCTCATAACGTGCCGGAAGATAGCTGCCCCCAAAACCGCTGATTCCGCCGGCACACACGCCGGAAATGTCGCCGAGATTATCACAGTAACGAAAATAACATTCATGCGCTCCCACAACATGCTCAATATACCCGGCAATACCGCCGGCGACTCCTGCGGTGCGAACCGTTGTCTGATTGACGCAATGCTCAAAACGGTCCTGCTGGCACGTTCCGCAAATGCCGCCGATCACCGCCATCCCACTCGCATCCGTTGCCAACCCGGAAGAAGCGCAGTTCGTAAACGTCGATTTATAGAGGGTATTGGAATAACCAAGCACCATACCGAAACGAAGCCCGGCGGTAAACGAATCTGCCGAAGAGGATGAACAGTCGATATATGCTCCGGCATCGGCGACAGCAATCGAATCAAATGCTGTCGGAGAGAGACTCTGCCCGATCAGAATGCCGGAATTAGGCACGTTACTGCAGGAAAAGTGAGTGCTTTGGACATAACAGGAACGGATGGTAGTCGTAATATTTCCGGATGAATCGGAAGAGATTTTGGGAATGCGGGCAGCAAGGGCACCGATCGAATCATAACCGTCTCCCTCAACACCATCCTCCAGCCGGGAATTGCTGACGGAGAGAAATGTACCCTCCATGCGAAGATTAGAAATCGTGCCCGTCACCGCCGCAAAAAGACCGGCGCCATCCGCTGCAGGCGATCCGGTGGTAGAAATGCCCTGCGCTGCATCGCAGATATTCCAGAGTCCGTAAATAATATGTCCATTGCCATTCAAAGTCTGTGTAAAAGGATGCCTGACGGAGCCAATCGGATTCCAGCCGTCCCCCTTCATCGGAGCCTCACAGACGGTGTCACCGGTTCCCTCGTAAAACTGCTGCGTCGTTTCATCATAATGCGCAAGACATTTGCGGGTATTTCGATCATAGATCCAGGTCGTATTGGAATTCTTTTTATATTCAAAGCGATAATCAGACAGGTAAATATTATTGGCAAGATCAAAGGTCTCGTTGGTAAAATTGCGTCCCTCCTCCAGATAGCGATCCAGGCAGACCAGATCCTCACGATTGTACAGAAGGATCCGGTCAGAGCCGGACTTCTCCGCCTCCGGCAGCTTATAAAACTGCCGCATCGAATAGGACGGACCGTTCGCGTGCGCTGCCGAAGGCAGCCATGGGAACAGAGCTGTGGTCAGCAGGCAGATGTTCAAACAGATAGATATGTATTTTAAAGAAATCTTTTTCATTATCATGTTCTCCTTGATTCGTGTAAGTGTTTGGCAGGGAAAGCCGGTAGCCGGCAAATTGTATGTAAACATACATTGTTGTCTACTTTGTATTTTAATGATGCCACGGATTGCTTCATTATTGTCTACTTTTGCCCTTTGCATCATTATGCATTACCTTTCGGAGTTTTGCAATACGATGACAGATTATGACATCGCGACAAAAAATAAAAAAATATCGGACAGATGGGTGGTAGAATGATCATGTAGATAGGGATAGGAAAAATGCAAGGGAAAAGACAGCGGAGAATGACACCTTACAACGACATGGCGATTTGCTAAAATATTAGTTAAAGGCGGTGGAAAATAATGGAAAGAAAACAGGAGAGAACACCTGTGTATGCCGGTGTATATGAGGAGATTGCAGAGATCATCGGCGAAGAGCGAATCGGGGAATTCTACGAACGCTTCAAAGGGCAGCAGTTTGTATTTCCGATGAAGCTTTACTCCAAGGAATATGTCGTTCAGGAGATTAAACGCCTTCAGGGCAAGCAAAAGATCTCCGACATTGCGAAAAAGTTTGGTTATAGCGAGCGATACGTGCGAAAGATGCTCGCCGAGTCAAACCGTTGTGAGGAAATATGCATGGGAGAAGAAAGTTCATGAAATAAATGAACGGTCAGCACACAGGGAGGCGAGGTGTGAAATGAAAAGTACCGATCGGGGTGGGAGCCGAAAGGGATCGAAAGAAACGGAGAGCACAATGACATGGAAGGAGAAGGCGGCACTGAAACGGTTGGAACGTAAGATCAGGAACGGACACGGCGAGGTGTCGCCGGAGGTGCTGATGGAGTATGCGGAGAGAGTGATGAAGGAGTAAGACCTGCAGGAAGTTTAAGTATTTAATGTGAATTTATGAGAGAATGAATTGTAGATATGAAGCAAAAGGTAACAATTTGAGGATTATAACAGAGAGGAACATAATATGGATTCAAATAAGATTAAAATTAATTATGACCCAATTGAAAGAAGTACATCCTTTCAGTTCTTAGGCGATAATGGACAATGGGGGGATGTATACGAAGGCTCTGATTTATCAAGGAAAAAATATTCAACGGCTATTGCTGATGGTCGTATAGGAGAATTATTACAAATAATTAATGATAACTATAACGTAGATGAAAATGGTGTGAAAATTATTTTTTCAGGTACAGATGAAGTGTTTAATGAAGTGAGGTCTGTTATCAAAGAATATGAAGGTATGACTCTGGAACGTTGTAATTCTAAGGTAGTCGTAGTGGGAAAAAGAAATTCCGGGAAAACTTATTTAGTGGAAGGTATATTTGATTTTCTTGAGAGAAAAATTTGTGCCGCTGATAAGGGAGGATATATAGAATATTTGGATGTACAAGATGGAATTAGTATATATGAAATTAAAGGTATTGATCTAGGACTGGAAAATGTTGATAAGGCATATAGTTTTTTGGAAAATCGTATTAGAGAGGGGGTAACAACGGTATTTTATTGCCTTTTTGCTAAATCAGGAAAAATTGAAGAGACAGAAATATCATTTATTAAAAAAGTTGAAAGTGAATATGCAGACATTAATGTTATACCAGTTATCACAGGATGTGTTGATGAAAAAAGAGGCAGCGACTTTGCACATGAAATAATAGATGAATTAGGAGATAGAGATGTCGTATTGACACTGGCCAAAGAAATGAATACAAGGGTTGGAGTGATTCAGAAATTTGGAATGGATAAAGTGATAAAGAAAATATCGGAGGAGGGAGCATGAGTGAATTGTGCAAATATTATAATTGTTGGCAAAACGGGCGCAGGAAAAAGTACTCTTGTTAATGCTATAGTAGGTCAAAAGGTGGCGCCGACAGGACAGGGAGGGGCGGTTACCAAAGAAAATAAAATATACACATGTGAAAAAATATAGACACTCTTTTTTCTACAAAAAAAGAATGGAAAATAAATGTATATGATACGGTAGGGCTTGAACTTAATCAAAAAATTACAGAAAAGACATTAAAGGATGTAGAATACTTTTTGACGAATGCACAGCGTAAAGCAGATGATAAAGATATTACTATTGTATGGCTTTGTATAAATCACAGAAGTCATAGATTTGAAAAATATGAACTTGCAGTCGTTAATAAAATGTCAATTAAACATGAAATTCCATTTTCAATCCTTTTAACAAAATGTATATCTAATGATGAAAGTATAATAGAAGAACAATTAAGGACAGAATATCCACAAATAGATGTTAAGAGAATTTTGGCTGAAGATTATTGTACGAGAGTTGGAAAATTTGCTGCATATGGTGTAGAGGAGGCATTAGATTCGGCAATTTGTAATTATAATAGTTCCAAAGTGGAGGTTCTTGAATTAAAGTTGGATTATCTTCGCACTGAAAGGGAAAAAAAGATTGAGAATATCAAAGAAAAAGGAAAAAATTGCATAGAAAAATATGGAAAGAAAGCTGGAAAAATAGGTGTTTTACCAGGAGGATGTATACCATTTGTACATGGTATCTGCATAAGCATGATGATGGAATTGGGTAAAATCGTAGGAATCAATGTTTCCAAAGATTTTGCAAGTGACATATTTGCAAATGCAATAGTTGGAATAATTTTGACACCGCTGATGGTTGTACCGGGATTGAGTACTATAATGGCAGAGGCGTATGTTGAAACAGTTGGTGAGGATTATTTTGATGTATTACTTGCGGTTATTGAAAGATCAACAGATGAGGAATTGAAGGATAATGATATCGTTTCAAAACGAATTAAAAATGAATTAAAAAAAAGAAAAAAATGATTGGAGGAAATGCAAATGGCAAAAGAAGAAAACGCAAATTATAAGGGAGATGCGGAGGACTCAACTAGTATACAGCCGGCAAATATAATAGTTGCAGGTATTACTGGAACGGGAAAAAGCACTT
Source organism: Roseburia sp. AM59-24XD (assembly GCF_003478445.1). GTDB lineage: Bacteria > Bacillota > Clostridia > Lachnospirales > Lachnospiraceae > Jutongia. The sequence goes on from NZ_QUET01000041.1 coordinate 17,457, forward strand.
TAATTAATGCTGTTTTTGGATTTGAAGACAGTAAAGGAGCTAAAACTGGAACAGGAAAACCAATTACCGATCATATGGATGAGTATGCAGATCCTGACACACCTATTAGAATTTGGGACACGGTTGGATTGGAATTGGACTCCGCCAAAACAAAGACCTCAATTGACAGCATCAAACAAACTATTGCGGATAAAGCACACGCAGAAAATCATTTGGATGTAATTCATGCTATTTGGTATTGCATAAATTCGGGAAGCAGTAGATATCAAGGAGCAGAATTAAATTTTATAAAAGAGTTATATTCCATTGGAGTGCCATTTATTATTGTATTAACGCAATGTATTGATGCACCAGATGAGATTAATCGATTGGAAAAGGAAATTCGGGAAGAAAATATAAAAAATGGAATGGAAGAAATTGAAATTGTTCAGGTTTTGGCAACGGATTATAAAACAAGACTGGGAACAATAGAGGCTTTTGGGTTAAATGACTTAGTGAATGTAACATTAGATGAACTACCTGAGTTCTTAAAAAATGGATTTGCAGCGGCTCAAAAAGTTGACAAGGTACAAAAGAGAACGAGAAGTGAAGAAATAATTTTTGATATGGTAGCAAAAGCAAAGAATGGTTTTTGGGATAAAGTTCCATTGATAAACTATTTTCCAACCAATAAAAAGACATATGAGATGTTAGGCAACATTGGAAAAATGTATAATATTATTTTATCCGAGGAGGCTTTGGCTGATTTGGTGACAAATTCTAGCATTGATTGGGATAACGCTTTTAGCGGTTTGTTTAATCCTTTTGGTAAGAAATACAGTAAAAAAGTATCTGAATTGTTAGAAAAAAAACGGAATGAAGGTTTTGAAGCAGAGGTTGATTTTGGAAAATGGGACAGATCTGCTCAAGTAATAGCATTGTATGGTTACAATTTTATAGACACACTCGAAGAATTATGGGATCGATATACAGAGGATACAGTAAAGAATATTGATAGAGATATGGTGCCAGTGATTAGAGAACATATGAATAGAAAGTTGAAAAGAGCTTTTTATAACGGAAATAGGAGGTGATTTGAAATGTCAAAATTTAATCTAAAACAAAAATTAGTTATTGCAGGTATTGTTGTAGTAATTGTAGTGCTTGCTATTGCGGTAATTGTAAGTAGATAATTAGAAAAGGGGGAATAATATGGGGGTACTTGCCAATACAAAACAATTTTTAGCAAATAAAATTACAAATGTGGCTCAGAAAACAGCAGATGGAATTGCATCTTCTTCAGCATTGAGCCCTAAACAAATGCTTGATATTGAAAAAAAGCGTATGGAGTATTTGTCTGCTAAACCAGATATGGATGATGAAGAAGCGCAAGAATTTATTCAGAGAAACTTGGGGGCAGTCGGAGTTGATGTATATCAAGCTTATTTGGAGCAGCTTAAAGAGTTATATAAACCTGTAGATTTACACATTGATTCCTTTAATTCGAATAATAGAATTCGATGGTTTGACATAGAAAAATGGGTTAGTGATTCCGAAGAAAAGAATCTTGATAAGTTAGTAAATGTATATCAAGTATTAAGTGAAGAAGATTGCAATATTGCATTAATATATGATAGAAAGATGGGAGGATGTAATGTTTCGTTGGGGGTTGTTAACACTGATGAACGCCAATCCGATCCTTCAAAGTCTAACATTTATATTAATCGGCTTGCAAGCGCATTGTCGGGAAATTTTCCGGGAGTTGAAATTAGAAAGGACTCAGATAGAAAATCTTGTTTTAAACAAGGAATACCTAAATGTTTAGAAAAAGTTACTGTAGAAGGCGAAAATACGAAATCTGTTGCGATTGTATCAAATCTTGCTTCGGAAAAATCGGAGGGATTTATTAGTCAAAGCATGGAAAAACTTTTGGACGGTATTGTGCCAAAATCAGAAGATGAAGAGTATACAATTGTTCTTTTGGCTAAACCAATAGTTGATCAGTTGGGAAAAAAGAACAGGTTATTTGAAATGTATTCTGCATTAAACCCATATGCATCATGGCAGACAAACTATACATACAATACATCAGATGATGTAAGTTCATCGTTTAATTTTGGTGTGAATCTTGGAGCAAGTGCAGGAATTCAGAAATCTTATGCAGTGTCGGATGGTCAAAATAGAGCACAGCTTTATCAAGAAAATCCTAATGATGGAAAATGGAAAAAGTTTAAGAAAAAAGTTAAAGGTGGATTTGCAAAAGGATTAGGTCAGTATTCAGGAATACAAGACACTCATAATGAAACAAATACCAATGGATATCAGGCAACAGCTAATTTTGGCGTGAATTTTTCGAGATCATCTAATATTTCTGTTCAAATGGGAGTTAATGATGGAATAACTCAGAATTATGTCAATTATGGCGTACAGCATACCTTAGAGATACTCGAGAGTCAGTTGAAACGACTTGAAGAAAGTGCGGCTTTAGGAATGTGGGAATTTGCTGCATATTTTATTGCAGAAAACCCTGTAGTAGCAAATAATGTTGCTCATATGTATTTGGCTCTCACCCAAGGTGATGAATCTTATATGACTAGAGCAGCAGTAAATTTATATGATGGAGAGAAAGAAAGGAATCAAGCTGATGTAATATTAAGAAGTGTTCAAAGACTTCAGCATCCGATTTTTGGTTTAAATGATACATTAGATGATGAGTGGCTGTTATATCCAACATTAGTTTCTCCATCAGCTGATCTTTCGGGTAAAGAATTAGCAAAATCACTTAATTTTCCAAGAAAGTCAGTTAGTGGTTTGCCGGTTTTAGAATGTGTCTCTTTTGGACGTGAAGTACAGAGATTTACAGATGATAATAATGAAGAAAATAATATAAGGACAGTTACGGTTGGCAATATTTATCATATGCGCCATTGCGAGAGTATACCTGTAAATTTTGATGTGAATAGTTTTGCGTCTCATGTTTTTGTCACTGGCTCTACAGGCACGGGAAAATCAAATACCATATATCAGTTGCTTGATAAATTGCAAGAACAAAGAGTAAAATTTTTAGTTGTAGAACCAGCCAAGGGTGAATATAAGAAAATTTTTGGTGGAAAATGCAAGGTATATGGTACAAATCCATCGCATTCTGAATTGTTATGTGTCAATCCATTTTCATTTCCGGAAGGCATTCATGTACTTGAACACATTGATCGTTTAGTAGAAATCTTTAATGCTTGTTGGCCGATGTATGCAGCAATGCCTGCCGTATTAAAAGATGCTATGGAGAAGAGTTATGAAAAAAAAGGATGGAATTTAAAATATTCAAAATGTGAACCACGTGTTTTTCCTACTTTTGTCGATTTAATTAATCAATTACCAGAGGTTATGAATTCATCGCTATATTCTGAAGATACAAAGAGCGATTATTCAGGGGCACTTATAACTCGAGTGCATTCTCTGACTAACGGAATTAATGGAGAAATATTTTGTTCTTTTAATGAATTGACTGCTGAAGATTTATTTGAAAATAATGTTATTATAGATTTGAGTCGGGTCGGTTCAAATGAAACAAAGTCACTGTTAATGGGAATTATTGTGATGAAACTACAAGAATACAGACTTCATCTTGATAAGATGAATGAAAAACTGCTACATGTTACGGTATTAGAGGAGGCGCATAATCTTTTGAGAAAGACATCTATGGGACAAGCTCAAGAGAGTGCAAATCTTCAAGGAAAATCTGTCGAAATGATAACGAACTCGATAGCAGAAATGAGAACATTTGGTGAAGGATTTATAATTGCTGATCAAGCTCCTGATCTTTTGGATGAAGCAGTTATAAGAAACACAAACACTAAAATTGTACTAAGACTTCCAGATGAAACAGATAGAAAGATAGTTGGTGGTGCAATGGCATTAAATGAAAACCAAATCAACGAATTAGCAAAATTACCACGAGGAGTTGCTGCTGTCTATCAAAATGATTGGATTGAAGCCGTATTGTGTAAATTTATGAAATATGATAAAATGCAACCCTTAGAATATTATCCTAAAGATATAACATTTTCATTACAGCATTATTTCATGCGTGTCTTTGGAATAAAAGATAATTATGAAATGAAATCAGAAGATGTAGATAATGTTTAATAAATGGCTTAATAATTTAAAATGTTCAGATAATTATGAAATGAAATCAGAAGATGTAGATAATGTTTAATAAATGGCTTAATAATTTAAAATGTTCAGATAAGACATATGC
>NZ_QUET01000042.1 GCF_003478445.1 Roseburia sp. AM59-24XD
ACGGACCGGCTGTGAACCGGAACCGGAACTGCCTGAGGAGCAGCCTGCATAACAGGAACCGGTTGAGGCTCAGAAACAGGAGTTACCTGAGGAGCAGCCTGCATAACAGGAACCGGCTGTGAACCGGAAGCCGGAACTGCCTGAGGAGCAGACTCCATTGCCGGTGCCGGTTCTGCAGCCGGCTGAGCGGCTCCGGTCATCAGTAAAGAACTGGCACCCTGAAGATAGCTGTTCCATGTCTGCTGACAATATGTAAGATGCTCACGTCCGGCATCTGTAATCTTATAAAAGCGACGGCTCCGGCCACCGATATCCTTATGATAAACCTCCAGGTAGCCATCTGCCTGCATTTGCTTTAACAAAGGATAGAATGTGTTCTCCGGTACATCAATCTTTGAGCGGACATTCTGGACAATCTTAAAGCCGGAAATGCCTTCTGGCGTACTGGCCACAATTGATAAAATAACTGCATCGAGAATTAACTCACTGGTGTTAAACATCATAACATTCATCCCTTTCCTTTTGAAGTACATATTATTCTTCTGTGAAGTGATAATATGCCCACCTCTTTTACTCTTTTCCCTCTAATCTGTCTTACTGTTACCAGACATATCTTTACATAATTTCTCTATATACATTATCGTACGGATCACAAAATATTGCAAGTGACGAAAATGTACAATTTTTTATGGTTAATGTTGTCAATATTGCCTATTGCCAACAATATGTCACAATTATATCATACTTTTATCGAAAAATCAGCCTTTTTTTACAAAATATGAAAAGTGTCCATAAAAAATCTTTGTAAAAATGTGTGAATTTTTAAGTAAGCGGAGTTATTCGTGTAAAATAGCAAAGTTTTTTGAAAAAAATCAAAAAAGGGATTGAAAATACTCTGATATCATAATAAAATAAATCTGTGTGCATATTATTATATTTTGTGCATTTCCGGGTATTTGCGCAAATCATATATAGAACATAATTTAACGATGCCACGTTTGTTTGTGGCAGATTGGAGGAAAAAATGAGCACAAAGAAAGGAAAAATCGGAGTTCTGACAAGTGGAGGAGATGCACCGGGCATGAATGCTGCCATCCGTGCGGTTGTTCGTACAGGTATTACCAGAGGCTATGATGTGTATGGTATCAGGAGAGGATATAATGGTATTCTTCACAGAGAGATGGATTTATTAACTTTTAAGGATGTTTCTGAGAAGCTGCAGCACGGCGGTACATTTTTGTTCACCGCAAGGAGCGCAGAATTCCGTGAGATAGAGGGAAAGAAGAAGGCGGCAGAGATCCTCAAGGAGATGGGAATCGATACACTGATTGTAATCGGTGGTGACGGATCCTTTACCGGAGCTAAGAATCTTTCCAAGTTTGGTGTTAATATTATTGGTATTCCCGGAACGATCGATCTGGATATCGCATATACTGATTATACGATCGGTTTCGATACTGCAGTGAATACTGCAATGGAGGCAATTGACAGACTTCGTGAGACGTCTAATTCCCATGAGCGTTGCAGCGTTGTTGAGGTTATGGGACGTTCTGCAGGATATATCGCACTGTGGTGTGGTATTGCCAATGGTGCAGAGGAGATTCTTCTGCCGGAGAAGTTTGATAATAACTACGATGCTCTTCTGGAGCAGATACATAAGAACAGAGAGCTCGGTATGACACATCAGATCGTTGTAAACGCAGAGGGTGTTGGTCATTCGGATGAGCTTGCTAAGAGGATTGAGGAAGCAACCGGAATCGAAACGAGAGCGACAATCCTTGGTCATTTACAGAGAGGCGGAAGCCCGACAGCAAGAGATCGTTTCTATGCATCTATGATGGGTGCGTATGCGGTTGATGTCATTGATCAGGGCAGAAAGAACCGTCTGATCGGCTACAAGAACGGCAAGCTGTATGATGTCGATGTAGATGAGGCATTTGCTATGGAGAAGTCTATTGATGAGTATGAGTACGAGATTGCGAGAGTTCTCGGAACAAGAGAGTAGAATATACGCGGGGGATGCGATCACCGCATAGCAGGAAAGGCTCAGACCGTTTGGTCTGAGCCTTTCCTGATTTAAAAGTGCCCATAACACAGTGGAAATCAAAGGCACAACGCTGTTTTACTTTTGATTTCCGCTAAATAATATCATCTGTTTAGAAACTGGAGGAATGCGGCGATAATGAGAAAGAGAAATCTGTTCCGCTGCCCAGAATGCTGGTTGCATGGATATACTCATGATGCGCCTCAACGATCTCGCGTGTGATTGCAAGACCGAGTCCGGAACCTGTTTTATCCTTGCCACGGGAAACGTCTGTTTTGTAAAAACGATCCCAGATATGTGGCAGGCTTTCTTCCGGAATACCAATGCCGTGATCGCTGACTGTGACGAAGATCTTGCCCTTCTGTTCGGCTGTCTGGATTTCGATGGAGGAGTCTGTTGAACTGAATTTGACAGCGTTGTCGATCAGATTGTGAACCACCTGCGAAATTTTATCGCGGTCGGCATCCACGAAGAAGGATGGTGAACCAAACATCAGGTGGATCGAAATCTTTTTCTCGGTACACCGCTTCTCAAAGCTGGAGGCTGCATTGCGGATCACTTCATTGATATCAAAAGCTGTATAGTTTAGCAAAATCCCGTTATTTTCGTACTTGTTCAGCTCCAGAAGCTGTTCGGTGAGCTTCGTGAGGCGGTTTGTTTCCATCAGAATGATCTTCAGATATTTCTCCTGGATCTCGTGCGGAATCGTACCATCTAGCATTGCTCCGATGTATCCCTTGATATTTGTGAGCGGAGAACGAAAATCATGGGAAACATTTGCGACAAAATCTTTCTGATAGGAGTTGGCGTTCTGACTGAAGGTGGCAAGATCCTCGATGGATTTGATCAGCTTGGAATATTCCTGGAAAGGAAGATGTATCATGCTGCGGTCGAAATGACCGGTGCAATATTCCCGGATCGTCTGTGAAAGCTGGCGGATCGGATGAAGCGTCAGACAGTATAGCTGTACCATGATGAGTATCAGAAACAGGAAAAACAGGACAAAACAGACATCCAGTTTCCGGACAAGCAGATGTGCGTTAGAACGAAGATCTGCTAAGGAAGTCATAATGACCAGATATCCGTTCAGGTTGGAATTCTCGGAAAGCGGATAGATGACAGATAAAATCTCTGACGGAAGGGAGTCGCTTTTGAGGTGGCCGATATAGGTGTCGTTGTCCAGAAAGGTCGGGTTCAGGTCGTTGAAGTTTTGCCCCTCCAGACTCTGGGTGTCGGCGGAATCAATAGAGATCCGACCGGTTGTATCGACAAGAAAATAACGTGCATGACTCATGACCTGCAAAGAGGTCATACGTTCTCTGAGAGCGTCCTCTGTGTAGTCATCAAATTCATTGATCGACTTCACATTGAAAAAGTAACGCCCGGAGAGCGCACTTGCCTCTTCGTAAAGAGCTGCCTTACGGTCAGATATCAGACTTTGCGAGATCTGATGCACACCAAGAAAATGGATCAGGATGAACATCACTGTCGCAAGGATCAGAAATGTTGTTACATAAATGGTTCGAATTGATATTTTCATGGGAACTCTCCATTACCGGTGCATGCTATGTGTGGTATTCAAACTTATAACCGACACCCCAGACGGTAGCAATGTTCCATTCGGCCGGCTGGGAAAACTTTTCACGCAATCGCTTGATGTGAACATCGACGGTACGGGTATCACCGATATAATCATAGCTCCAGATATTATCTAAAAGCTGTTCTCGGGTGAAAACCTGATTCGGATGTGATGCCAGGAAATAGAACAGTTCTAATTCCTTTGGGGGCATTTCCACACGTTGTTTAAAATAGTACACCGAGTAATCGGTGAGATTGATGATAAGATTTGGATAGGTGACGCACTCCTTCGGAATCGCTTCTGTTTCCGAGGTAGAGTTTTCGTGTACATAACGACGCAGAACCGCTTTGATACGTGCGACGAGCTCTTTTGTGTCAAATGGTTTCATGACATAGTCATCCGCACCTAATTCCAGACCAAGAACCTTGTCAAAGGTTTCTCCTTTGGCGGACAGCATGATCACAGGGAGATTCGATGTTTTGCGAAGCTCCCGGAGTACATCGTAGCCGCTCATTCCCGGAAGCATGATGTCCAGTACAACCAGATCAGGCTGGTAGTTCTGAATAGCGGCAAGTGCCTCCTCGCCATCATTGGCAATCTGTGTATCGAAACATTCCTTGATCAGGTATAAGCTGACAAGCTCTGCAATATTGTTGTCGTCATCTACGATTAGGATTTTCTGTTTATCTGCCATATTATCTCGCATTCCTTTCTCCGTTTCCTGTGCTTAAAATATTTATATGCATTGATGTTGGGGCAAAAGGTATTTGACCCTGGCATCATTTATTTGAAACAAACGATAGTAACGCCCATGTCTCCTTCTCCAAATTCACCAAGACGGTAGGACTTTACATATTTGAGTTTTGCAAGCTGCTGGTGCACTGCTTTGCGCAGTGCTCCCGTGCCTCGTCCGTGGATCACAGTGACCTGTGACATATGAGCCAGATAGGCATCGTCCAGGTATTTATTTAAAACCGGCATCGCCTCGTCAACGGTCATACCGATCAGATTCACCTCCTGATGGATGGAAGCAGCCTTATCGATACGGATTCTTCCGCTACCGTTTTGGCGTTTCTCGGTCTGCTTTGGCTTCTCATCCGGGAGTAGTTCCAGATCCTTAATGTTGACCTGTGTACGGAGCAGACCTGCCTGGACAAAGAGATCTCCCTTCTCATTTGGAAGTGTGCTGACGGTTCCGTTGGCGTTTAAGGTCAGGATATGCACGTTGGAGCCGATCATCAGATCTGCAGCCTTGAGTGCTTTCTTTTTGCGCTTCTGCTGCGGTTTGCTGCCGGACAGATCCTGGTGCTTATTCATGCGGCTGCGCAGATTGGCACGTTCCCGTTCCATTTCCTGAATGTGACGGTCGCTTTTCGCCCATTTGGTGTATTTGCGGATCGTATCATCTGCTACGGTTTTGGCTTCGGCAAGGATCTTACCGGCCTCCTGATTGGCATTCTGCAGGATCTTTTCTTTGGATTGTTCGATCTTTTCGGTCTTCTCACGCAGCTCCTTCTTGAGACGGGATATTTCCTTTCGGCTTTCCGTGATTGCTTTCTGCTCCTTTTCGAGCTTGATGCGGGAAGCCTCCAGATCACTCAGCACATCTTCAAAGTTCTGGGCGTCGGAGGAGACGCGTTCTCTGGCGTCCTCTATGATATCCTGACTCAGACCGAGCTTGCCGGATATGGCAAAAGCATTACTCTTGCCGGGGATGCCGATCAGAAGACGGTAGGTAGGCTGAAGGGTTGCAACGTCAAATTCACAGCAGGCGTTCTGTACATCCGGTGTCTGCAGTGCATAAAGCTTTAATTCACTGTAGTGGGTTGTTGCCATGACAAGGCAGCCGCGCTTGTGCAGATTGGAAAGAATCGCCGTAGCGAGTGCGGCACCCTCTGTAGGATCCGTTCCGGCACCAAGCTCATCGAAAAGGACGAGGCTGTCGGCATCTGCCCTCTCAAGGATGGATACGGTGTTGACCATGTGAGAGGAGAAAGTACTGAGACTCTGCTCAATACTCTGCTCATCACCGATATCAGCATAAATCTCATCGAATATCTTCAGACAGGAATTGTCAAATGCCGGAATATGAAGTCCGGCCTGTCCCATCAGACAGAACAGACCGACTGTCTTGAGCGATACGGTCTTACCACCGGTGTTGGGACCGGTTACGACCAGGAGTGAAAAATCCCTGCCTATGTGAATATCGATCGGAACAACCTTCTTGGGATCAATCAACGGATGACGTCCCTTTTTAATCTCGATATAACCTTCTGTCGGGAATATCGGGCGCGTCCCGCGCATATGCTTGGACAGCATGGCGCGTGCAAAAATAAAATCCAGTTCACACAGAACACGGTAATTCTGTGCGAGGAAGAAAGATTGCTCAGCAGCAAGATTGCTTAAATTTGCCAGGATCTTGTCGATCTCTTCCTGTTCCTTCAGTTCTAACTGGCGAATATCATTGTTCAGCTTTACGATCGCGGCCGGCTCAATGAAAAGAGTAGAACCGGTTGCAGACTGGTCATGAAGCATGCCGCGGAAGGAAGAACGGTACTCCGCCTTGACCGGCAGACAGTAGCGTCCGTTTCGCATCGTAATGATGGAGTCCTGAAGCATGCTGCGGGCAGAGCCGTTGACAATACTGCTTAGCTGTTCGTGAATGCGGTCGTTGGTCAGCTTGAGCTGGCGGCGTATCTGTGCAAGTCCCGTGGAAGCATCGTCGGCAATGTTGTCTTCGTCCGGAATGCATCGTCGGATCTCCTGCATCAGTAGCGACAGCGGTTCGATCAGACGGTAGCGCTCATCCAGAGAATCGCCGGTTGAATCATCCTCACGCAGGGACTGGCGGAAATAGTTCTTGACAGAGCCTGCGGCGGATAAAAGCTTTGCAATGTCCAACAGCTCATGACTTCCTAAGGAAGATCCGATTTCCAGCCGCTTGAGTGCGGGACGGATATCTTCAATACCATAGAAGGAGAGTTCGCCCTTGGTCAGGATGTGAGTCAGGGCATCGGAGGTCTCGCGCTGCGCGGTCTCGATCCAGCGGCTGTCGGTCTGCGGTTTTAACGTGCGGCAGGCTTCACGACCGGAAGGTGAAGACGCATAGGTGACTAATTGCTCAATGATTTTATTATATTCTAATGTCTGTAATACTTTCTCGTTCATTACAATTGTCCTCATTTCAATACAATTAATATCATCATACACCAGACAGCTAAGATACTGCAACATAAAATTAAAATATCCTATTTACGGCTTATTCATAAACTATTCATATGTATGTGATAACATTTATATAAGTAGGTTGTTATGTCGATCAGATGGAGAGTTAATAAATTATGTCAAGAAAAGAAAAGGATACGAATGATCAGGAGTATTGCTTTTTACAGGAGGCAGTGCAGGAGCCTCATAAGAGAAAGCCGGCTGGCATTATAAAGAGGGCGGTGTATGTGATTGTTCTCGCTGTGGTTTTTGGCGGCACGGCATCTGTGACGTTCTGGAAGGTTCAGGATGTTCTGGAGAAGCGGGATGCCAGAATATATCGGGAAAGTCTTTTGAATGATGCAAAGGAGACATCAGCCGGTACAAAGCAGACACCGCGACCGTCAACGGAATCGGATATGCTTGCTGCCTATGAGAACTACTGGGACAGGATCAAGAACATCGGAGAGCAGTGCAACAAGGCGATCGTGACGGTGGATAAGCTTCACACCGAAAGCTGGTATCAGAGAAGCGATAAGGAGGATGTGCTTCAGAGCGGACTGATCTTTAAGCGGAGAGGTTCTTCACTTTATGTTCTGACACAGGTATCCTCGCTTGTGGAGAAGGGGAGTCTTGAGGTATCCTTCGCCAATGGGAAGAGTGCGGCAGCTACGCTTGTGGCAACCGATGATAATCTCGGAATTGCAGTACTTCGCATGGATGTGAATGATATTTCCAAAAGCACAATGAATCAGATTTATGTGATCGATTTTACGCAGGATGCATCTGATACGGCACCGGAGTTAAATGACCGTGTCCTCTGTTTGGGTGTCCGAATGGGATCATGAAGTCTGTGATGCCGGGCAATGTGGTCAACACGGATATGACCGTGCAGGCGGTGGATGACTGCCTGACCGTGTATGTGACGGATATTGCATATACCGAGGGAGGCGATGGTTTTGTTTCTGACATTGAAGGTCGTATGGTCGGTATGATCACAGATGCTTATCAACGTACGACAGGAGATACAAACTGGTCATTTATTTCAGCAGAAGATATTGCGGTTGCAGCGGAGGCGATCGTGGAGGAGAAGACACCGGTTACCTTTGGCATTCGGGGCAAGGATATGGAGAACGGAAAGGGAATTTATGTGACGGAGGTTCAGCTGAAGTCCCCGGCGTATCACGGTGGTGTCCGTGTGGCAGACGTGATCGATTCGATTGATGGCAATAAGATCCGCAGTATGAAGGATCTGAGTCTTTGTCTTTCGACGCATGAAAGAGGAGACAGGATCACTGTGGGATTGTGCAGAAGCTGTTCCGGCAAGCAGAAAAAGAAAAGCGTTAAGGTTGAACTGAAATAGACAATTAACATAATAAGCGGGAAACCGGCGTTTTTCCCGTTTTGTTATGTTATGAGCAATTACCCATATATTAAAATAAAGGCGGACATACCACTGTGAGGATATGTCCGCTTCGTGCGTTTTGTAAGAGATTCCTATGGAACCGCTTGTCAGTGGGTAACATGGTCATCCTTGATGATCTGCGCCAGCTTGGAGCGAAATGCCTTCTCATTGAAATTCTGCTCATGGTAGGCAAAACGATTATAGTCGAAATGTGCTTCGCGGATCATCTGACTTGTGTAAACAGTTGTTTCTTTTCCGGATGAAACCGGCCAGAAGATAAGGATTCCTCCGTGGTTAACCTCGTTATCCTTCCTGCCGTTGACGATAAGCTGTCTTGCGATATTCTGATCAAGCATATAAACATGGGAATACAGACCGATCACCTTGGCAAGACGTGTGCCGTTGATCGGGAAGGTATTCATATCGTAGCCCTCGCGGTATTCGTTGGAGTTGTCTGTCTCTAAAGCCTGATGCTGTGTGATCACGACGACAGGCAGACGTCTTTCCGGATCATGCAGGAGGTGCCTTAAAGCGATAAAGCCCTCATCGGTATTGACAAAGCGTCCCTGCGTTCCGAGGCGTTCCAGATCCACCAGACCGATCTTAGAGGAAAGCTCTGACAGATAGGACGGCTTGCTGAAACTTTCTCGGTGAAGTGCGGTAGTCGGTGTGTGCAGCCTGGTGTGATGATGAAACATCAGCGATGATCCGTGATCCGGTGATGTAACGGATGCCGTGATATGCCACAGCGTACCGGGCATCTGATCGTCGATATAGGAAAACTCAGCGGTAAACAGGAAATCGTCCGGCTGCCAGAAGCACTGAAAATCATAGCCCGGAAGGTGCATGGAAAGTGTTTCAAGCTCTGCCGGAAGCTCCGGAAATACATGGCTCAGCTTATAGCGGATCCAGCGGTAAATGATGTGCGATGCATTGTGAAACTCGGTTCTGACATCCCTGACCGGTTTATGCAAAAGCGGAATATCCAGATGAAACAGTGTGTTAGAGTCAAGCGGACTTAACGCTTTGCGTGCCGGTGCCGGTGTCTTTACGGCGAGCGGATCATGCTCTTTATAATAAGCAGAGATGCGTTCATCGTGCACAGTGCTTTCATTCAGAAGACGGACGATAAGGTCAAATGTGATCTTTGAAATGTAATCCTGTTTTAACAGCTCACGCACCAGTGTGATCTTCTCACATTTGAAAAACTGCTTGGCGAGACGGCGGTTCTCGTCAAAAAGAGCGGTGATCGCCGGCGCGAGCGGTTCCTTGTCCTCCATGCGCAGACGGAAATGGCTTTTGAGCATCAGATCCCAGTTGCCGTTCTGGTAATGATTGTAGGAAAGATGCTCGAAAAGCTGCACCAAAGACCAGTCGGAAAGCTCCAGATTGGCAAGAATACAGTGCAGGATCCGGGAAAGATCCTCACTGTTCTCCCAGAACTTGTCGTCCGGCAGCAGACTCTTGTAGCGCATGTCGTGCTCAATTTCATGCCAGCCCTCGAAAAATACGGTACGGAACTGGATCTCGAAGGTGGTATCAATCGGAAGCTGCCAAAGCTCGCTGGTATACAGCTTAAAATGCTCGGATGGAAGCTTGAATACACCGTTTATTTTGGTGGCGCGGAACTCTGCCGCATTAAAATCATTTCTGGACCAGGTGCCGGTGCGCAGAAAGGTGTTCTCCATGATCTCTCTGCCGATGCTTAAGTCGTCGGAATAATAAAGTACAATACGAAGACCGATCAGATCCTGTACCTTCTTGGGATTCTGCCTGGTGCCGTATTTGCCGTTAAACAGCTTTTTGCTGATGGAATTTTTGGTTTTGACGCGGGAGAAGATCCGGTAATATAATCCGCAGGAATCCAGAATGCCCCGAATATCCTTCTCGAGCTGGGCATTTAATTCTTCAAGGCGGTCGAAATCAATCTGCTCTTCGACCTGCTGGCGGATATCATCTATTGTCATATTGGAAATATCCATAAGTACCCCTCTTTTCTACATGTAACTGTTCCCCACAATGCTTCTCTGATTTTAAAGATAACATATGACGAAGCTTTTGTATATATTGTTTTTTCGCCATATTCTGCTATAATGATGCTAAAATAAGGAAGAACAGGAGATATTTCATGAAGGATATAGAATTTGACGTGGAACTGACAGCGAAGGATCTGTACCGGTTCTCTATGCGCCATACTTATTCAGGGGTGTCCGGTATTTTTGGCGTGGTGATCAGCCTTGCATGCTGGATCATTCTGGCAGTTCGTTTCGGGGCGCTGGATACGACGGCGAAGCTTGCGTTATTTATTATAGGCTGTCTTTTCACGATCGTGCAGCCGGTGATGCTTTACGGAAAGTCTGCCGCACAGGCGAAACAGAATAAAGATATCAATGCATCGCTTCATTACACTCTGTCAGAGGAACAGATCACGGTTTCCCAGGGAGAGCAGGAGGCATGCGTGAAATGGTATGATGTCCGCAAGTGTATTTATACGGCCAAGGCGTTGTATCTTTATATGTCTCCGGTCAGAGCATTTATCTTTCCGGCAGACCAGTGCGGAGACAGCTTCGAACAGATCCGCGCCTGTGTTGAGGAGAGGCTGGGGTATTATAAAGATTATGATCCGTCACAGGAAGCGGAGACAAAGCAGGAGGATCCGAAATGACAGAGGTAATAGAAAGCCGGAGCGAGAAGGATACATTTGCGCTGGGGCAGAAGCTTGGTGGTGACTGCCGTCCGGGAGATATCGTATTATTAAACGGTGATCTTGGTGTTGGAAAGACCGTTTTTACCAAGGGCTTTGGCAAGGGGCTTGGCATTGAGGAGCCGATCAGCAGCCCGACATTTACGATCATGCAGATTTATGAGAGTGGCAGACTGCCGTTGTATCATTTTGATGTATACCGGATTGCAGATCCGGAGGAGATGGATGAGATCGGTTATGAGGATTATTTCTTTGGAGAGGGTGTGTGTCTGATCGAATGGGCATCACTGATCAAAGAACTGATCCCGGAGCATGTTATTTGCGTGACCATTGAAAAGGAGCTTGATAAGGGCTTTGACTACAGGACGATTACCATTGACAGAAACTGATATATTATTTGGTCGAAGTCTGCACGGATAAGGGCTGACATGTGGGGAAAGCAGAACCGGCAGAGATGACAGATTGCGGATTTGTGCCTGTGCGCACTTGACACAAACCCGTTGTGTGCAAAGAATGTGTGCAGAAATGAGGATTAAGATGAAGATATTAGGAGTTGACAGTTCAGGCTTAGCTGCTTCCGCCGCTGTGTTATCCGGCGATACCGTAGTGGCAGAATTTACCGTCAATAATAAAAAGACACATTCACAGACGCTTCTTCCTATGATAAAGGAAGTTGTTGATTTTTCGGGGATCCCTCTTGAGGAGCTTGATGCGATCGCTGTGGCAGCAGGTCCGGGGTCCTTTACGGGACTTCGTATCGGCTCATCCACGGTGAAGGGACTGGGACTGGTGCTTGATAAACCGATTATTCCGGTGCCGACGCTGGAGGGATTGGCATACCAGCTTGCCGAGAGTGACGGCTTTATCTGTCCGATCATGGATGCACGCCGCAATCAGGTGTATACCGGTGTCTATGAGATGCGTGAGGGACAGATGGTGGAGGTCATGGATCAGTGTGCGATGGATATCCATGACCTGTTAAAGGAGCTTTCGCAGTACCCGGTCAAGGTTCATTTTCTCGGGGATGGTGTTCCTGTTTATGAGGAGATTATCCGCGAAGAGATTGTCAATGAATACAGCTTTGCACCGGCACATATGTCGAGACAGAGAGCGGCAGCAGTTGCAGCACTTGGAGCCCTTTATTATCATCAAGGAAGAGTGGAGACAGCCGCAGAGCATCGTCCGGTTTACCTGCGCAAATCACAGGCGGAGCGGGAGAGAGAAGAGAGATTACATGCAGCAGATTAAAACAATGGAACCGGCACAGGTGGACGAGGTCTGCCGGATCGGAAGGCAGAATTTTACGCATCCGTGGAGCGAGCAGGATTATATGGAGCATCTTAAGGATGATGAACGGATCTATCTTGTGGCAGAATGCGAGGGGGATGTGGCAGGAAGCTGTGTTTTCTTTTGCTCCTTTGAAACGGCAGATCTGTGTAATGTCACAGTCGATGAGAGATGCCGACGCAGAGGACTTGCAGAGGCATTACTTCGGGAAGCCTTTGAACGCTGTCTGGACAAGGGCGTTGAGCAGGTGCTTTTGGAGGTGCGGGAGAGTAACGTGGCTGCCATCGGTCTTTATGAAAAGCTTGGCTTTGCAGTGATCTCAAGGCGTCGCGGCTATTACAGAGATCCACAGGAGGATGCACTGATCATGCAGAAGCATTTGTAACGGTTCCTTCCTGTGTTTTCCACTATACAGATCCTGTCGACCGCGATATACTTGCTTTAGAACAAAAGACAGGAGATGGATCAGATGGCAGAGAAAAACTTATGCTGCAATAGATGCGGCCGCATTTTAAAATCGGAAAACGGAATATTGAGAGAAGACGTCTTTGAAGGAAAGAAGCAATGGGGATATTTTTCGAAAAGAGATGGACAGATCCATTCTTTCCTGTTATGCGAGGACTGTTACGATGCCATGGTGAAGAAATTTGTTGTTCCGCCGGAGGTGACAGAAGCAACGGAATTGTGATACAATAGTCCACGGATTCGTTCAGAGACGGGAAGAGGTGGATTATGTTAGATGTATGTTTGTTAGGAACCAGCGGAATGATGCCGCTGCCGGGCAGATGGCTTACCGCCATGATGACCAGACTTGAGGGAAGCAGTCTTCTGGTGGATTGTGGTGAAGGAACACAGATCGCGATCCGTGAGAAGGGATGGAGTGTCAATCCGATCGACACGATTTGTTTCACGCATTATCACGGAGATCATATCAGCGGACTGCCGGGACTTTTGCTTTCAATGGGCAATTCAGACCGAACCCGTCCGGTGACGATGATCGGTCCGAAGGGACTGGAAAAGACCGTGAATGCACTTCGCGTGATCGCTCCGGGACTTCCGTTTGATGTTCGTTTTATAGAATTGAGCGAGAAGGAGCAGGAGCTTCATGTCAATGGATATCATATCAAAGCCTTCCGGGTCAATCACAATGTGCCATGCTATGGATATACGATCACAGTGCCGAGAGGCGGAAAGTTCCATCCGGAGCTTGCAAAGGCAAATGAGGTTCCGCTGAAGCTGTGGAGCAGACTTCAGAAGGGGGAAACTATCGAGCAGGATGGCAGGATATTTACGCCGGACATGGTGATCGGGCCTGCCAGACGAGGCATTAAGCTTACCTATTGTACAGATACAAGACCGATGGACATTATTGCAGACAATGCCGCCGGCTCCGATCTGTTTATCTGTGAGGGAATGTACGGAGATCGTGACAAGCAGAAAAAGGCAGCCGAGTTTAAGCATATGACGATGTATGAGGCGGCAAGGCTTGGGCGGAAAGCAGAAGTAAAAGAAATGTGGCTGACACATTACAGTCCGTCCATGCTGCATCCGGAGGACTACATGAAGGAAGTTCGGAAGATTTTCCCGCACGCGCATGCAGGAAGAGACCGGTGGAGTAAGACACTTGACTTTGTGGATGAGGAAGGAGAGGATTGAAATGGACAAAATGACCAAAAAGATCTTGATCGTATTTGTGATTCTTGTGGCAGCGGCAGTTCTGATATTTGCCGGGGTTCGTATTTATCAGCAGAAGGAAGCCGAAGAAAAAGGACAGTCCGCACTTCCAAAGACAGAAGTCGGCAAGCTGCTTGCCAAGGATCTGGAACTGGAATATCCGGGAACACCGACTGAGGTGGTAAAGCTGTTCTGGCGCCTGAATAAATGCATGTACAATACCAATATGAAGGAAAAGGACCGCAAAGCGTTATATGAGCAGCAGCGTACCTTGTACGATGAGGAGCTTTTGCAGCAGAAGGGCAATTCTGAAAAGGATATGTACGAAGCGCTTAAGAAGGACATCCAGAAGTTTGATGACAATAAAAATTTCATCTCTTCCTATATTGTAGAAGAGGATGAACAGGTGGAGTATGCGCAGGTGGACGGCAAAGATGAAGCAACGTTGATCGCATCAGTGCTGCAGACCTCCAAGAAGTCCAAAACAACAGAGTCATATGCAAAATACATCTGCCGCAAGGACAGCGAGGGACACTGGAAGATCCTTGGCTGGCAACAGATCACGGCAAAAGAGGCAGACGGACATTAAATAATACATAGGAAAAGACCTGATATGCCATTATATTCTGCAAAAGAAGCATTGGTCCGGCATAGAGGGTCGTGCGGAAATGAGGATCAACATGGAAAAAGATATATTGATACTGGGAATTGAAAGCTCCTGCGATGAGACGGCAGCCTCCGTTGTGAAGAACGGGCGCAGTGTGCTGTCCAATGTGATCTCATCACAGATAGACATACATACATTATATGGAGGAGTTGTGCCGGAGATCGCATCCAGAAAGCACGTCGAGAGGATCAATCAGGTGATCGGGCAGGCACTTGCCGATGCGGATGTGACACTGGAGGAGATTGATGCGGTCAGTGTGACGTATGGACCTGGACTGGTTGGAGCACTTCTGGTTGGTGTTGGTGAAGCAAAGGCGATCGCTTATGCGGCAGGCAAGCCGTTAGTCGGCGTTCATCATATTGAGGGACATATCGCCGCCAACTATCTGGAGCATCCGGATCTGGAGCCACCGTTTCTTTGTCTGGTGGTATCCGGTGGACACACGCATCTTGTGCGCGTGCTGGAGTATGGCAAGTTTGAGATTATTGGTTATACGCATGACGATGCAGCGGGAGAGGCGTTTGATAAGGTTGCAAGAGCGATCGGACTCGGTTATCCGGGAGGTCCTAAGATCGATAAGCTTGCAAAGGAAGGTAATCCACACGCGATCGAGTTCCCGCGCGCTAAGATCGAAGGCTGCGAATATGATTTCAGCTTCTCCGGTGTAAAGTCAGCGGTTCTTAATTATCTGAATGGCTGTGAGATGAAGGGGATCGAGGTCAATCGTGCCGACGTGGCAGCCTCCTTCCAGCAGGCGGTGGTGGATGTGTTAGTCGGAAAAGCCGTCAGCGCCGCAGGGAAGCTTGGCGAAAAGAGGATCGCGGTTGCAGGCGGTGTGGCGTCAAACTCTGCACTGCGTGCGGCAATGAAGCAGGCATGTGATGAGGCGGGGATCGCCCTTTGCTATCCGTCTCCGATCTTTTGTACCGACAATGCGGCGATGATCGCATCACAGGGGTACTATGAGTATATGGCGGGCACGCGTCACGATCTTGACCTGAATGCAATTCCGAATCTCAAGATCGGTCAAAGATGAAAAAATATCAATTAAAAAAGTTTATAGAAAAATAATTTCATTATCGGCAAATTTGTGTTATACTATCTCCGAGGGATATCTCTGACCATTTTTGATGGAAGAGAAACCCGTATTGATCAATAATTATGAACAGAACGGACGAGATAAGGAGAGAAAAATGTTTGCAGATGAGAATGTGATTAGAATCAAACATGATGTACTTTATGAGGTGGCAAAGCTTGCCTTTGAGGGAACTCTTGAGGAGGAGAGAGACCACCTGCCGCGTAAAATGATACCTGGCCCGACACCACAGTTTCGATGCTGTGTTTACAAAGAGCGCGAGATTATCCGTCAGCGTATTCGTCTGGCAGAGGGAAAGGCACCGGGTCCGGAGGACAATGGCAATGTCGTTCAGGTTATTTCATCCGCCTGTGAGGACTGCCCAATCTCCAGTTATGTTGTAACAGATAACTGCCAGAACTGTCTTGGAAAGGCGTGTGTGAATGCTTGTAAGTTCGGTGCGATCTCACCGGGAGAGAAGCGCTCTCATATTGATGCTAATAAATGTAAAGAGTGTGGAATGTGTGCAAAGGCATGTCCTTACAATGCAATCGCTCATCTGAAGCGTCCATGTAAGTTTGCATGTCCTGTTGATGCAATTACATACAATGATCTTGGAATCTCAGTCATTGATGAGAGCAAGTGTATCCGCTGCGGTCACTGTATCCACAAGTGCCCGTTTGGTGCGATCGGATCCAAGACCTTTATCCTGGATGTGATCGGTGCACTGAAGGCAGGCAAGAAGGTATACGGTATGGTAGCGCCTGCGACAGAGGGACAGTTTGGACCTGACATTACGATGGAGAGCTGGAAGATCGCTCTGCAGAAGGTTGGCTTTGCAGATATGATCGAGGTAGGACTTGGTGGAGATATGACAACGCAGAGTGAGGCAGAGGAATGGCTCGAGGCATACCATGCCGGTGAGAAGAAGACAACGTCATGCTGTCCTGCATTCGTTAATATGATCCGTAAGCATTATCCGGAGCAGGCAGATCTGATCTCTACGACAGTATCTCCGATGTGTATGATCTCACGTATGCTTAAGGCGAAAGAGCCGGATTGTTATACCGTATTTATCGGACCATGTATCGGTAAGAAGTCTGAGGTCGTTGACCAGAAGATTGAGGGGAATGCAGATGCTGTCCTGACCTACAGTGAGATCCGTGCGATCATGAAGGCGAAGGACATCGAGCTTGAGCCGGCTCCAAATGAGTATCAGGAGTCAAGTACCTTTGGTAAGCGATATGGTAATGCCGGTGGAGTTACCGCATCCGTTCTTGAGTATATGAAGGAGACGGATCAGGAGGTAGATGCAAAGGTATTCAAGGCAAACGGTGCAATGGAATGTAAGAAGGCAATGCTGCTTCTCAAGGCAGGAAGACTTCCGGAAGACTTTGTCGAGGGTATGGTCTGTGAGGGCGGCTGTGTCGGCGGACCAAGCGGATATGCAGATCCGATGAAGACGAAGAAGGTTCGTGATAAGCTCATCGACGAGGCCGATGACAGAAGCATCACTGACAACCTTAAGAACTATGATCTGGGTGCATTTGAACAGCATCGCTAAACAGAATCTGTAATCATCAGGAGATCATCCTTAATGGATGGTCTCCTTTTTTCTTTTGTCAGGATGATTACTGAGGCTTCCCACACCAGCTTTTGGTATACGCCCATACTATTTCTTATGTCCAAATGTCAAATAGTGTTTTTGTCTCGGAAAACAAATTGATCCGTGAGCTGTGACGAAAAAATTGACGCAGATCAGTAGGATTTCTGAAAAGTCTTTGCTTTGCAATGCGTTTATCAAAAATCAAAGTAGCAAAGCAATTAGACTTTTCGAAATCCGTTAGTGACAAGACAATTTTTTCGTCACAGCTCACGGATTATTCAATCCTTTGGCAGGCAAAATCCATTTACCGATAATTGGACATAAGAAAAAGTATGGGCGTTGCACATCATGGGCGTGGGAAGCCTTATGTGATAATATTTTGATAAATGTAAAAAAAGGTGTTGACATTTTGAAGGAGAGTGCATAGAATATAAATGAACATATGAATGATTGTTCAAATGATTAAAATATAAAACGAATTTATTGAATTTGAAAGGATGGAAATAATCATGAAAAAGACTTACAAGATTGATGTTGACTGTGCAAACTGTGCAAACAAGATGGAGGAGGCTGCAAAGGCAACGGGGGGAGTTAAGGATGCCGTTGTGAACTTCATGACGCTTAAGATGTCTGTTGAGTTTGAGGAAGGCAGTGAGCCAAAGGCTGTTATGCAGGACGTTTTGAAGAACTGCAAGAAAGTGGAAGATGATTGTGAGATCTTCCTGTAAAGGAAGGAGTGAAGAGATATGACGAAGAAGCAGAAAAAAGCACTTATCCGTATTATCATATCAGTAGCCCTTGTCGGTTTGATATCGCTTCTTCCGGTAAAGGGATATCTTCGCTTTGGAATGTTCATGATCCCTTATCTGGTGATCGGCTATGATATCCTGCGTAAAGCGGTAAAGGGTATTATGAACCGTCAGGTGTTCGATGAGAATTTCCTGATGGCAGTTGCTACGATCGGTGCGATTGCACTTGGCGATTATACCGAGGGTGTAGCGGTTATGATCTTTTATCAGATCGGTGAGCTGTTCCAGAGCTATGCGGTTGGCAAGAGCCGCCGTAATATCAGCGAGCTGATGGATATCCGTCCGGATTATGCAAATATCCGCACGGAAAGCGGTGAGCTGGAGCAGGTGGATCCGGACGAGGTAGAGATCGGCAGTATCATTGTGGTGCAGCCCGGAGAGAAGGTGCCGGTCGACGGTATTATTGTGGAAGGAAAGAGTTCCTTAAATACAAGTGCCCTGACCGGAGAGAGTTTGCCGAGAGATGCAGCAGCCGGCGATGAGATCATCAGTGGCTGCATCAATATGACCGGTGTTCTGGAGATCAAGACGACCAGGGAATTTGGCGAGTCTACGGTTTCCAAGATTCTGGACATGGTAGAGAATGCAAGCTCCAGAAAGTCACGTTCTGAGAATTTTATTTCAAAATTCGCGCATTATTATACACCGATCGTTTGTTATCTTGCAGCAGCACTTGCAATTCTGCCGCCGCTTGTCAGCATTCTGTTTCTCCGCATTGCACCGAACTGGGGCGAGTGGATCTTCCGCGCATTGACATTTCTGGTTATCAGCTGTCCGTGTGCACTTGTTATCAGTATTCCGCTCAGTTTCTTTGCGGGAATCGGTGGAGCGAGCCGTTCCGGTGTGCTGGTAAAGGGCTCCAATTATCTGGAGACACTTGCGCAGACGAGCTGTGTTGTATTTGATAAGACCGGTACGCTGACGCAGGGTGTGTTTGCGGTGGCATCGGTTCATCCGGCAGGGATGACCGAAGCAGAGCTTTTAGAGTATGCGGCTCTGGCTGAGAGCTACTCCGGTCATCCGATCAGTAAGAGCCTGCAGAAGGCATATGGAAAGAGTGCTGATCAGAACCGCATTGGAGAAGTGGAAGAGATCAGCGGAAACGGCGTTAAGGCTGTCATTGATGGAAAAGAGGTTGCTGTCGGTAACGATAAGCTGATGAAAAAGCTTGGTGTTTCTTACGAGGAATCGAATGAGATCGGAACCATTGTTCATGTAGCAATAGATGGAAAATATGCAGGAAACATCCTGATATCCGATCAGTCCAAACCGACCTCCGCAGAGGCGATCAAGAGTTTGAAGAAGGCGGGTGTCTGCAAGACGGTTATGCTTACCGGCGACCGCAGGAATGTGGCGGAGCATGTCGCAAAGGAGCTTGGCCTGACAGAATATTATGCTGAACTTTTGCCGGCAGACAAGGTAACGAGTGTGGAGAAGCTTCTTGCCGAGCAGGGTTCCCATGATAAGCTGGCATTTGTCGGCGATGGTATCAACGATGCACCGGTGCTTTCCAGAGCAGATATCGGTATTGCGATGGGAGCGATGGGATCTGATGCAGCCATTGAAGCGGCGGATATTGTTTTGATGGACGATGATCCGATGAAGATTGTGAAGGCGATCAAGATTGCCAGAAAATGTATCCGCATCGTATACGAGAATATATATTTTGCCATTGGCATCAAAGTGATCTGTCTGATCCTCGGCGCGCTTGGTATTGCCAACATGTGGGCGGCAATTTTTGCCGATGTCGGCGTTATGGTGATCGCGGTGCTCAATGCAATCCGTGCATTATCCGTTAAGAAATTGTAATGCACGAAGCAAAAGCGATGTTTTTTCGAATCTTTTGCCTTGTGAATTCATGATAGATGGCTTAAATGGGCAGCGCCCTGGGATGGCGCATGCCCTTTCTTCTTATTTTTGATACCTTATTATTATCATACTCAAACTTCGCACACCGATTAGTTGATTGCGCCCATACTATTTCTTATGTCCGAGGAAAATTAATATAGATTTTTGCCTCAGAATATTTGATGAAACCGTGAGCTGGTGGCATTAAAATTGTCTTGTCACTTACGGATTTCAAAAAGTCTAATTGCTTTGCTGCTTTGATTTTTGATAAACGCATCCTGCCGTCCGAAATAGCTGAGCTCACCTACGGAGCTCAGTCGTATGGATGCGTATTTATCAAAGCATTGCAAAGCAAAGACTTTTCAGAAATCCTACTGATCTGCGTCAATTTTAATACCACCAGCTCACGGTTGTTCAAAAAATCAGGGCAAAACACCAAATTAGGCTTCGGACATAAGAAATAGTATGGGCGCAGTGATATATTTTATGTGCGAAGACAATATGTAATGACCTCCAATTTGTAGCATCGTGGATTTACCTGTATACTATGAATTGGAAAAAAACAATGGTAACAGGGATTACCGCATACAAAAGGAGGTCAC
>NZ_QUET01000043.1 GCF_003478445.1 Roseburia sp. AM59-24XD
TGGGGCTCAGTCGTGCGGATGCGTATTTATCAAAGCATTGCAAAGCAAAGATTTTTCGGAAATCCTACTGATCTGCGTCAATTTTTTAGTCATAGTTCACGGATCAAGTAATTTCTCAGGCAAAAACGATATTTTATTTTCCGGACATAAGAAATATTATGGGCGAATTTCCGTCCTTGGTATGGGAAGTCTTAATAAAATATTTTCGAAAAAGCGGTTGACATTTTAAACCAATGGTTGTATATTTAGGTTTACAAAGTAAATCAACGGGAGGTTCATTCACAATGACGACAACAAATCAAGTACAGACAATGCATCTTCCAAAGCGGAAGGGATTAGATATATTAAAGGGGATTGCGATCATCGGTATCTTTTTGTACCATCTGATCCCCTCCATTTTCCCGGGTGGCTTTCTCGGAGTCCCCCTGTTCTTTGTATTGTCCGGTTATCTGATGTTTATGACAAGCACCTCTTATCTGAACACCGAGACCTTTCCTGTCATGGACTATTACAAAAAGCGGATCAGACGTATCATACCGCCTCTTTTCATCATGGTCATGCTGGTCTGTTGCGCGATGACGCTGATGAAAAGCCGGCAGATGATCGGCATCCGGGAACAGATTTTAAGCATCTTTCTCGGCTACAATAACTGGTGGCAGATTGAGCAGGATGCCTCTTATTTTTCACACCTGACAAACGCCTCTCCGTTTACCCATCTCTGGTTTCTCGGGGTTGAGATGCAGTTTTATCTGCTCTGGCCGCTTTTGTTCTTTTTATATAAGAAGCTGTGCAGGCATGCCGGTGCGAAACACGCCTGTTTCCTTTTTGCATTGCTTGCAATCCTTTCGTTTGCCGCAATGCTTATGCTCTATCATCCGGGCAAGGATCCGTCCAGAGTTTACTACGGCACAGACACTATGGGCTTTTCCTTATTTCTCGGAATGTTCCTCGGTGCGCTGCGGTACAGCTTTCCAAAGCTTCGTACGTCGAAACCGGCACAATGCGAGATTCCCATTCTTGCCGGTATGCTTGCCGTTATTTTCCTATTATTCCTGCTGGTATCCGGAAATGCACCGCTTCTCTATCTCGGCGGCATGTTTCTGATCAGCATTTTCTTTGCCTTTGTGATCCTCTTTTTTGAGAATCACAAAGCCCTGTTTCATGATCTGCCGCTTTCTGCACAGACAGCATGGCTTGGCAAATACAGCTACTATATTTACCTGTGGCACTATCCGGTCATCGTGCTGATCCTGACCGGACTGCACAACTGACAATCATCTTATTACAAAACGTACTATCATCTTAATGAAAAAGGAGACATACTATCATGAAAAAACAGACAAAAACATCAATGAAATATTTTCGCTCTTTTGGAATCGCCCTGTTAGTGATCGGCATCAGCATCGGCGCCTACGGAATCTTCCGTGCGCCATCCTCCGATGCATCCCAGTTAGAAAACGAGCTCATGCAGAATGAGCGGGAGCTTGAGAAGGAAGAGGCGACTCCTGCCTACGCTGCCGCAAAGACACCTGCCGCCACCAAAAAGCAGACTGCCGCTCCACGGGTTCCTGATATTCATGAATCCTCCATCACAGTAATCGGCGATTCCGTTTTCCTCGGTGCCGCTCCTTCCTTTAAGAAGCTTTACAAAAATGCCGTCATCGACGCAAAGGTATCCCGCCAGGTCGTACAGGCACTCGGCACCGCCAAAAAGCTTCAGAAAAAGGGACGGCTCGGCGATACCGTGATCATCGCACTCGGCACCAACGGAAACTTTAACTCAGCTACCGGTCAGAAGCTGATCGATTACCTCGGACCGGACCGTACGATCTACTGGATCGATGCTTACGGACGCGACCTCCCGGTTCAAAAGGATGTCAATCAGACTATCCGAAGAGTCGCCGCAGCCAATCAAAACGTCCATGTGATCGCCTGGTCAAAGGAAGGCGGAAAGCATCCGGACTGGTTCTATCAGGACGGCATTCACTTAAACATTACCGGTCAGAAGAAATTTGCCCGCTTCATCAAAAAAAATCTGATCACCGAATAAGATTTCCGTATAAACCGCTTATCAGAAAAACAACTTCTTTTTGCGGCACAGATACAGTGACAGCGCAACAATGCAAAGGCTCAGAAGGACGACTGCCGGATAACCGTATTTCCAGGACAGCTCAGGCATCCTGCGAAAGTTCATACCGTACCAGCCGGCGATCAGCGTAAGCGGCAGACAGATCGTTGTCACGATTGTTAAGGTCTTCATGATCTTATTCTGTCTGATCTCTATCTGTGCCTGATGCACCTCGCGCACCTGAGTGGAATATTCCCGCAGCATGATCGCCTCCTGATGAAGTCTTCCGGTCTTTTCCCGAAGCAGACGCAATGCACGTAGATCTTCCTCTGAAAATGCGCCATAATCATTTTTCATCAGGATATCTGCCATGTCCTGCAACTGCAGATAATAATGTGCATACTTGAGGATCTCCTTTCTGCAACCGATGATCTTTTGTTCAAAACCGGCAATCCTGCCGGAAAGCACCTCATCTTCCAAATGCGTCAGCCTGTCCTCGATCTTTTCAAGATGCAGAAGATCCTTCTGCAGAAGCTGTCCCAGAAACGCCGTCAGTACACTGCCCGTTCCGGCGTTTTCCTGCTCAAAAATCTTTTTGAGGCGGCACAAAAGATTACCCGCAAGCTCGCCTTCCTCCACCAGATAAAGATGCCTGTCATCAAATACAAAGCAAAAGGCGTCCTCCATCCGCCGCCGGTCAGGAGTAAGATACGTTCCATATAAAAAACGCATATATGCTTCCACCTTACACAGATGGATCTTAGAAGTCCCGAAAACCGCACCATAACCGATAGAGTGCAGGAATCGGGACTTTTCGGTTTCTTTCCGGGTAAGCCTTGCCAGATATGTTTCCTCCGGTGCTTTCTGACACTCCTCCCATGTGACCGGAACAAGCCTGTCTGTAATTTTATAATATTCTGCCATTTTCATCACCTCCTTCTCTAAAGTATTCCCCTCCTCTACAAAATTTTATTGATTTTCGCATCTATATATGGTATTCTGAAAAAGAGTGGCTTAGATTAGGTCACTTTCAGGAACAGTTTCATAATTTCTGCATTCGCAGAGGATTATTAATCCGTACAAAATTAAAGAAAAGAGGTTAAGAAACATGGCACAAATTGATTTAAGCAAGTATGGCATTACCGGAACTACTGAGATTGTTTACAACCCTTCTTATGAGGTACTCTTTGAGGAAGAGACAAGATCTGAACTGACAGGTTATGAGAAAGGACAGGTCAGCGAGCTTGGTGCAGTGAACGTTATGACAGGTATCTACACCGGTCGTTCCCCAAAAGACAAATTCATCGTTATGGATGAGAACTCTAAGGACACTGTATGGTGGACTTCTGATGAGTACAAGAATGACAACCATCCTGCTACTCAGGAAGCATGGAAATCCGTAAAAGAGCTGGCAATCAAGGAGCTTTCTAACAAGAAGCTGTATGTTGTTGATGCTTTCTGTGGTGCAAACAAGGATACCCGTATGGCAATCCGTTTCATCGTCGAGGTAGCTTGGCAGGCACATTTCGTTACAAACATGTTCATCAAGCCAACCGCTGAGGAGCTTGAGAACTTTGAGCCGGATTTCGTTGTTTACAATGCTTCTAAGGCTAAAGTTGAGAACTACAAGGAGTTAGGTCTTAACTCTGAGACAGCTGTTATGTTCAATATCACCAGCAAAGAGCAGGTTATCGTTAATACATGGTACGGCGGAGAGATGAAGAAAGGTATGTTCTCTATGATGAACTACTTCCTGCCACTGAAGGGCATGGCTTCTATGCACTGCTCTGCTAACACAGACCTTGACGGAAAGAACACAGCAATCTTCTTCGGTCTTTCCGGTACAGGTAAGACTACTCTTTCCACAGACCCTAAGCGTCTTCTGATCGGTGATGATGAGCACGGCTGGGATGATAACGGTGTATTCAACTTCGAGGGTGGATGCTACGCTAAGGTTATTGACCTTGATATCGAGTCTGAGCCTGATATCTACAATGCGATCAAGCGCAACGCTCTCCTTGAGAACGTAACTGTTGCAGAGGATGGAAAGATTGACTTCGCTGATAAGAGCGTAACAGAGAATACTCGTGTTTCTTATCCGATTGATCATATTAAGAATATCGTACGTCCTATCTCTTCTGCACCGGCAGCAAAGAACGTTATCTTCCTTTCTGCAGATGCATTCGGCGTACTTCCTCCGGTATCTATCCTGACTCCGGAGCAGACACAGTACTACTTCCTGTCTGGATTTACAGCAAAGCTTGCCGGTACAGAGCGTGGAATCACAGAGCCAACTCCTACCTTCTCAGCTTGCTTCGGTCAGGCATTCCTGGAGCTGCATCCTACAAAGTATGCAGAGGAGCTTGTTAAGAAAATGGAAGCAAACGGTGCTAAGGCATACCTGGTTAACACAGGATGGAACGGAACCGGTAAGCGTATCTCAATCAAGGATACTCGTGGAATCATCGATGCAATCCTTAACGGCGATATCGTAAACGCTCCTACAAAGAAGATCCCTTACTTCAACTTCGAAGTTCCTACAGAACTCAACGGTGTTGATACAGGAATCCTTGATCCTCGTGATACTTACGCTGATGCTTCTGAGTGGGAAGCTAAGGCTAAAGATCTTTCCGAGAGATTCATCAAGAACTTCGCCAAGTATGAGGGTAATGAGGCTGGTAAGGCACTTGTTACTGCAGGTCCTCAGCTGTAATTATTCCGCAGACATGCGATTGTTTTACAGGTAATATCAAAGAGGGTGTCCCAGATCCGGGATACCCTCTTTTAATGTCTTATCTTTTTTCATTGTCCAAACTCAAAGAACCGGTTCCGCACATATGCAAAACCGGTTCTTATCATTTACCGAACTCTATATTCGATTATTTATTATCTTGTGTATGCCACTCCCAGTCGCGAACCTCTTCCAGATCCTGACCATACTCAGCGATGTACTGCTTGTGTTCTACAAGCTTATCGTTCATCTTCTGGATCAGATAAGATCCACGGTTATCAAGCTGTGGCAGATGCATGATCGCATCCTTTACAAGGTTGAAACGGTCGATCTCGTTCTGAACTCTCATATCGAATGGAGTTGTGATCGTACCTTCCTCCTGATAACCATGAACAGATACGTTCTGGTTGTCACGACGATAGGTCAGCTCATGGATCAGTGTTGGGTAACCATGGAATGCAAAGATTACCGGCTTATCCTTTGTGAAGATTGCATTGTACTCACTGTCGCTCAGTCCGTGTGGATGCTTATGATTAGACTCCAGCTTGAACAGATCGACTACGTTGACAACGCGGATCTTAAGCTCTGGAAGCTCATCTCGAAGGATCGTAACTGCTGCCATTGTCTCCAGTGTCGGTGTATCGCCACAGCATGCCATAACGATATCCGGCTCCTGTCCTTCATCGTTACTAGCCCACTCCCAGATACCTACACCCTGGGTACAATGCTTCACAGCCTGCTCCATGTTCAACCACTGGTAGCTTGGATGCTTGGATGCTACGATCGCATTGACATAGTTCTTGCTCTTTACACAGTGATCGAAGCAGGATAACAGACAGTTGGTGTCCGGTGGCAGATACATGCGGACAACGTCTGCTTTCTTGTTAGCGATATGATCCAGGAATCCAGGATCCTGATGTGTAAATCCGTTATGATCCTGCTGCCATACGTTAGAAGTCAGGATAAAGTTCAGGGAAGCGATTGGACGTCTCCATGTCAGCTGATTGCAAACCTTCAGCCATTTTGCATGCTGAGCAGCCATGGAATCTACAACACGGATAAATGCCTCGTAGCTTGCGAAGAAGCCATGGCGTCCTGTCAGAAGATAACCTTCCAGCCATCCCTCACACATATGCTCACTGAGCATACCGTCCATGATACGTCCGTTTCTTGCAAGGCAGTCATCGGAATCAAGCAGATCTGCGTTCCAGTCTCTGTTCTCTGCCTCGAATACCTTATACAGACGGTTGGACATACTCTCATCCGGTCCGAAGATACGGAAATTCTTGCTCTCTTTATTCAGTACGAAGATATCACGGATATATCCACCAAGCTCGATCATATCCTGAGCCTTTGTCTTACCTGGATCTACCTCGATACCGTACTCACGGAAATCAGGGAGTCTTAAATCTTTCATCAGAAGACCACCGTTTGCATGTGGGTTTGCACCCATTCTTGCATCTCCCTTAGGAGCGAGCTCTGCAAGCTCTGGGATCAGTGTGCCTTTCTCATCGAACAGCTCCTCCGGATGATAGCTCTCAAGCCACTGCTTGAGAAGCGCAAGATGCTCTTCCGGCTTCTCCATGGTGATCGGCACCTGATGTGCACGGAAAGATCCCTCGATCTGCTGTCCGTCTACAACCTTTGGACCAGTCCATCCCTTTGGTGTGCGAAGAACGATCATTGGCCACTTTGGACGCTCCGGATCGTTGTTCTTGCGGGCATTCTCCTGGATTGCTTTGATCTTCTCAACAGCCTTATCCATAGCCTCAGCCATGAGCTTATGCATTGTCATTGGGTCATCACCCTCAACAAAGATCGGCTCCCAGCCGCAGCCTACGAAATAGCTCTCGATCTCCTCATGAGAGATACGCGAGAAGATAGTAGGGTTGCTGATCTTGTATCCGTTCAGGTTCAGAACCGGAAGAACGGCTCCGTCTGTGATCGGGTTCAGGAACTTATTGGACTGCCATGATGTAGCCAGAGGACCTGTCTCTGCTTCACCATCACCAACGATTACTGTTGCGATCAGATCCGGATTGTCAAATACAGCACCGAATGCATGAGCGATGGAATAACCAAGCTCACCACCCTCGTTAATGGAACCCGGTGTCTCAGGCGCACAATGACTTGGTACACCACAAGGGAATGAGAACTGCTTGAACATCTTCTTCATACCCTCTTCGTCCTGGCTGATGTTAGGATAGATCTCACTGTAAGATCCCTCCAGATAGGTATTGGCGATCATAAAGTTTCCGCCATGTCCCGGACCGGACAAAAGAATCATATCCAGATCGTAACGCTTAATCACACGGTTACAATGTACGTATACAAAGTTCTGACCAGGTACGGTTCCCCAGTGACCTACGATTTTCTTTTTAATATGATCCATGGTTAATGGCTCTTTCATCAGCGGATTATCCAGAAGATAAAGCTGACCGGCTGACAGATAGTTGCTGCACGCCAATATGCGTCAATCTTGTCAAGCATCTCCTGAGATAACGGCTGTTTCTCAAGACAAGTATTTTCTGACATTTGTTACCTCCCTAAATCATTTGTTCTTTTACCGTCCGCTAGTTTACCACATTTTATCCTTAATTACAAGGCAAAAAGGCGGCTCAAAACGTAGAACTTTCACGCTTTGAGCCATTTTTTTATGGTATATTTGACGATTAGTGCTCATACCATCCGACAATCCCCGGTGTCAGATTGATGTTGATCTGCTTCACCTCCTGATACTCCTCCATGCCATGAACGCCAAGTTCTCTGCCGATACCGCTCATCTTATAGCCTCCCCATGGAGCCTCATTGAAGGTTGGATTATAACAGTTGATCCATGTGATTCCGGCGCGGATCTCACTGATCACACGATGTGCTCTAGTGATATCAGAGGTAAATACAGCGCCCGCCAGTCCGTAGATCGTATCGTTTGCCATGTCAACGGCTTCCTTTTCGGTCTTAAAGGTCTGGATCGTTACAACCGGTCCGAAGATCTCCTCGCGGACGATCTTCATGTCCGGCGTACAGTTATCAAAAATGGTTGGACGGATGAAATAGCCCTTGGCGCATTCTCCCTCCATATAACGCTCACCGCCGGTTACGAGAGTGGCCCCCTCTTCCACGCCGCTCTTGATATAGGAGAGAATCTTTTCCATGTCCTTCTCAGTGATGACCGGTCCAATATCCGGATTGTTGACCGGATTGCCGATTGTCATCGCCTCGGCTTTCTTCTTGAGACGCTTTACAAATTCATCGTGAATGCTCTCCTCAATGATAATGCGGGAGCCTGCGGAGCAGACCTCACCCTGATTAAAGAAAATACCAATCATTGCCCATTCCACGGCACCGTCCATATCCGCATCCGCAAAGATCACATTCGGTGATTTGCCACCTAACTCCAGACCGATCTTCTTGACATTTGTCGCTGCCGCACGCATCAGGCTCTGACCGACTCTTGTGCTTCCGGTGAAAGTGATCATATCGACGTCCTTATTCTCTCCCATCTCGGAGCCAACCTCTGCATCACCCTGTACCAGATTGACACAGCCATTTGGAAGACCTGCCTCTTCAAAGATTTCAAACAGACGGATCGTGGAAAGCGGAGCCTTTGGACTCGGCTTAAAAACAATACTGTTGCCGGCTGCAAGTGCCGGTGCGAGCTTCCATACCGACATCAGGAACGGATAGTTCCACGGAGTGATCTGCGCACAGACACCGACCGGCTCTCTTGTCTCATAGGAATGCATTTTACCAAAGCCGTCATTTACCTCATAAACACCGCCATGAGGTGTCTTGCACAGTCCTGCATAATAGCGGAAGCAATGAATACCATCGCTGATATCCCCCTCTGCCTCGCGGAGCGGTTTACCGTTGTCTAATGTATCCATCATCGCCAGCTCATCGGCGTATTTCTCGATCAGATCTGCGATTTTTAAAATAATATCGCCTCTTGTCTGGGAATCCATGTCTCTCCACTCTCTTGTCTCATAGAAAGAACGTTTTGCGGCTGCGATCGCAAGTCTTGTATCCTCCACACTGCTCTCGTAGACCTTGTCGATGACTTCACCTGTTGCCGGGTTAATGACATCAAAAGTTTTTGCCATACTGCCGATAACCCATTCCCCATCAATATACATTTTTTTTGCTTCCATAATGTGTACCTCCGTTTATAAGTTAATGTTCAATATGTTTATTACTATTTGCGGTGTAACTACACAACAGCCCACAGACCGCCGCAAAACCTGCGGCTAGAGTCTGCAAAACCTGCATCCTCTGTCTGAGGGTGTGTGTAGCCACAGCCTTTCCGGCTTGATTTCGCAGGAAAAAGATATCTGCAAACAAGTTCGCATATCTTTTTCTACAAAATCACCCGCAAATAGTAACTAGTTTTTCAGTTTGTTCCACATATCGTTATAGACCTTTAATGTGTCGGTATCGAGATTTGATACAAACTCACCTTTCTCAAATACATCGGATGGAATGTTCTTTGCCTCATTCTTGCTGTAATCCTCGTTTGCCTCAACTGCCTTCTGGTTGACATTTAAGTAAGGGAATTCCTCAATAACCTTTCCGGCAACCTTGTCATCACACATATAATTAATAAACTTCATTGCATTATCATAATTCTTTGCACCCTTGCAGATTGCCCAGTTATCAATAAACTTATAAGCACCCTCCTCCGGAAATACGATCTTGATCGCCGGATTTTCATCCATGGCAAGTGCGATCTCTGCTGCCCAGCAGTAACTTACATTACAATCGCCACTGATCAGGGAAGACTTCGGACTGTCGCTGTCATAAACGGCAATATTATCCTTGATCGTCTGAAGCTTATCTGCCACCTTGGATAGCTTTGATGTATCTGTTTCATTCATGCTCAGTCCCATGCTTCGCTCTGTCATACCGATCACGGCTCTGTAATCATCCAGTGCTACGATCTGTCCCTTCAAAGACGAATCAAACAGATCCTTGTAGCCCTTGATATCTGTCTTCACCTTATCCGTGTTGACACCGATCGCAGCCACGCCACCCTGATACGGTACAGAATATACATTGCCCGGATCATAGCTTGGATCCAGATACTGGTCACCGATATTGGACAGATTTGTCAGAGCCTTCTGATCCAGCTTCTCAAGCATTTCCTGCTTGATCATGGACTCTACCATGTAATCACTCGGCTGCACAATATCATAGGTTCCCTCATCCTCGGACTTTACCTTTGCCAGCATATCCTCATTAGAGGAGAAGGTGGACACATTTACCTTAATACCATATTCCTTTTCAAAATCACTGATCACGGAATCCGGAACATATTCGGTCCAGATAAACAGATTTAATTCTCCGTTCTCCGCCTTTTTACTGCTGCTTCCGCATCCTGTCAAACTGACCGATGTTCCAAGCAGTGCCAAAGATAACATAACGCTCATTACTCTTTTCCCATATCTCATAATAATCCTCCCTTTCTGTCCGGATTCATAGATCCGGAACCGATGTACCGGCAATTTATCTGTCCCATTTTTCGTACAGATATAATTGAGTCATTGACGAGTTTCTTACAAAAATTACTGCATTTTTTTCTTGAACAGATTCCCCTGTGTCAATACCACGAAAAGTATCGTGCCAACCAGGATCAGGGTTGAAAGTGCATTTACATCCGGTGCCACTCCGCTCTTGATACTTGCCATGACCTGCAATGGATATGTCATGGTATTACCGTTTACGAAGTAGCTTATGATAACGTCATCAATGGATAACGTAAATGCCAGAAGAGCTCCTGCCGTGATGCCGGGCTTTAATACCGGAAGCGTCACCGCAAAAAATGTCCGGATCCGGTCAGCGCCAAGATCCATACTCGCCTCCTCAATGGAGATATCATATCCGGAAAGCCTTGCCCGGACATTAAAGATCACATACGGCACACAGAAGGTCACATGCGCAATGATCAGTGTCAGCATTCCACGCGGAACGGATACTTTTGCAAATACCGTCAAAAGGGAAATACCCATGACGATCTCCGGAATAACGACCGGAATATAAAGAAGTCCGTCGATCACGCTTTTGCCCTTGAATTTATATTTGTACATTCCGATCGCCCCCAGCGTACCGATCGCAGTCGCCAACAGTGTGGTGATCAGAGCAATGATCATTGTGTTTCCAAAGGAAGCCAGCAGTGATTCATTTTCAAATAATTTAAAATACCAGTCGATCGTAAAGCCCTTCCAGGTCAGATACGGCTTACTCGTCGTCGCATTGAAGGAATTGACCACGACAACGGCGATCGGCATAAACAGCACCAGATAAACGATACTGCAGAGAATCTTGCCAAAGATACTTTTGGTTTTCAGTCTCGCTTTTCTTCCCATAAATTACACCCCCAGACTGTCCATGTCACCGCCGGTCTTCTGATAAAGCTTGACAAGCACCAGCGTGATCACGATCAGGATAATGGATAACGCTGCACCAAGCGGCCAGTTGTTACCACTCTTAAACTGTCTCTCGATCAGGTTACCGATCACATCCGAATTGCCGCCGCCCAGGATATTAGATACGAAGAAATACCCGAGACACGGTATAAAAACCATGATGCAGCCGGAGAAGATTCCGCTCGCCGTCAGAGGAAGAATAACCTTCAAAAAGGTTTTATAGCCCTTGGCGCCAAGATCACAGGAAGCTTCCAGAAGCGTACTGTCAAGCTTTCCAATCGCCGTATATAACGGCAGTACCATAAACGGGAACAGGCAGTACACCATACCGAAAACCGTGGTTCCCTGCTTAAACAGAAGATCAAGCGGCTGTGATATGATATGAAGTTTCATCAGAATACTGTTGAGCCAGCCTGTCGTTCCAAGAAATGATTTCCATCCATAAATACGGATCAGCGAATTGGTCCAGAACGGAATGATCACAAGCATATACAAAAGACTTTTAAAGCGGCTTTTGGTCCGTGCGATAATATATGTAAACGGATACGCCACCACAATACATATCAATGTTGTCAGCAGTGCAATCACTAAGGACTGCACATAAATCTTTATATAGGAAGCATCTATAAGATGTCTGTAATTATCCACAGTAAAATGAAAGGTTACATTATAATACTGATCAATACTGCAAAAGCTCATGACCAGAATATAGATCAGAGGAACCGCCACCAGCAGTATCAGCCACAACGTCACGGGGCCAACCATGACCGCCGCAGGAAGTGTCTTTTCCCGAAATCTCTTTTTCGTCATAGAATCATCCTTTCCTTCAGGCAGTGTCGCGCATCATGCCAGTTTAATATTCTCCATGCTCTGATAGAACCGGTTATCCAGACTGTGGATCAGCACCGCATCCTCCGGCTCCCAGCAGATAAATACTTTCTCACCGATCGGCGGAAGCTCCTCTCCGGCAAGCTTCTCCATCTTGATCTCATTTCCGTTTGGCAAAACGGCAATGCATTTAAGCACGGAGCCTACATAGATGTAATCTCTGACAACCGCCGGAACCGTAAAGCCCTCCACCGGTTTCGGAGAAAATGCATTTTCTCGGGGCGAACCGATACGGTTACAAATTCATTTACGGCAAAGCCGGTGTTCTTGCCATCGCCCTCTTCGACAGAACCGGAGGATGTCACCTCACCGTTTTCAATGCCGATGACCGCCTTTCCACCCTCAATGGAACGGATCGTTCCGTCAAATACATTTGTCTCACCAATAAAGGTTGCCACAAACTTCGTTGCCGGACGTTCATAAATCTCCGTCGGTGATCCGATCTGATCCATCACACCATCATGCATGATCGCGATCCGGTCACTCATCGTGAGCGCCTCCTCCTGATCATGTGTTACATAGATAAAAGTGATATTCAGCTTCTTCTGCAGACGTTTTAATTCCAGCTGCATCTGCTTACGCAGCTTTAGATCCAATGCTCCGAGAGGCTCATCCAGCAACAGCACCTTGGGTCGGTTGATCAGTGCCCGTGCGATTGCCACTCGCTGCTTCTGACCACCGGAAAGCTGACTTGGATATCTTTTTTCAAAACCGGAAAGCTGTACCATCTCTAACATTTTAAGCACTCTTTCCTTAATCTCCTTCTTCGGAACCTTCTTCATCTTAAGACCATATGCGACATTATCATAAATCGTCATATGAGGAAATAATGCGTAGCTCTGAAATACTGTGTTGACATTTCTTTCATATGGCTCCTTATCCTCGATCGGCTCTCCCTCAACGGTGATCGAACCGGTTGTCGGTTCCTCAAAGCCTGCAATCATCCGAAGCGTTGTCGTCTTACCACATCCGGAGGATCCAAGCAGTGTCAGAAACTCTCCTTCCTCTACCAGCAGATTCAAATCCTTTACAACATGATTTGTTCCATATATTTTGTTTACGCCTTTAATATCTACGATTGTGTTCATCAAATCACATCACCTCTTTATCATGCTCCTTTGCCATCAAACCATCTCCGGCTTCTGTCATCACCGGATCTATAAAACCTTGTCTCCACGCTCTCCGGTACGGATACGGATCGCTTCCTCAATATTTCTGACAAAGATCTTTCCATCACCGACATGACCGGTTGCCACCTTATCCCTGACCTCCGCTACGATATTTTCCACCTTCGAGTCATCAACAACAACTTCCACTCTCACCTTTGGAAGCAGGTTGATATTCGTCTTAAAGCCCTTGATCTCATTGACGCCCTCAACAGCACCCTTCTGTGCACCACAACCCATAACGGTTGAGATTGTCATACCACCACATTTCATCTGATCTAAAATACTCTTTAATACCTCCAGCTTCTCAGGTCTGATAATCAATACGATTTCTTTCATGGTAAAGCCCTCCTTTGATCTGTTTATTTGCTTCATAACTATCAAAAAGAGGCCATTCGAAATTCGAATAGCCCCTTTGCTTGCGAATAATATACTACAATAAAATAAATTCTTCAATACTGCATCTGTACCATTTTTATACTGCTTTCGGGTTATTGTCTACTCCTTTTCCTTTACGAGTTTAAACATCTGTACACGATTCCGAATACCTAATTTGCGGTATATATTCAGTATGTGCTTCTTCAGGGTATTGACGGTGATCGACAGCTGATCACAGATCTCCGGATTTTCCATTCCCTGCAGCAAAAGTCCAAGAATCGTCTGCTCCCTTTTGGTCAGATTGTATTTTTGCACGGCCTCTGTCATCGTCAGCTTCTCTCGTTCCGTCATCTGATGCGTCCTTTCCTGATACAGACGATATGCCATATGATCCTTGAGCATATCCATCAGAAAAACATCCTCATAAGTGAAATCCTCCTTGCCGATCGTACGGTACAGCGTCACGACGCCGAGAAAGGATTTGTTTCTGCCAAAGATCATCTGCAGCGCATAATGCCAGTTATTCGGCCGGTAAACGCGTCTGTAATACTCTGTATTGACCCGTTTCTCATCGGAAATAATGTCGGTCTCGCGATAGACCATGCTGCGCCCACTGAACATAATACCCCGGCTGTAATCAATACTTTCATAAATATCCGACAGATCCTCATCGCAGTTAAAGAAAACCGGCTTTTCCAGCTGCTCCTTCTGTCTCGCCGAAGCCAGATAAAAGTCCGCACTGTCAAAATCGATCACCGTCTTGATCTGTTCCAGAAACTGCTTGCGCATCCCGTCAAAATCATTTGTCGTATATATCTTATAAATGATACTGTTTAGTACAAGCCAGTCATTTGTTTCAAAATTCTTCATAGGCATACACCTCCTCAAACAAAAAAAGTACGCAAAGAGATATACACGTCTTTGCGTACTTTCTGAAATCTGTTTAATTCATGTTAGAAGTATACCACAATAGAATTACTTGTCAAGGGTATCTTTTCCTCCATTTTAGTGAAAAGCTGTCAGGAGCTTTTCAAGCAGTCCCGTAGACTGTAAGAACAGAATTACCATGATGACCGGTGTTACAAACTTGATCATAACGATATACAAATGCTTTCTGGAGAACCTGCCATTCGGATGCTCCATCTCCTCGATGATCCATTTCGGCTTTACCAGCCAGCCCACTAAGATCGTCGAAAAGATTGAGATAAACGGCATCAGGAAACTGTTGCTGATATAATCCATAATGTCAAGAAGCTGTCCTGTCGTACCGTTCGGAAGCGGCACTTCCAGATAAAAGATACTGTAGCCAAGCGCGATCACAGCGGTTGCTGCCAGATAGATCACTGCAAGAACCAGTGTTGTTTTCTTTCTCTCTGTATGGAAGATCTCCATGCAGTTTGCCGTGATGGACTCCAGTACGGAGATACAGGAGGTCAGTGCCGCAAATACTGCAAGCAGGAAAAAGACAAGTCCGATCACACATCCGGCTTTTCCCATGGCATAAAAGGTCTTTGGCAGTGCCACAAACATCAGACTCGGTCCGGCTGACATGCCCTCCATACCGGAGAATACATAGATTGCCGGAATGATCATAATACCGGCAAGAAATGCTACTGCGGTATCCACAACCTCGATCTGGGCAACGGATTTGTTCAGATCAACCTCCTTCTTCACGTAAGAGCCATATGTGATCATAATTCCCATCGATACACTCAACGAGAAGAACAGCTGGCTCATGGCATCGAGTGTGATCTGTAAAAACTTCGAAACCGTCAACCCCGAGACATCCGGGATCAAATAAACCTTGAGACCGTCAAGTCCTGTACGCACAACGCCATCGGCACCCTTTGACTTCAGGGTAAGTGAAAATACGGCAATACCGACTACCATGATCAACAGCACCGGCATAATGAACTTGCTGCAGCGCTCAATACCGCCCTCAACACCATTGTACACGATCAGTGCAGTTACAAACATGAATATCAGTCCGAACCACACGGAAGAAGTATTGGTAATAAATCCCGTAAAGTATGTATCCTTCGCCGCATCCCCGGAAGCACCGGTCAAAAATACAATAAAATACTTTAAGATCCATCCACCGATCACAGCATAATAGGTCATGATAAGCACCGGCACAAGAAATGTCAGAAATCCAAGCTTCTTCCAGCCCGGACGCATCGTCTCATACGCCTTGATCGCACTCTGTCCCGTCTTACGCCCGATCGCAATGTCAGTTGTAAGCAGAGTAAATCCAAAGGTCAGCACCAGAACCAGATAAATGATCAGAAACAATCCGCCGCCGTCTCTCGCCACAAGATACGGAAAACGCCATAAATTTCCCACTCCAACTGCACTTCCTGCCGCCGCCAGAACAAATCCGATCTGGCCACTGAAATTACTTTTCTTTTTCAATTTTTTAACTCCTTTGATCTGTTTTCTTTGTAAAAGTGAATAAATTCCTATGTTCACTTTTGCCTTCGCGCATATTCTAACATAATTATGTCAAATATTCAACGGATCCCCTGCCTCAGATAAGCCCTCTCTTTTTGCCCTCCATCACAGCACCCGCCTTATTCTTCACACCCAGCTTTTTATAGTTCTGTGCCATGTGATATTTGACGTTTGCCTCAGTCATATGAAGCCGCTTCGCAATGTCGGCACGGGACATCCCCTCTGCCTGCAGCTTCAGAATACTCACCGCCGTATCACTCAACCGCACGTCCTTCTGTCCAGCCTTTAAATAGCCCGGATAATAACGCGCCATCTGATCTGTCTCACTGCAGACCTCCTTCAAAAATGCCTGTCTTGATGCCGGTTCATCCTCCGAAGCATCTGCAGGCCATTTTATCCGCGCCAGAAGCGGCTGCAGCGCAACACCCTCTCTGGACAAAAGCCGCACAAAATGATACTCGCATGCCTTTGTCAGCACCTTATCCAGAAATGTTTCCCATTCGTCCTGCCCCATCCGGTAAAGTGTAACCGCCATCAACAGATCACATTCCATCAGTATGTAAGTCCGTTTCATCATGGACGCATAATATTGAAGCTTTACGAGCAGATTATACGCCTGCTCATATCTCCCCATCTGCAGATACACACGCACCTTCGTCAGAAACTGAAAACGGTCATAGGTACGAAACTCGATCTCCTCATCCGGTGCAGTTTCCATCCACTTTGCGATCATCGCCCGTTCACCGGCATAAAGCGCACATCGTATCTGAAAGGTCCGGATATTCGGCAGAAGCTGCTGTGCATTTTCCTTCTGCGCACGCTCCCAAAAACGCTGCATCAGCTCCAGAGCCTCGTTATATCTGCCGTTTTGGATGTGCAGCCATGCCAGAATCCCGTCCGCCACAAAACACTGCTCCAGTTTACCTCCTGCCTCCGCCTGCATTCTTCCACGGTTGGCAAGAAAGGATACCTCATAATTGTCTTCTCCCTTTTCTAAAAAGCTCTCCGCCAGAGCCAGATCCACCATTCCCTTGCCGTATCTGCCAAGGATAAACTCGACAACCTTACCGATCGAACGTGCCAGCTCCCGGTCACGCTTGCTCCACTCGCAGAAATCCTTTCCCCCGTTCATCTGGGATGGCTGGTTGCCGGTCACGGAAAATTCATACAATGTCAGCTTCCGTTCAAAAAGCAATCGATAGGACTGTTTGAAAATATTGATCATGTCCTCGCTGCCCCTCTGCAACAATGAAATATCCAGAAACAAAAGCCGACTTTTGGCAAGCTTTCTCTCGCTTCCCCGATGCTCCTTTGCATACTGCACAAGCTGCTGATACCATCTCTCGCTCTCCTCCGGATTGAGCAGTAAAGACTGCAGCATACTCATACCTGTCATCAGCTCCGGATTCTGACATATGATATCCTCCGACAACGCAAAATAATATTGCTTGAGGGCATAATAATCGGCACTGGTCGGCGCCCTTCTGACATTGTCCACCAAAACAGACACCATACGCTCCGTTGCACCTGCCTCCTGGTACATTTCCAGCGCCTTAGTACTCTCCCCGTCAAGTTGATAACAAAGACCCGCATTTTCATATAGTGCCGCAAGCTTTTCCTTGCTGTACTTTCGTCTTATCCGCCGGCGCATGGATACTCCCATCGGATCATAAAGCTCATACCTGACCGAGCCGTCCGGACAGATCTTCTCCCGCAGAAAATTGCCCATCCATCTGGCACGTTCAATGAGCCATTCGATGTTCCGCTCTCCTGTGATCATCTCTGCCATGCGCACCGTAAAGGAATCCACAATGGACACCTCCATCAAAAACTCCTGCATCTGCGGTTCCCACTGGTCATACACATGAAATTCCAGATAGTCCCACACATGATCCTGTGACCACTTAAATATCTTCTCATAATGCTCGACACCCAGTATACAGTCTCTCCATTTATCATTTTCCCGGATTCTCTGATACAACATATACCACGCAAGCGGATACCCGCGGAATAAACCTACAAGCCTTCGCTCCATCTCCTCCGTCAGAATAATATCCGCCGCCTTTGTAAATCGTTTTACATCCTTCGGTGAAAAGAACAAAAGCTCCTCATC
This sequence comes from Roseburia sp. AM59-24XD, assembly GCF_003478445.1. Taxonomy (GTDB): domain Bacteria; phylum Bacillota; class Clostridia; order Lachnospirales; family Lachnospiraceae; genus Jutongia. Next base: position 18,218 of record NZ_QUET01000043.1, read on the forward strand.
GATCACATAAAAGCCTTCCCTAAACCTGGCATCACTCATCCACGGAAGCACCGGACATCGTCCGCTTAAGATCAGCCAGATATCTTCTCTGCGAATCAGCGCAAGAACTGCCTCCCGCAGCTTTTCATCATTCTCCCATGCCAGACGGTGCAGATTATCGATCACCACAATGCGCCTTGTCTTTACGCTCGGAAGCTTTAACTCCTCTGCGCGCAGCGTTTCCGCATCAAACAGATCATATGTCTCCTTCTGCCGGATCATATAATGCTTCACCAGACTCGTTTTGCCGGAGCCTGTCACGCCGTAAATATAAGTGGTCATATTTTCCTCATCTGCCGCCTTCATAAGCTTCCACGCCTTGATCGGTTTGATATAGCAGTCACGTTCCCGTGCTTTTTTCGCCTTTTCCATTCCTTCTCCTCTCTTGTTTGTTATGACAACCTTCGTTGCTCTCTGTCATGCAGCCGTTCAACCCATTTTCAAGACTGTCTTCGCCGGCTTTCCCTCCGGCTTATTTCCAGAGCGCACACCACACACTCTTCCAGTGCCTTTGCTGCTCTGACAGTGGCAAGCTCCTCCGGTTTGACCTTCTCCTTCCGCACTGCAAAGCATGCATCAAACAGATCACTTTCCTGACAATGCTCAATCCCCTCTCCAAAGCAGCCGGCAAAGGCGATCACCTTTTTATGATACTTCTTTGCCAGAGCGGCGACTCCCGCCGGAGTCTTTCCCATCAGCGTCTGTTCATCCATTCGCCCCTCTCCGGTGATCACAAGATCCGCCGAAGCAATCTCCGCCTCAATGCCGCTCTCGCGAAGCACAATGTCAATGCCCTTTGCCAGATGTCCGTTAAGAAACATCAGAAATGCATAACCAAGTCCTCCTGCCGCACCGGCTCCGGGCGTCATCCGCCCGGTCTTATCTGTGCTTTCACATGTATCCTCTGCGATATCTGCAAAATGCTCCATTCCCTTTTCCAAAATCTGTACCATTTCGGGGTCTGCCCCCTTCTGCGGTGCAAATATCATACTGCAGCCGTTCTCTCCGGTCAACGGATTTGTTACATCACAGACAATCTGAAACTCACACTCCTTCAGCACCGGAAGCAGTCCGCTCCGATCAATCCGAGCCGCCTGCAGCAGCCCTTCCCCGCCGCGACAGACCTCTTCTCCTCTGTCATTTTGAAAACGTACCCCCAATGCCTGCAGCATACCGATTCCTGCATCATTGGTCGCACTTCCTCCAATTCCGATAATAAAACGTCGACAGCCTCTCTCCACAGCATTCCGGATCATCTCCCCCACGCCGTAGGTTGTCGTTTTCATGGGATTTCTCTGATCGTCAGACACCAGCATCAGTCCTGCCGCCTGTGCCATTTCAAGCACGGCTGTCCGTTGCTCTCCCTTTCCGTATACAATATACTCCGCCTGTGTCAAAGTCCCAGCAGGACCGGTCACAGTACATGTCACACTCTCTATCTGCTGCTTTGCAAAGGTCAGTGCCTCTACCGTTCCCTCACCACCATCTGCCATGGGATATACCTTTATCTCACTGTCCGGATAAATCTGCTCTGCCGCCCGCTTAACCGCCTCTCCGGCTTCCTGAGAGCGCATACTGCCCTTAAACGAGTCCATCGCTATAATGATCTTGTTCATGTCTGGTCATATCCTTCCTTGAATCGAGTAGGAGGCGGTGACTAACCGCCGTCCTCTCACACCACCGTGCGTACCGTTCGGTACACGGCGGTTTCAATAGTTGACGTGCACAGACTGATAGGCTGTGGCT
>NZ_QUET01000044.1 GCF_003478445.1 Roseburia sp. AM59-24XD
TACTCCGAAGCTCTTTCTGGGTGCCTTCAGAAAACAGAATAATTAATTTTTTTTGATTTTTTTCGAATTTACTCTTGACAAAAGTCATTACATATCAGTTTGAGTAAATAATGAGGTTTTCATCCGCTTTCGCCTTATGTATCGGTGTTTATGCTTTCTTATTTTTATCTTTTGCATTGATTTATCATTTGTAAAATACTATATTGATTTTCTACTGTACCTTGCAATGACTGTAGTAATGTTTTAATATCTGCCGGTAGTTTTTGCCCTGCCGTGCCATTTCTCCGGCTCCGTTCTGACTCATTCCCACGCCGTGACCAAGACCGCCGCCAATCAGCGTAAATGTCCTCGTTCCTTTTTCTGAGCCATCTAACACTGTAAACGCCGCACTTGGAAGCATGGATAATACTGCCGTTTCTCCGGATTTCTTCTTCGTAATCTCAGTTTCTGATGGATACAGCTTCTGACGAATCTCCTCCTGCCCCTCCAGCGTGATCCTTCCAAGCGAACCACGGACGCGAAGCTTGCGGATCAGTCCGCTTTTGCCGCGTGATATCACCGTGATCTTTCGAACAGTTCCGATGCCAAGCTTTGCTCCCAGCGTATCTGCCGAAAGCGTCACACTCCATCGGTACCAGTCATACCCGGAATCATAGGTTTCTTTGCTGCCCGTGATAAAGTCATAAAAGCGCATCTCGCTTGACAGTCCCTGTCCCACATCCTCACTGTCCGTCTGAAATCGCACCGGGTAATTACTTCCTTTTGCCGTTCCCCATGCCTCCTGCTCGGAAGCGCTGCAACCCCAGGACGTGGAATAATAATAGGTTGTAATAACGTGATCCCCGGAATAAACCTTCTTTCCTGCCGTGCGGTCAACTGCCCTTCTGGTCCGCGCATCCTCTCCTGCCATATGATACACCTGAAATGCCGTCGTATCATCCACATCGGCACCATACGCTTTATAACTGTTGGAACGCATCTGTCTCCATGCAAAGGATCTGGCACAGACCGCCTGTGCCTTTAACGCCTCCATCGGATACGAAGACGGCATTTCACTCGGCACAACACCATACAGATATTCCCTCAGCGACAAAGTATTGATCAAGATAAGTCCTTGCTTCTTTCGGACAAGCTTCATGGTTCCCCGATACGCCTGCACCTTTCCGGACCGCGTAATCGATTCAACCCGTATCCTCCCCTTCGGACAGGATATCCTGACTGTTTTCGCAGATTTCTTTGTATTATTTGCAGACACTGAAATGGTCTGCCCCTTATCATACACCTTTGTCTGTCCGTTTTGTCGGACAAGTAACTCCGCCGTTCCACTGATCCGAACCTTATCATGGTATATGCTGTTCATAGCATCGTTCGTCAACAGCACACGGATCATCTGCTCATCCCCTGATGTGGTGGAGACAGGTTTTTCGGTACTTCCCGGCTGTGTGATCTTATTCCATTCCTTCTGCAGCAACCCCTTCCGCTGGCAGTCGTACAGAATGCACCCTAAAAAAAGCACCGACAATGCAAACAAAAGCCATAGCCGACGCTTCGTTTTCTGTTTTTTCTTTTGATTTCCTTTTCTTCCTCGGACATGCCGTTTTCTTCCCGCCATCTGTCTCCTTCTGTGTTCCATTCCGTCTCTGTGATACTCCGTGCTTGTCTTTATCAAATATATTCCGGAAGCTTCTGTTTTATGAAAGCTGCCGCTTCCCCGATAAATTCCACTGCGCGGTCATAGGTGTAATAAACCGGCTTCTGCGGCGCAGGCGCCCGATCAAAAAAGAAATTCCGGACCCACTCACGGCTGTCCGCAAGCTCTTCCGAAGTGATCATCGCCACTCTCTCCGCCGGCTTTGCTGCATCAATATCTTCTACCTTTTCCGGATCCGGCTTCACCACATTAAGATACGCCACCTTCTCCAACTCCTGCTTTGCTGCGTCAGGATCTGCCTTCCTCTCCGGCTCCACCATCTCCAGAATGCTGCACGAATCCTCGCAGCGCAGACAATCCTCTGCACGTTTGATCCCCGGATACTCCCTGCCCAGTCTGAAATCAATCTGGTTGACATCATAGGTAAAATGCTCAAAGGTTTCCGCATCCCGGTCCGTCAGTCCGATTGCCGCAATCTTTTCCATGAATTCCTGCCGGATTGTTTTCATAAAGATCTCATCCGTCAGAATATGTGTCACATAACCCAGATACAGATCCTGGTCCAAAGCATGTTCCGACAGCATCTGTACACAAAAGCTGCGAATCCTCTGATGAAAGACTTTCTGATGATCTTCCCTTGTAAATTCCCAGTCCGGAATGCCATCGCGAAAATGCGTATGCATCTTCATGGACCGCACATAGCCTTTCCGGGACATAATGCCGTCCGGCGCAAGATTCCCCAGAACAAAATGTACCGGATCCTTCAGCTTCAGAAAGCTTCCCTGCTGCCTCTGATCCTCCCGCAGCAGTTCCACTGCCACTGCCATATGTTCTACAGATCCTGCCATGCCGCTCCTCCTTTATGACTACATGATCATTTGTCGTTATCTTTGTCCAGATATGCGCATGCCTGCTTGGCAGTCTGCACCAGATATCCCATGGCAATACCCGGATAATTACCGGCTGCCGTCTCTCCTGTCAGCATTAATGCATCTGCGCCATCCAACACCGCATTATAAATATCCGAAACCTCGGCTCTTGTCGGAACCATCGCCTCCTCCATCGAATGAAGAAGCTGTGTCACAACCATAAACGGCTTTCCTGCCTTCTTACAACGCTCACTGATATCCTTCTGGATCGTCGGAAGCTCCCAGAGCGGAACTGCCATTCCCAGATCTCCTCTGGCGATCACGATCATATCACTTTCGGGAATGATCTCGTCAATCGCCTCATAACCGGCAAGATTCTCTATTTTGCAAAAATACGGATATCTCCTACGCCTTCTGCTTCCAGCGTCTTTCTGAGATTGATAATGTCCTGTGCCCCACGGACAAACGGAAGCATGACTCCTGTCACTCCCGCCTCATGCGCATTGTGGATATTCATAAGATCCGCCTTCGTCAACGTCGGAAGCTCAATCGCCAACCCCGGAATCGTAATACTCTTCTTGGATTTAAGAACGCCACCACGAAGAACCACACACTCCGCATAACGCTCCTTCGCTTTCTTGACCGTCAATAAAATCTTTCCATCGTCGATCAAAATCTCGCTGCCCTTTTCCAACGAGCCAAGAATCTGCTTAGAAAGCTTAACTCCTCCCTTTCCGAGAATGAGCTTCTTGCCCTCTTCAAGGATAAGTGGCTTCTTAAGCTTACCAATACGAAGCTCCGGTCCCTGCAGATCTACGAGAAGCTCCGGCTTGATGTCGCAGCGCTTTGCTGCCTTACGCATACTGGCCAGCCACTCCTGCCTGTCCTCCAGATCCTGATGGGAAAGATTCACCCGAACCCCCGTCATACCGGTACGAAACATTTCCTCCAGCGTCTTTTCGCTCTCGCACGCACTTCCCAATGTTCCATAAAATTCAATATTTTTATTCATACTAATCTAACATTCCTTTCTCAGCCCGCCAACATCGGACTAAAGGCACACGATATCCATGCCGTTCCAAATCACTGCAGGCGTTACGCCGCAGACACCATAATACCATACCTTATTACTATAGACCATTTTATTCTAATAAAAAAGGGGTTGATTTTTTACTATAAATACGTTAGAATAATGTGCAGTGCTGAAATAGCTCAGTTGGTAGAGCACTTCACTCGTAATGAAGGGGTCGTCGGTTCGAGTCCGATTTTCAGCTTTGAGAAAAAGCCTTGGAAACGTAGAGTTTCCGGGGCTTTTGTCGTTTCCGGGCAACTTTCTGATTTGTCGATCGAAGCCCAAAACAACCGAAAAGGCATTCCGTTTTCCATTTTAATTTGGAAAACTTTTTGGAAAATCAAAGATCATTCTCAGTACAGTGATTTACATAGCAATCACATTTTTAATGAGGATGATACCTATGAGTAAAAGAAGACATGGAGAAGGCTGCTGGGATAGCATCTCAGTAAAAGGAATCACCTACAAACGATTTCGTATTGATGGGCAAAGCTTTACCGGCAAGACAGAAAAGGCATGTAAAGCAAAATACCTAAAATGGAAGAATGGTCAAAAAACCAACCTGACAGACACAAAGACAACTGTCAAACAAGTAGCACTAGAATGGCTTGACAGCAAAAAAAAACATATCAAATCATCAACTGAAATACCTGTCACAGCTTTTTTACCGGGAAACCGGCATCCATTTAAAACAATATTTAACGGAATATATTATGGAACGGGGCAGAGAACTTCTGATAAGCACCAATCTTTCTATTGCAGCGATCAGCAGTCAATGTGGTTTTAGCGAACCCCATAACTTTTCCCGTTCAATCCGCCACACTTACGGTATGAGTCCTTCCCAGCTCCGGCAGAATTTTAAACAGCATTAAAAAGAGGAGGACCGGTCTTATATCAAACCTGTCTTCCTCTTTCCACCTGTCTCTCTTAACTCGCTCTCGTTATTTTTAAATGGTTCCTGTTACCACCAGCGTGCTGACTCCCGGATTTGCTACCCATGCACCACTGACAGGATCCTGGGTATAAGTGGCTGCCGGTACCGTGATCTCCCCTGCTGCCGTTGCAAATACCCCTGTAGTCTCATCATAGGTGTACTCCGTCGGATCTGTCCATGCCGTACCGTTAAAGGTTACGGTCAGATTTGACAAAACAGGATCAAAGGTATCTGTGATCACTGCCCCGGTTGCTGCATTGGCTGCCACATTGCCAAAATTCTGGATCACGAAAGTATACGTCAGCGTACCGTTTTCCGTCACCGGTACCGGGCTGATCGATTTCGTAATATTCAGATTTGGTGCACTGACAGCACCAATCGTTTCCGTCACCTTGATTGGAGTGATCCCTCCTCCGGTGATCGTCGCCGTATTGGTGATCTCAGATTCCGCTGCCAATGGAGCATTCTGATTGACAGATGCCTCATAAATGATCGTAGCATTTCCCCCTGCAGGTACATTGATCCCTGTGACAGTCATCGGCGGACCTGCGGTAACTGTTGGTGTTGTCTGCAGGGTACCATTGACATAATAATTGATCGTTCCGGCAACATAAGTCAATGGAACCAGTTCTCCTGTCCCAAAGGTATACGCTCCTAAATTATCCGTCAGCGTAAGCCCTGTGACCGGAATCGTCCCGGAATTGACAATGCTCACAATATACGTGACATTATCATTCTGCCCATAAGTCGCTCTGACAGCTGTCTTGGTTGCAGAAAGCACCTCAAGGATCTCCCCCACTGCAATGTTGGAGTTTGTCACAGCATTTCCATACCGCAGCTGCGCCTGATTTGTAAATCGTGCCATATCATTTTCCATCCTTTGCTATGAAAGTATATTACAGTATATGACAACTTTTTCAGATGGTTCTGTTAATTTACCAAATAAACTGCTGTATTTCTGCAATATCCGAAGTACCGTATCTCCCGAATATAAATAATCGTTTAAAGCTATCATTTGTTCTTTACCACCCTCTCCTGTTGGTTTTGTCTGCCTGCCGGATTCATTAAAAAACACCTCTACATCGCCATTTTATAAATTCGGTACATATCCTCCTGATCCTCTGTTCCTTTTCCAAAAACCACCTTTGTCGGTGCATAATAATCAAAATTTGTCATCTCTATCTCTGCGTTTCTAATATTAGTTTTCTTTTTGTTCTGTATTTTTCGCCTCACAGACGCACTATTTATCCTTGTATTTTATCATTGCTCTAATGTCAGGCCAATTATCCTCTCTTTGATCTCCTGTCCTATGATCTCTGACTGTGCTCCCGTTTTTTCTGCTCCCGGAACGTGATCATCATTTCTCTGGTGAGACTTAAGCCTTCCGGGTCATCCGGAACATCCCGGTAATCCACCCATTCTGCCAGGGAAAGCTCTGTTTGATCCAGATGGATTTCTTCTTCCTGTGCCAGATCGCAGAAATATCCCAGCAAAAGATTACTGTCATATCCCCATGGCTGACTTTTGTAATAACGGATATTTTTCACAGAAAGACCAACTTCCTCCATGACCTCCCGCTCCACCGTCTGCTCCGCTGTCTCTCCAATTTCCGTAAAGCCTGCGATCAACGCATATTTCTTATATTCTCTGTCCGCATATTTGGTCATCAGAATCCGGTCTCCATCTATCACCCCCACGATCACTGCCGGTGCAATTTTAGGAAATACCATATTGCCACAATCCGGACACTTCATCATCCGGAGTTTATCATCGTGTACCAGTTTCCGGGCGCATCTTCCACAATACTGATTGTCCCGGTACCATATATACAAGTGCCAGCCCGTTGCTGCCGCCAGAACATTCTCCTTCGGAAACAACCGGCGGGTTTCAAACATTTTATGATATGTATATCTCTCGATTAAAATATCCCCCAGATCCATCAGAAAATAATCCTGTGTATCCACAGAAAATAAAAAAACTGCCTCCGGAAGCTCCTGTCCTTTCTCCTCGTAATATTCATTCACCCGGCGAAAGGAAAGAAACATAATCTCTCCGTCCCGCTCCCGGTAATACGCCTGTCCCCCCCGGAAGCTTAAGATCCTGCTGTCCGGCAAAGGCTCCTTTCTGACAAATGTATTATAAAGTTTTTGAGGTAATATATCCTGTATCATTGTTCCGCCTGCTTTCCTGACATATTCTGTACCATTTCCCATATCTATACTGGTTCTATTTTATAACACCCCTCTCTTCATTACAACCGGAATTGCTCTTCCTATGTGCAGCTGAAATTGTGGAATGCCCTGATCATACTGTGTCAAACTATCTTCCAACACATATCAGAATGCTAAGACAAATTGTTTTATTTTTGACGAACACAGGCGATAGAAAGACGAGGTATACTATCAACATCGCAAGCAAAAAGAATACATTGGCCAATGTAAACATGCAAAAATATCTTCCCTTTTGTGCAGGGTATTCTCTGGCAATATATTTAAAACTGATCAGACTTGCCATTGATGCAATCAATGTTCCCAGTCCTCCGATATTCGTGCCCACGATCAGATTGGAAATTGCGTCCGTAAATCCGGACAGGAGAATCGCTGCAGGCACATTACTCATCACCTGACTGGCAAGCACAGCAGTAACCATTTCTCTTCCGCGGATCATTCTTTCCAAAAACTGTCGAAATACTTCTATCCTCCCTAAATTTCCAATAAAAATAAATAACGCCGCAAAGGTCCAAGAAGCGAATAATCTACTTTCATTAATGTCTTCCTATCAGCGGCGAATGTAAATACCAAAACAAACACAGTGAAAACAAACCATGGAAGAACCCTTCCCACAACAAGGAGTCCCAAAAGAAATAGCACACAATAACACCATAATTTCCACGAAAAAGATATCGATTTTTCAGAGTGTTTTTCCTCAGATAATTGATGTCTCCCATCCTCTTTACTGAAAGTAATTTTATTATCTTGTATATCCTTTATCGTTGTCTGGTCTTGTTTTTGATCATTCCTTACATATATCCGGCTAATGCCGGATGCCAGTATGATCCATATTATAAGCACCAAAAAAGCCATCACAGAATATGGCAGCATAAGCAATATAAATTTTTCAATTCTCATCTGTGCCAATCCAAACAGATACAAATTTTGCGGATTGCCAATGGGGGTCAGCATACTTCCCAAATTTGCCGCAATGGTCTGCATCACCACAATCCGAAGAATCCATTTTTCATCAAATAGTTCTTTTTTTCTTTGAAGAAGTATCAAGGAAAATGGAACAAACGTAATCAATGCCACATCATTTGTGAGCAGCATGGAAGAAAAAAAACAAAGCATCACTAAAACAGAAGTAATCGCCATTCTGCCGGATACTTTCCGCAACAGCATCCCGGCAAGACGATCAAATACCCCCAGCTGCTGTACCCCTGCCACACAGGTCATCAATCCAAAAAGAATACCAAGGGTCCGAAAATCAATATATTCCGGATATTGCTGATCCGGTGGAATAAATATCATAGAAATTACAGCTAATAAAATAGCAACGACTAAAACGGTTTCTTTTTTGATAAAAAATAGGATTCTTTTCATTTTCTTCCTGCTTTCCTGACTATATTCTATACTAATCCGAAATTATCACCTAACACATCCACAAGCTTTGGTTCACAGCCCTAAAGCTACCATATTAGTTCCGATTCTATTTTATAACACACCTGTCTTGATTACAACCGAAACTGCTCTTTCTGTACGGCGCTGAAATCTCGTTCTGCAGATTTTAATTCTACAAATTTTTGATTCCTTGAATTTTTCTTTCAAACCACTTGATTATTTTGCTTACTGTGTTAAACTACTTACCAGCGCATATCAGAATATCCGGAACACAATATTTTATTCCGAACGAATATGTACAATAGAAAGACGAGGAATATACCAATGATCAACCCAGCTATGATATTTCGTTTAAAAAACTCATGGGAGAAATTTACGGCTTCCCATCCGAAGTTTCCTATGTTTCTGCAAGCCGCTGTAAATAATAATGTTTTAGAGAAGGAACGATTCTTGAGATCAATATTACCACGCCGGAGGGACAGAACATTTCTACCAATCTCAAGGTCAATCCGGAGGATCTGGAATTGATCGAGGACTTAAAAAATATGACCAGATAATTGGTTTCAGGGAGAACAAATCATTTCTCCTGATTCTCTAAAAAACGAAAGAACCATTTCCCAATATAAGTCGAGTAATGACCGGCTTCATGAACAGGAAAGGGATATTCTCTTCGTGTTACAAGCCAAACCATAAAACAAAAGCTCTCCCGGCTTACTCCCTCCGCTTCATCGCCGTCTCATCAACTTTACTCTGCCCTTTGAAGAAAATGTGCAATATCCTGATACACCTTAAAACGTCCCTTTTCGTTCAGAATCTCATGACGCATGCCCGGGTACAGACGTGAAGAAACATGAGCATATCCCCGTTTCTTCAAATGACCGACCGCCTGTGCCAGCTTTGCGCTGCCGCCCAGACAAGGATCCGATGCCCCGGATACAAACAAGACCGGAAGCTTATGATTTCTCACTCTCCAGCCCATTCTGCTGTAGGTCTGCCTCATCAGCCACAGTAATGATTCATATCCGTTCAGTGTAAATGTAAAATTGCAAAGTGGATCTTTATTGTATGTCTCCACCACTTTCCGGTCAGAACAGATCCACGCATGGATCAGGTTCTCTGCACGGAACGGGCGGTCAAACATATTCGCAAAGATACTGTCTGCCAGACGACTTTTACTGTGCGGATCCTTTGTTGTCTGCAACATCCGGATCAGCGCTGTCCCCAACGGTGCCATCGTATTCTTGCCCGGGCAGCCACATACGATCAAACCGTCTAACTCCCGATCATACTTCTTCAGATAACAGCGCACCGCCAGTGATCCCATGCTGTGTCCCAGCATAAAATAAGGCAGTCCCGGATAATGCTTTTTGATGATCCTTGTGATCTGATGCAGATCCTCCACCAAAGCTCTGCCTCCATCCTCACCAAAATATCCGAGACCTGCAGGAATCCCTTCTCCGGATACCGGCTCTGTCTGAGCCGCCTCCCGTCTGCTCGCACCATGCCCACGGTGGTCATGAATCACACAGAGATATCCTCTGTCCGCCATATAACGCATAAATGGCAGATACCTTTCCTTATGCTCACACATGCCGTGTGCGATCTGTAAGACCGCCCTCGGATGAGCCGGAATAACCATCATCCCCCTCAACGGCATGCCATCCTGTGCCGATGTCAGAGAAAAATATTTCCGATGAATACTGCCCGGTCGCTCAGTTTTGCCAGCGCGGTAATGACTGTCAACCGCACTACGCTGTCTGCTTTTCCTTACTGCTGTCCATTTTCCGGTACACCGCTTTTTCTTCATAAATACTCCCCCTTTCGTTTTCTATTTCTTTTGAAGTGCTGCTATCTCCTCCGGCGTAAGTCTGCGATACTCTCCCTGCTTCAACGCCTCATCCAGCCGCAGACTTCCCATACTCAGGCGTTTGAGATAAAGAACCGGATGCCCGACTCCTGCTAACATGCGTTTCACCTGATGAAAACGTCCCTCACGGATTGAAAGCTCCAGACAGGACTCAGTATCCCCCGGATATCCCGGATCATCCGCACTTAGCGACAACGACACCGCATCCAGTCTCTTCACCTTCGCCGGAAGTGTCATCCGGTCATCTCCAATATCCATGCCATTCTCCAGGCGTTCTATATCCTTATCCTCTAATATGCCTTGAACCCTGACAAAATATGTCTTCCACACATGCTTTCCGGGTGCCAGAAGATCGTGAGACAATACCCCATCATTAGTGATCAGAAGCAGCCCCTCTGTGTCCTTGTCCAGCCGTCCCACCGGGAACAGATCCTTTTTCGTACCGTCCGTGATCAGGGACAGTACCGTACGGCAGGTGTTATCCTTTGTGGCTGACACCACGCCCTGTGGTTTATTTAACATATAATAAACATATCGCTCATAAGAGACTTTCTCTCCGTCCAATTCCACATCGTCCTCTTCTGTCACCTTCTGCTCCGGTCCCGATGCCGGCGCTCCATTGACAAAAACACGGCCTGATTTGATGAATTTCTTCACCTCAGACCGTGTTCCCATGGACATCTGTGCTAAATACTTGTCTAATCGCACAATGTCAAACCTCCGATTCTATATTGTCGTTATCCGCCCGCCTTTGATGGTGCAGATAAAATATACAGAAGCTTAATCCTATATAATGACCTGACCGTCATAGGATCATACTAACTCGTTGTACATATCCTCGTACTTCTTCGCAGAATGATTCCATGAGAAATCCATCGCCATGCCACGGTCAATGATCTTGTTCCACTCTCTCTTACGATTGTAGTACACATCCTTTGCGTAGCGGATCGTAGCAAGCATCTCATGCGCATTGTAGTTGGCAAAAGAGAAACCGGTTCCCTTTCCCTCATACTCATTGTACGGCTCTACGGTATCCTTCAGACCACCGGTTTCACGTACGATTGGAACAGTACCATAACGAAGACTCATCAACTGGCTCAGACCACACGGCTCGAACAGAGATGGCATCAGGAATGCATCACACGCTGCATAGATCTTATGAGAGCGCTCATTGGAATAGAAGATATTCGCAGAAACTCTTCCGTGATACTTCCACTCGAAGTGACGGAACAGATTCTCATAACGCTCCTCACCGGTTCCGAGAACCACAAGCTGTGTATCCTCTGCACAGATCTCCTCGATCACATAATTAATGAGGTCAAAGCCCTTCTGATCCGTCAGACGTGATACAATACCGATCATAAATGCTTTATCGTTCTGATCAAGACCAAGCTCCTTCTGAAGACCGCGTTTGTTCTTGATCTTCTCCTTACGGAATGTCTTGGCATTGTAGTTGGCGTAGATCAGTGGATCGGTCTCCGGATTGTACTCATCGTAATCCAGACCGTTAACAATACCACGCAGGCAATTGCTGCGCGCACGCATCAGACCATCCAGATGCTCTCCATAGAACGGCATCTTGATCTCCTCCGCATAGGAATCGCTGACTGTCGTTACCATATCAGCATATACGATACCGCCCTTGAGATAGTTGGCATCACCATATGCCTCCAGCTTGTCACTGGTGAAATAATACTCGTTCAAGCCTGTGATGTCAATGACCTTCTGCTTATCCCAGATACCCTGGAACTTCAGGTTATGTATCGTCATGATCGTCTTGATACCATGGTAGAACGGGTTATCATTGAAGCTGTCCTTAATATATACCGGGATCAGTCCTGTCTGCCAGTCATGGCAGTGGATGATATCCGGACGGAAATCCAGAGAAGGCATTGCAGACAATGCTGCTTTACAGAAAAATGCAAACTTCTCAATATCCTCGAAAATATTGCCATATGGATGAAATCCTGCGAAATAGAACTCATTATCGATAAAATAGAAATGAACTCCCTCATACTCCATCTCTAAGATACCAACATACTGGCTTCTCCATGCCAAATCCATATAGAAGTGCGTCTTGTACTGCATCTTGTCCTTCCACTCCTGTGGAATGCATGCGTACTTTGGAATCATAACACGCACATCATACTCTTTCTTGTTGAAATACTTTGGCAAAGACCCCACAACATCTGCCAGACCTCCGGTTTTCACAAATGGTACACACTCGGAAGCCACAAATAATATGTTTTTCATATACACCCTCCATTCAGTTTGTAAACTCCAATGAATGTCACGGATATGGTGTCAGAATTACCCGTGCATTCCATTAAAATAATTATACCTTATTTCAGAGCCTGTGAAAAGTGTTTTTTACGGAAAGTTAAGTGTGCTTTCTCATGCACGAAGCTTGTATTCCAGACGGATTTTATCTGCGATCAGTGCGATAAATTCAGAGTTTGTCGGTTTTCCCTTGCCGGAATTAACAGTGTAACCAAACAATTCTTCGATCGTCTCCATCCGTCCACGACTCCACGCCACCTCAATAGCATGGCGGATTGCCCGCTCTACCCTGCTTGACGTTGTCTTATAATTGCGGGCGATCGTCGGATACAGCACCTTCGTGATCGCGCCGAGCATCTCATTATCATTGACTGACATGATGATCGCATCCCGCAGATACTGGTACCCCTTAATATGTGCCGGAACACCGATCTCATGGATCACATCCGTCACATCCGATTCGAGGGAATCCTCCATTCTCCGGTGCTTGTTTTCAAAAACCGTATTGATAACTCTCTGCTCGTTCCTGTCCCTGCCTTTCTCATTTTGTCCAACCGCCCGCACCCGCGACACAACCACACGGGTGTCAAAGGGTTTGAGAATATAATAAGCAGCCCCGAGACGAAACGCATTCTCGGTCACGCGCTCCTGACTTACCGCCGACACAACGACAAACTCCGGAGCCAGAGTCGGAGCTCCCTTTTTCATGCGCTCCATCACGCCGAGTCCGTCCACCTTCGGCATGATCAGATCCAACAGAACGACATCCGGACGCAGTGCCGATATCTTGTGAAGTGCCTCCTCTCCGTCAGATGCTGTTCCGACCACCTCCATATCCGTTTCACGCTCCAGTGCTTCCTTCAGGATCGTCACGATCCGCTTGTTATCATCCACGACTAACACTTTGATTACTTCCATATCCTATCCCCTTTTCGTTGTGCTGTCCCATATCCGGGACTCCTTTTCATTTATTGTAAGATAGTCAAAGCCCGCTTATCAATATAAAAGCAGCTGCAATTTTCGACGAAAAAACGGCGGAAATGCAATATTCCGCCGTTTTCCTCACCTACAGGATTCCATATTCATATCTGTCTATGACAGGATTCGTCCATCTGTCGAAATGACTCTGACCTGCCACGGGATCATTTTGCCGCTGTTTTGTAATGCGGTCTTAACCGCTTGCTCCAGCCCGCCGCAGCATGGTACCTCCATGCGCACGATCGTCACACTGCGCAGCTCATTCCGGCGCAGGATCTCGGTCAGCTTCTCGCTGTAATCGACATCATCTAACTTCGGGCATCCGATCAACGTCACTCTTCCACGGATAAAATCCTGATGGAAGGATGCATACGCGTATGCCGTACAATCCGCTGCCACCAGAAGATCTGCCCCTTCAAAATACGGTGCATTCACCGGTGCAAGTTTAATCTGGACCGGCCACTGCGAAAGCTCGCTGACTGCTCCCTGCAGCTGCTCCGTGCCGGAAGGCTGTTGCTTCCCTGAGGCTCTGTCAAACTGCATCATCCTGCTGCCCGGACAGCCGCCCGTCATCGCCCTTGCCCGGATCTGTTTCTCCTTTGCCGCCTTCTCCTCCTTCGCCTTCAGCACAGCCGCCTCGTCATAAGCAGCCGCCTCTCTCTGCTCAAATGAGATCGCCCCTGTCGGGCAGGACGGCAGACAGTCTCCAAGACCGTCGCAGTAATCATCCCTCATCAGATGTGCTTTTCCGTGCACCAGAGCGATCGCTCCCTCATGACATGCATTGACACACAGACCACATCCGTTGCATTTTTCTTCATCAATTTTTATTACCTGACGTACCATAGTCGTTCCCCCTCGTTTCCTCATTGTTTGACTTATTTTCACGAAACCGGTCTGTTTTCCGGTTCTGAAGTTATCTTACCGAAAACAAAGAAGAATTTCCGTTGTTAAAACCACAAAACCGTTATTTTGTAAAATAAACATATATTGTTGTTCCCTCGCCCAGCTTACTGCGAAGCTCGAGCTTCACATTGTCGTGCAACGCAATGATATGCTTCACGATCGCCAGTCCAAGACCGGTACCGCCCGTTGATTTCGAACGGCTCTTGTCCACGCGGTAAAAACGTTCAAAAATGCGTTCCTGATCCTTCTCCGGAATCCCGATCCCGTTATCCTTCACCTCGAGAACAACACGCTCAACCTCCCGGTAAACCGATACATCCACACGTCCGCCCGGATTATTATACCGGATCGCATTGTCACACAGATTGTAGATCAGCTCGTCCATCATCTGCCGGTTCGCCGTCACCATCTGCGGCTCTCCCGAGAAAGAAAGCTGTACCTGATGCTTTTCTGCAGACATTTGAAGCATCTCCACACAATTGGCCGCCATATCGCAGATATCAAGCTCCTCCATAATATCTTCCGTTGTCACATCAAGTTCAGACAAGCGAATGATGTCATTTATCAGCGTCAGAAGACGGTTTGAACTCTTATGGATCTCTCTGGCAAATCTCTGCACATCGTCCCCTGTCGCAATCCCATTTTCAATCAATTCCGAATAACCTGAAATGGAGGTCAGCGGCGTCTTCAATTCATGGGAAACATTTGCCGTAAATTCCTGCCGCATATTGGCATTGCGGATAATGTCCTCATGCTGCGCACGTATCGTTGTCACGTACGGCTCAAGCTCCTCATATACATGATACATGCCCGGTCCCTCCAGATTCTTGGCAAGCTCCTCGATCGGCTTAACGATACTTTTCGTCAATGCGTGGGACAGGATCACACATGCCGCAAACAGAAGAACACTGAGAACAACAAGCCTTGGCACAGTGCTCAGCAAAATCCCCGTCATACTGCTGACCTCCTTGGAGATACGCAGCACATAACCATTATCCAGCCGAACCGCATAATAAAACGCACTTTTGCCAAGTGTCTGTGAATTACGCACCGCCTTGCCCTCTCCCTTTGAAAATGCGGATGCAATCTCCGGACGATTTTTGTGGTTTCCCATGCCCCTCACATCCGCATCGCTGTCACAGACTGCATTACCATCCGGGTTGATCAGCGTGATACGAAGATGCTTCGGTGTATTTTCCATATGGACATTTGCCGGATCTGACACCATCTGCCACGCATCCGACTCGACCATCACATCTGCCGAATTTCTTAGATCCTGAATGACTTCCTTCGTCAATACACCATAAAAGACAGTCGCAGAAAGTGCTACTGTCTCCAATATTGTGATCACCGTCAATATCATACATAAAATGTTAATCCGCCGTTTCATCCATCAATTCCTTTCCTCTGCCGGAACAGTTTTTTTTAATGTTATGTAGACCATTCCGGCAGTTTTACTTTTCTCCTTCCTGCGTTATATGTCAAGTCTTTCCCTTTTCTACACAAGATTCATGCAGTACCCGACATTCCGTACGGTTTTAATATATTTTCCTGCATCTCCAAGCTTATGACGCAGTGTCTTGATATGCACATCGAGCGTGCGCGATTCAATCTCACAGTTTGCATGCCAGATATGCTCCATAATGCTGTCTCTGGGAAGCACGATCTCCTGATTCTGCGCCAGATAATGCAACAACTCATACTCTTTATAAGTAAGCTCTACCGCACTGCCTGACACAAAAACCTTTCGTTTCTCGTCATCGATCACAAGATCCCCGATCTTGATCACCTTCTCCGCATCCTGCTCTCCTGTTCTTCGAAGAAGTGCCTTGACACGGGAAACCAGCTCCATAACTCCAAACGGCTTCGTCATATAATCGTCCGCACCATTATCAAGTCCCTTCACCTTATCAATCTCTGTCGTTTTCGCTGTCACCATGATCACCGGAATCCTCTTCGTCTCTCTTTTCTCGCGGATCTTCCGAAGGATTGACAGACCATCCTCATCCGGCAGCATAATATCAAGCAGGATCAGATCCGGCTTCTTCTCTGCCAGTTCCTTATAGAAGGAACGTCCATCCGGGAATTCCACCGTCTGATGTCCCGCGTTTTTGAGCGAAAAGCTCTCAATCTCGCTGATATTTTTGTCGTCCTCCACAATATAAATTAATGCCATAGCCGTCCCGCCTTTCTATCCTTTTAGGTTGAGTATATCACAAATTCATTGCGTACGCTTAATTAAAATATCCAAAATCAACGGACTCCATGACCGCATCCGCAATATTAACACAACTGTTTCCCATTCGGTCAATGCTGTGAAGGATCTTATTAAAGGAAGAGGTCAGACTCGCTTTACATTTTCCGGTGCTGACACGCTTCATATGATCCTTGCGAAGCTTCAGATCAAGTTCCAGAATCTTATCTCTCTTCTTAATGATCTTAGCGGCATTGTCCTTATCACCGGTTTCCATTACCTTCAGGGAAGCATCATACATATCGCCGATCAGCTTCAGACTCTTCTCCAGATCTCTGGAGGCGTCCTTGGAAAGCACGGATTTCTTGGAGGACTTATTCCCCTCCTCCTCAAATACCGCAAGAATATCGCCACACAACAATGCAAGACGGTTGACATCGCTGAGCACATACATGATACCTGCCGTCTGTGTTGCCTGCTCCTCGGTCAGAACACCTGCCGAAAACAGGTTAGTCAGATATTCCGTGATCCGTTCATCCAGATTCTGTACGACCTGGATCTTACTCTGCAGATCCTCCACATAAGTCCAATCTTTTAAGCCTGCCACATCCGAAATATCGTTAATGATCTCCTTTACCAGTCCGCTCAACCGGATCACCTCCTGAGATACCAGACGAAGTGCCGCTGTCGGCTGATTGACCAGATTATTGTCCAGATACATCGGCTGTGATGCATCCTTCTCATCCTTTTCTCCCGGAATAATAAACATAACGATCTTCACCAGCAGCCAGATCAGTGGGAGCCAGAGAAGTGTCATAATAAAGTTAAAGCCGGTATGCGCATTCGCAATCTGACGTGAGATCACATCAACCTCTGCCCCCTTCGGGGAAATATACTGGATCAGCTTTGCATACGGATGCACAAACCAGATAAAGATCAGACTTCCGCTGACATTAAACATACAATGCGCAAGTGCGGTACGCTTTGCATCTCTTGACTGACCAACACTGGCAAGCAGTGCAGTGATCGTTGTACCAATATTATCACCAAGCAGGATCGGGATCGCACCCGCAAGACCAAGAATACTTGTTGTTCCATCCGGTCCCGCCTGCTCTGCAAAATTCTGCAGCACCGCAATCGTTGCCGAGCTGCTCTGTACAACAAGTGTCATCAATGTTCCCACACAGACACCAAGCACCGGAATATGTGCTACCTTTGCGATCATTGCCGTGAATACCGGGCTTGCCGCCAGCGGCTTCATGACATCTCCCATCGTCTCAATCCCAAGGAAAAGAACACCAAAAGCAAAAATTGTCTGACCGATGTTTTTCACCTTCTCGGATTTGCAGATAAAGGAAATGATAAAGCCTGCAAAAATGATCAGATAAATATAATCGCTGATCTTAAATGCAATGATCTGTGCCGTCATTGTTGTACCAATGTTGGCACCAAGTATAATAGAAATTGCCTGCGGAAGACTCATCAGTCCCGCACTGACAAAACCAATCGTCATAACTGTTGTCGCACTGCTGCTCTGTAAAACAGCCGTCGTCAAAGCACCTGCCAAAACACCAAGTATCGGATTTTTCGTTAAAAGTGCAAGAATTGCCTTCATTTTCTCGCCTGCTGCCTTCTGCAGACACTCACTCATCAAATTCATTCCAAACAGGAATAATGCCAGACCTCCCAGCAATCCAAATGCGATCTGAACCGTACTGTTCATCTTTTTTCCTCCATTTTTCCGGATCTTTACACATACCTCATTGAATGTGTACGTCCTGATTCGTCTCTTCACTTATTCTTCATTCTACTTTTTACATTTTCATCATAACAATGCCATGTAAATGCTATATAGGGGTTATGTAAAAGTATGTAAAAACTTTTTACATAA
>NZ_QUET01000045.1 GCF_003478445.1 Roseburia sp. AM59-24XD
CATTTTTCAACTGTTATATATAACTAAAGGGCAAAAAGCTCTGACAAAGAATTTTTTGCCTTTCATTATCATAGAAGAATCTTATTTACAGACTTTTTCTCATAGTCTCGTATTATTAGATTCGGGGATTACTACTGTTGATGAAAGTCAAATGTTTAAAATAGTATTTTCACCAGAAAGAGTAATCTGTGAGGTGCCTTTTTACGAGTGAATAATCCAGCTTCCATGTCCCGCCTGTCCGGGAATCGGAAACCGCAAATCCATTTTTAAGGAAACCGTCATTCCGGCGGTGGAAACGCAAATCCATCAGCTTACCACATTGATATCCAGCGGAATACACATTCCTGCAATCAATGCAAAGGTAATACTGACAATACACAAAGCAACCGTCACCGCTTTTCTTAAGCTTTTTACTCCGATAACTTTGTAATACTGCCAGCGGTCATGCCACTTCTCATCAATCCGGTCAAATACATTTCTGAATAGAAGAAATCCTCCTATCAAAATCCCCGCAGAAGCAAGAATCATAATGCTAATCACAACAATGCTTCCCATAAGCCTCGCAGAGCGCGCGCCAGAGACAGGCTCTGCCTGTCTATAAGTGCGCCCTTCTCCCTAAAAAGAGAAGGGAATCAGGAAACTCCTGACTCCCCGCATTCTTCTTTTCTCATGTCTGTATCAGGACTTTTCTGTATTGCTTTGGAGAAAAATTTTCCGTTGGCTTCCTGCTTATTTAAAAAGGCAATCAGCTTAGGGATTTCTTCCAGCTCAATACATCTTCCAAGTACTGACTCCACCGCCGCACCGATTTCAATCAGACGGTGGGTACGGATTTTCCGTTCTTCCTCCTTCTTTCGTTTCTCCAGCTGCTTCTTTTGTGTCTCATAACGCTTCAACTCCTGTGCCAGCTTCTCGATCCTTAAATCCTTCTCCTGGATTCTTTCTTCATAGGTTTTGGTTGATTTACCCATAGTAAACTCCTTCTTGCTGATAAAAATATCAGCCATAAAACTAATAGATTTGTGTGTAACAATTACTCTGCATCCGGTGTGGCAACTTTCCGATTGTCAATATCATTTACCACTAGATGCAAAAGCTTATCCTCAAAGGTAGATGTGATATTCTCTGCGAAAAATACATTTACCTTATAGGTGGTCTGTCCTTTTCTTTTGGTAAAAGAGGACATCGCCCGCTCCTTACTTACTGCCTGCTCCATAATAATTTCACCTCCTTCTTGAAATACGAACACATGTTTGTTATAATCGAAGTATCTTTGACGGACTGCTACAACGGATAAGATAAATCTTCATAAAATCCGGCTCCTTTCTTCTGGTTTTGAGTAATCTTTTTGAGATAAATAAGATTACTTCCTCACCTATAGGAGAAATGCAGTCCCAAAACGGAACTGTTTTTTATAGAAGTTCTGAAAGAAATTTTTGAAAGGTGGTGAATCCCTGTTGAAGGAATGTACAAATGATTATTTTGAAGAAGACATACAGGAAGATGAACTGACGGATGCCCTTGAACAGGAGAATGCCGCTATTCTTGAAATAGAACTTGAGATGGAAAATGAACCGGAAGTATCAAAGATACCGGAAACATCAACGAGGGAAAAGCTGAAACGTGAACTGGAACAGGAAGCACTGGCACGTCTTGAGGATTCTGCCAGAACCGAGGAGAAATTTGCAAATGTGGTTACATGGTGGAAAAGGCTTGATGCCAACCGGGAACGTAAGGAACGCTATCATGAAATAGGAAGATCGGATGTTCCCCTTGAATGGGGAATGTCACCGGATGAGATTGTAATTCCTGCTCCCATCCGGCATGTTTTCTGGAAGCAGATACTGAAAGGGGATTTCCTTGATGCCATTTATGACTGCCTCTTTGAAATGCATGAGCTGGTGACGGATGAGGATATTTCCAAAGCAATCTTTGCATTAAAAGATGTACAGAAGGAGCTTTTATATCAGCTTGCCATTAAAGGATACTCCTGTCAGTTGATTGCAGCATTTAGAGAGCAGACCGACAGAAATATCCGCAAAATCCGTGACACCATGTTAAAAAAGCTTCGTAAATCCTTTATGCAGGCATTACAGAACAGAGTAGACAATCAGCTTTCTCTGACAAAGCAAGAGCAGATTTTTTATGACAATTACCGATCACTGATTACGGATAAAAAGAATAAGAAAACGAAAGAAATCACAAATACCATTTGACCTTGGGGAACAGGCTTGTTATGATAGTAATATATTTTCTGGTGATACAGATTACATTTTAGAACGGACAGATTGGAGGCTTTTATGAGTAACCTATTCCAGAAAACCAGCTCCAACTGGGCACGATACGACAAATATGACTGGAAGGAAGATAAAGAAGGTACGTTGTACATCACACCTTCACCGGATGCGAAAGTGTCTCTCTATAATCCGCTAAAGGATTCGGAGCAGATGGTATTAAAGGCGGTAAACCTCGGACTGATGTGCATGGACAAAAATAATACACAGGAACATTTGCAGAATGCCATTATGGATTTTGTTACCGGTTATGGACTGCTTGGATTTATGACGGCACTGCCTACCACGCCGGACTTCATCACTTATCATTCGGTATATTTACCGAAAAATCATTTCATCAAAGAGGAAAGCATGACTACGGAAAAGTATCTTTCCTATTTCTTTCCCTTTGATAAGATTGATTTTGTAAAAAAAGGAATGGAATCATCATGGAGTACGGATGATGTGCAGATGATGGCACTGATTATGACTATGAAAAATAAACCGCAGGCAGTAATGATGAGTTTCCAGAAAGAATATGCAGAAAGGTATGACTGGCTTGTGACTTTATTTAAAGACTGGGCATTTACCTTTATGTCAAGCTTTCTATACTATCAGGATTTTGACAAGATGGATGATATGCAAAAGAATTTATACCGTCAGGGCATGGCGGCATTTGGCGGTATTGCACCAATCTATCATATAGAGCTGCTTGACCGACCTACCATCGTGTGGGATTTCCATTCTCTGCTATTGGGTGTGCAGATGATGTTTTCTTTTATGCTTACAGATGAAAAGTCCTCCCTGAAGGTATGTAAGCACTGTGGAAAAGCCTTTGTTGCCAGCAGACCCAACAGCGTATTTTGCAGTGGTAAATGTAAAAACCGGTATAATGTGTATAAGAGCCGTGCTAAGGATAAAGACAACGCTAACTAATTCACCTGCTATAAGAAAGAAGGCTGATTATGAATACAGATATTACAAAACAAATGGAAATGGTGCTGTACAGAACCGAAGATGATAACGTGACTGTAAGCGCCTTGATAAAAGATGAAACGATATGGCTGACACAAAAAGCCATGGCTGAATTGTTTGGTATTGACAAGTCGGGCATCAGCCGCCATTTAGCAAAGATTTTTGAATCCGGTGAGCTGGATGAGGAAGTGGTTGTTGCAAAAATTGCAACAACCACTCAGCACGGAGCAATGCAGGATAAAACACAGACTATTCCTACCAATTATTACAATCTGGATGCCATTATTTCTGTAGGTTACAGAGTAAACTCCATTCAGGCAACCAGGTTCCGTATATGGGCAACCAGTATTTTGAAGGAATATATGATAAAGGGCTTTGCTATGGATGATGAACGTTTAAAGCAGGGAAAAACCGCTTTTGGCAAGGATTACTTCCGTGAATTGCTGGAAAGAGTTCGCTCCATCCGTGCCAGCGAACGCAGAATATGGCAACAGATAACCGATATTTTTGCAGAGTGCAGCATTGATTATGATAGAGATTCTGATACTGCATATCATTTTTATGCTACCATACAGAACAAATTCCACTATGCCATTACCGGTAAAACAGCGGCTGAAATCGTCTACAATCAAGCTGACCACACCAAGGAAAATATGGGCTTGACCACATGGAAAAATGCTCCCGATGGTCGTATTCTCAAATCTGATACACCGATTGCCAAAAACTATTTGGACGAAAAACAGATTCGTCAGTTGGAACGTGCTGTTACAGGATATTTTGATTACATAGAGGATTTGATTGAACGTGAAAATGTCTTTACAATGGAGGAATTTTCAAAAAGCGTGAACGAGTTCCTTGAATTCCGAAGATATGATATTTTAAAGGATAACGGACGTATTTCCCATAAACAGGCGTTGGAGAAAGCATATCAGGAATACGATATCTTTAATAAGACACAACCGATTGAGTCTGATTTCGATAAGGTAGTTAAAGGATTGGCAAAAGCTGAGAACTAAACAAAGTTAAATAAAACTGTCAAAATTCAGCAATACAGAAAAAGCGAATTTAGGAAATAGCAATTGTGAAAAAGGCGGATATTGTTCCGTCTTTTTCTATTGACAGATAATAGGTAATATATTACCATATATAAAGTAATATATTACCTATTGGAGGATGATATGAATATTAAAGATGTGATTCGTAGTGACAAAGTAGATTTTACAGGGATTGATCCATCTTATTTTTTACTGGGATTATTAAGTGCTTTTGATAACAGATTTCAGGCTGTTGCAGATAGCACGATGAAAGAAGTAAGTTGGAAACAGTTTTTTGCAATTATATGTATTAATCTGTGTAAAGGAAAACCAACGGTTAAAGAACTTGCTGAGATTATGGGTAGCTCACATCAGAATGTAAAACAGATTTTATTAAAATTGGAAAAGAAAGGTTTTGTTACTATTATCGTAGATAAAAATGATAAGCGAAAACAGCGCATTGAACTTACTGACTATTGTAGAGATTTCTGTGAAAAAAACGATGAAATGACTATGAGTATTTTGAAAAAAATGTTTGCAGGTGTTTCAGAGGAGCAGCTACAAGTAACAATACAGACGATTATACAAATTGAAGATAATTTGAAGGACTTAGCTTGATTTAAGACAAATGAAAGAAATGGAGAATATTGAGATGAGTAAAGACATTATTGTAATTTATAATTCACAGACTGGATTTACAAAGAAATACGCACAATGGATTAGTGAAGCCCTAGAATGTGAATGTGTTGAGCTTAATGAAGCTGGCAAACTGAACTTTGAGCAGTATGATGCGATAATATTTGGCAGCTGGGCATGTGCAGGTGGAATTAGTAAAATCAAGTGGTTCAAGAACAATCTTAAAAAGTGGAACGACAAAAAATTGGCAGTATACTGCGTAGGCGGAAGTCCTATAGAAAATCCTGAAATAGAAGTGGCGATGAAGAATTGGTTTACTGAAGAAGAACATCAAAAGGTAAAGATATTTTATTGTCCGGGTGGATTTAATTATGAGAGAATGTCGGGTACTTCTAAATTAATGATGAAAATGTTTATAAGTGCATTAAAGGCAAAAAAAGACAAGACTGAAGCAGAGAAGATTCAAGCAGAAATGATTTCTAAGTCATACGATATCAGTGACAAGAAATATATTGAACCAATTGTGGACTGGGCAAAGCACATTTATGATTGATGTGATAAAATTGAAAATTACAGTAATATAAACTACTCGAAATGCATATGTCAAATAGATTTCCCTAGAATTCTGCTTTTTCCAGCCGTTCTTCAAAGTAGATTTCCAGCTGGGCTCGTATCTGGGACCAGTCCCTGCGGCGTCCGGTCCATTTTTTAGTGATGTCCATAGTAGCCAGATAGAGCATTTTTAAGAGGCTGTCATCGCTTGGAAATACTGTCTTGCTTTTGGTGAGAGCCGATTCTGTGGTACATTTCCGTACTCCATTGCGTTGAGAACCTTTGTTTTTATATGATATCCCAGATATTCTAATTGTTCTTGAATGACTTGAAACGTATTGCCGTGATCGTGTCCAACCAGATTCTTGACATTTTCAAAGAATACAACTTTGGATTGGTGTCCGGCTGCTTTCTTTTCCCTAATAATACGCATCATTTCAAAGAATAGCGTTCCTCGTCCTTTTTCATCATCGAATCCCTGTCTATATCCGGCAAGCGAAAAGGCTTGACAAGGAAATCCACCAACCATTACATCAAATTCTGGCATTTCACTCGCATTTATTGTGTTAATATCACGGCAGTCTGCTCTGATATTAAAGTTGTTTTCGTAGGTGGCAATAGGGTATTTGTCAATCTCATTTGCGTATACGACTTCAAATGCTCTGGTCTGTTCAAAGCCTAAATCAATTCCACCTACTCCGGCAAAAAAACATGCTACTTTTCAATTATTCATTGATCTGTCTGCTGTGGACGTTTCTCTCGTTCACGTTTTAAGCAGGGAGTTTATCATGAAAACTTATGTGGATAGTATGAAAGATAATATTCTTTTTTTTTCATATGGATGGGTGTATAATGAGAGAAAATATCGTCGAGAGAGGAGAACTATATGAGCCATACAGAAAATATATCTAAACTTGAGCAGTTTATTAAAATGATGACAGGTCACTTTGATAATCAGGAACAATTTCAAAAAATGAAGGAAGCAGGAGAGATATATCCATATGCGGAGCATGTTAATACACCGTGTAACAATAAAATACAAGATCTTCCGGCAGATTTTTCCGGCATATTCATTGTGGAAGAAAGTTATTATCAAAGCCAAGGAAAACGTCATTCTTCGCCACATTTGTTTTTGTTGACAGAGCAGGATGATGGGATTATGCTTTCTTCCTATGAAATTCCGGAAGGAGAGGATAAAAAGACATTTTCCTACGAAACAATGAAAAATGTAAAATACAGTGTATTGAAAAAGTCAGAAAAATTTACTCCGGCTTTGTATCACGAAAAGGATGGTACATGGGAAGGAGGCAGTGTAAGCCAGTTTTCGCCGGTAATGATATTTCGGTTATGGGAGAAATTTTCTGATACATGTCTGGAAGTATCGGAGAGTATGGAAGTGAATGGAAAACGTACATTTGGATATGATGCTCCTATTATTTATAAAAGGGTATAAAATCAAAACAGAGGTGACTGCAATGTTGTGGATGTACCTATCATAATCTGATTTATAGCAGAAGTGTATAAATCGGCAGTATTTTCCGGAATGTAACCTTGAATTGCGGATTTGCAAGGTTCAGATGGTAGATAGATCGAGAGATAAAGATATACTGTAATTACACTGAAAAACAGAAAGGGGATGCATGCTATGACATTTGCTGAAAAATTACAGAGATTAAGAAAACAGAACGGATTATCACAGGAGCAGCTGGCAGAAAAACTGAATGTTTCCAGACAGGCTGTTTCCAAGTGGGAAATGGGGACGATTCCTGATATGGAAAATATGGTCAAATTAGGAAGATATTTTGACTGCTCGTTGGATTATCTTATGAAGGACGAGGTAGATGACGATAATGATCAGGACACAAATAATCACAATACGGATAAGAAAAATAGTAATGGCAGTATTATTGAAAGGTGTATCTCAACAACATGTATCCTGATAGGCGGGATATTTGTTTTGTTGATGCCGTTATTTGCAAAATGGTATCAAGCATTTGAGTTTAGAAATTATCATGAGTGTTTTACAAATTCGGCAGATTATATTTTTCGGTTCCCGTTGGCTTGTATTTTAATAATAGCTGTTTTATTATTGGGTGCCGGAACGGTGTTTCTCTATCATTCTATTCGGAAACATTGAATATAGCTATTGGACAAATTCATATACAAAATTGGAATTGTTAATGATGTGATTTTTGTTGTATATACAGAACGGAAAGAGAATATTCGTCTGATATCAGCAAGAATAGCAACAAAAACGGAAAGGAGTATTTACTATGATCAAGACAGCTGCTTTAACTAGAGATCAGAAACCGACTGCTGAACAGATTAAGCAGATACAGGCTGCAGCGCAAAGAGAAATCGTGTATGATGATGATTCACCGGAACTTACTCCTGCAATGGAAAAGGCATTTCGATTAGCTGCAAAGAATAGAAATACACATAAAAATACAGAAATTTCTTGAGAGACAAGTGTGTTTAATGCGAGTTTTTGAAAAGCTCGCATTTTTTGTTTTAAAAAATATAAAAGAAATGTCGAAATATGTCGAATGAAGTAGTTTAAAAATTCGATAAATGATGTATAATAGTATTGTAAGAGCTTAGTTGAAATGGAAGGGGTGATAGAATGAATCAGTTTAAGTTGACTTTTCAGTTGGAAAAGCCATTTTTGTCGAAGGATTTTGAGGTTGTTATAATCAGTTTTCTGAAGGCGGCAACTTTAAATTATGCCAAGGACTTTCATGAGAAACTGTATGATAAAAGTCAGTCTGTTATGAAGAGCTATACATTTTCGTGTTATCTTCCGAATGCCAGATTTCAGAAGGAACAAATTTCATTAGGACAACCTTGTTTTGAGCTGTATTTTAGTGATGCGGATATCGTAGAAAGTATACAATTTTTAAATTCTTTCAAAACAATGTATAAGAAAAAATATCCTATGAACTGCAATTCGATGCAGCTCGTGTCGATCGCGGCACAAAAGCGCAGTGAAATAAAGGATTCCGAAGTGATCATAAAAATGTCAAGTTCGCTTGTTGTCCGCAGTCATGATGCGAGCAATAACACGGATAAATATTACATATATCAGGATACAGAATTTGAAAAGACATTAAAAGAAAATATAGAATTCATGTTGGAAAAGCTCAATGTGCCAATTTCAACGGATGGTTTTTCGATTGTTCCGGTTAAAGGCAAAAAGGTTGTTCAGAACGTGTTTGGTCATATGATAGATGCTAATATTGGTATTTATAAATTAAAAGGAACTCCGGAACTTCTGAATTATTTATATCAGGCAGGAATGGGAAGTCGGAGATCGGAAGGCCATGGAAAGTTTGAAATTATTATGTAGAGGGGAGGGAAATATGTGGAGACAATTAAGATTACGAAGGGTGATTTTCTCAAAAATGCAGGCATTGTGGGGATGTGGAATATGCTTCTCGTTTCCGATGCCAAACAAGGCGTAAATGAGGATTTTTGGCTGGATGAAGAGGAACAGGTGCTTTGCATAAGCGGAGAATTTGCGGAAAATGCCGATTGGACGGATCTGTATTTTAAGGCATTTGTAGAGATTTATGGACCTGTTTGTACTTATCAGGAGATATTGAACAGGATTGAAAAAGGCAGAGAATTTATTCAGAAGGAAGAAGAATTAAAGGCTATAAAAGACGATTTGAAGTATATTAATGATAAGATGCTGTCTAATAGTTATAAAAGTGGTTTTGATAATATTTGTGATAAAATTGAAGCTCCAGAGGTATATGAAAAGCTTAAGGTCAGTAAATTGAATGTCAAGATGGAACCGGGCGAACTACTGGAACGATTATCGGAGCTGGAGGAATTTTTAAAACAGCCTTTATGCCGGGAAACCTTCTGTATGAAAAGTATAATTTATAACTATATTAATCGTTTTTGGAATGGAAAAAGTTTTTTGTATCGGGCAAATGCCAAGAAAGATATGCGGGAAATATATGAACAGGATTTTTCAAAGCCTTTAAAGGAATATCTGTTAAAATCGCATGAAAAATCAAAGGAATATTGTATTGAATGCAATGCGATGATTGACAGCAAAGAAGAGGTTTCCATTGCTTTTATGAATGATATGGCAGATGATCTTGCAAGAAAACGGTCTGCATTTTGGAATTGTAAAGTAGATGCATACATATGTCCGTTATGCGCTTATTTATATACGCTTGTCCCGTTAGGGTTTCGTCTGGTTGGGAACAAGTTTGTATTTCAAAATATAGACAGCAGCATAGAAGTGCTGGTTGATGTGAATAAAGAGGTTAAAATTAAACAGAAAGAAAATGCAAGGCAGGCAGAAGAAAAATATACAACCTGGATTGCCAGAACTCTCAACACCGTGTTTAAACTAAAGGTGAAAGAACTGAATAATATTTCCATTATTCTGCGCGGTACAAATGAAAAAAATGAAAACGATAAATATATTTTTAATATACTACACAAGGATATTTTGAATGTTCTCAAGGATAAAAAGATAATGGAATATTTCGAAAAATTATCGGAATATCCTACGGTAAAAATTAAAAAGGATTATCTGAATGTTTATGAAATGGTCATTGAAAATCTGATCAGTTATAAGAGCCAGTATCGGCTTGTCAACCGGCTGATGAAAGCAGGTATCGAAACAGAAAGTATTTTAAGCAGAGCTGTATCAGTGTTTAAAATTCAAATTAGAACAACAATGATTATGCAGGGCGAAGGAGGAATGAATCAAATGAACGTATGGTCAATGAGGGATAGTGGATTCGAATTGCGAAAAGCAATTTTATCTGCTAAGGGTGTGACTTCCGATGAATGCATGAGAGGAACAATTTATAGACTCACAAATGCATTATCGGTAGGAAACACAGAGAAATTTATGGATGCAATTATACGATTATATGCATCCAGCAGATTGGAAGTTCCAAATGGTTTTGTGGCGATGCTACAGGACAGAGAAAAGTTTAATCAATATGGGTATGCATTTCTTTTGGGATTAGAAGGAAGTCATTATGCAGGCAAGGAGGAAAAGAAAAATGAAGAATAATGGATTGACAATCACGATGATTTTTTTGGCAGAAAGTGCAAATTACGGAGAAGGTGTTGGGAATATTACAACGCTTAAGAAAATGACAAGAGGAAATTATCAGCAGTACTCTTATATTTCAAGACAGGCAATGAGATATAGTCTTGTCAGACAGTTAAAATGGGACAATACCCCGGTTGATGACAAAAGTGGCGTTGTGCAGTTTGCACCTTCAGCAACCATTGAAGATTATCCGGAAATTGATCTTTTTGGATATATGAAAACGACATCAAAAGGCGATGAAAAAGGTGGGGCGACTACCAGAAGTGCAGTAGCCCGTCTTAGCAATGCGATTGCTCTGGAACCATATCAGAGTGACCTGGAATTTCTGACCAATATGGGCTTAGCCAAAAGGTCCGATTTAGATAATGCAATTGCTCAGAGTGAGATCCAGCGTTCTTATTATACATATACCGTATCTGTGGATCTGGATTGTGTGGGCGAAGATGGGGATATATCTGTTTCTCAGGAAGAAAAGGCAAACAGAGTTAAACACTGCTGGAGGGGATCGAGTACCTTTATCGAGATATTAAAGGGCGACGGGAAAATATGAGTCCGCTTTTTGTGATTGGTGGATGTTATCAGAGAAAAAATCCGTTTTTCGAGAATCAGATCAAATTGGAAAATAACAAGTTAAAAGTGAGACGTCTCGCAGAGATTAGGGAAGAAAATGAAGATATTAAAGCGAATACAATAGTAGGTGTTGCAGCGGATACCTTTGAGAACGATGATGAAATCCGTGAAACATTACATGCTGATACAATAGGAAAAGCGTTTGAACAATTAAAGAAAGAAGTGGATAATTATTATGGGGAGAGCAATTAGACTGCAGTGTTATCAGACCCTTGCCAATTACCGTAAGCCAAGCAGCTTTATTATTAAAGAAACGTATCCATTGCCACCATATTCCACAGTGATAGGAATGATTCATGCGACATGCGGATTTACTGAACTGCATAGAATGAAGATCAGCATTCAGGGATGCAATCAGGGAACCATTTCGGAAGTTTATACAAGATATTCTTTTAATGCTGGGAGTAAATACGAGGAAACAAGACATCAAATATGCGTAAAAGATGATGGAAAACAATATGGTGTGTTTAAGGGAATTGCCAATGCGGAACTTGTTTGCGAAAACAGAATGATCATTCATATTGTGCCAGAGAAGGAGGAAGATTTTGACACCATTTATCAGGCACTTCTCGCACCGAAGAAATATCCGTCATTGGGAAGGTATGAAGATCTGCTTGATATTGAAAAGGTAGATGTTGTTAATATTAGTCAGGTGGACGAAGCAGAGCCTGAAATGGATATTTATATACCAATCCATTATTTTGAGGATGCACAAGTCAGTCTGGCAACCGTATATACCCTTACCAAAGAATACGAAATAACAAAAAAAGGGCTGAGAAGATGGAAAAAGGATGGTGGAAAGATAAAGGTATATTATTGTCCGAAAGGCGAAACGGTTTATGATGTATATGTAGACGATTATGAAGGTGGCTCAACGGTTGTTGCATTAGCTTAGTTATTGTAAATATATAGATTTGCAAGGTAATATAATTGAAAGAGAAATAGATACATTTTGGAATGATACATGATAGGAATGCGAATATGAAGTTTTATGCAAAATCAAAAAGACATAAATTAAAGCAGGAAGATAAAGAACAAATTCAAATAGAATATTTACATCTCATAGAAACAATGAAAATATCGTTGTCTGAAAATGAGATTACAGCATTAAAGAGAGAAAGAGATAATCTGATAAATGCGGAGGAGGAAGAGCAGAAAACATTAAAAGAGCACTTGGAGGAGACAGTAAGATGTGCGCAAAGTTTTTTGGAAAAATATGGTTCGTATTTTACAGAAAAAGAAAAGTACCTTATTTGTACGGCATGCAAATGCCATGATTTTGGAAAAGCAAATTTGATCTTTCAGTCATTGATTTCCGGCGAAAAGCAGGAAAAGTATCATAATATAAAACAAATTCCGCATGGATTTTTAAGTGCGTTGACATTATCGTTGAAGGAATTACAAGAAGAATGTAATGATATTACAAAAGATGATTTTAAATGTCTGGTTACAGCAGTTTATTATCACCATACCAGGGACGACGAATATAAAGACAGCGATATCAGAGCATTTTCTGATCAATATTTTGAAAGTTGTTATAATGAGTTTTGTGAAAATGGTAAATGGAAGACACGAATGATAAATCGCAGCTTTCTTCTTTTTCGTAATTCTGCAGTTCAAATGCAGACTACGATTAAGGATGATTTGTGGCAGGAATATATGCTGATAAAAGGGATGTTGAATAAGTTTGACTGGACGGTCAGCAGTGGAAAAAGCGAGTCGGAAGAGAAAGCCGATTTCGAAAAGAAAGAACTGATAAAGCATATTCAAAATAAATATGGTGAGAATTTAAGAACGGTTCAAAAATATATGAAAGAGAAAACAGATTATAGTGTAGTTATAGTTGCACCAACGGGTTCGGGTAAAACAGAAGCTGCATTATATTGGCTGAATGGAGAAAAGGGATTTTATACATTGCCGCTCAAAGTGTCTTCCAATGCAATTTATAAAAGAATACGGGAAGAATATCAGTTTAACGATGTGGCATTACTTCATTCAGAAAGCCTTCAAAAATATATAGAGGAGTCAGGATCAGAAGAACAAAATGAACATGGGAAGACAGACGTGGACCAAAAGGCAATGCAGGCAAAAGAAAAATTGGAAAAAGCAAAAATGTTTAACGCACCCTTGATGGTCACTACTGTGGATCAACTGTTTTTATTTGTTTATAAAGCATTAGGCACAGAAATGATGGCAGCGACATTGAAATATTCCAAAGTGATCATAGATGAAATACAATCTTATGAACCAAGGGTGGTAGCTGCATTAATCTATGGATTAAAAACAATTTCACAGATGGGTGGAAAATTTGCTGTTATAACGGCAACACTTCCTCCGGTTCTCCTTGATTTTATGGAGCGATACGGTCTGGCTAAAGATAAAGCATTTTGCTTTGCTGATTTCTCTCAAGAAAGTGTTTTGCGGCGGCATATGATAGCGATATATGAGCAGGAATTTGATTTGGAAGAAATTATAGAAGAAGCAAACACGAAAAAGGTTCTTGTGATTTGTAATACAGTAAGAAAAGCACAGGAGATGTATTGTGCATTGGCAGAACAGATAGATAATGTATATTCATTGCATGCAAATTACATCAGGAAGCATAGAAAAATGCTTGAAGAAAATATCATGCGCTTCTCGGAAGGGAAGGGAAACACAGGAGTCTGGATTACAACGCAGATTGTGGAAGCAAGCTTGGATATAGACTTTGATGTGTTGTACACGGAAATGTGCACGGCAGACAGCTTGTTGCAGAGAATGGGACGTTGTAATCGGAAGGGAAGATATGTACCACATGACCCCAATATAAGAATATATAAAACAGAGAATGCTAAAAAATTAACGAAGAATAAAACGGAAAGCAGAGGAATTTATTACAAAGATTTATTTGAACGTTCCTGGGAATATTTACATACTTACGAGAAAACCACATTCACAGAAGCGCAGAAAACGAAATATATTAACGAAGTATATAATGCAGATGAAATCACAAATACAGAATACTATAAGGAAATAGAAGAGTATCTTGAATATTTTGAGGGATTAAGTATAAATGAATTAAGCAAAAGAGAAGTTCAGGAAAAATTTCGAATGATAAAAAGCATATCTGTTATTCCGGATGAAATTTACAATGAAAATCAGGAATTTATAGAAAATTATCAGGAAATAATATGTGCTCGATATTTGGGACAGGAAGCGAAAGCGATATTAAATAGTAAGCTTAATGAATTGACATTAAGTGTTACCTTATACAATAGAGGATCATGGATTGGCATAGACAAAGATGTTATAAAAAATACGGATATTCATCGCTCCATGTATGAATATGTTTTTGATGAGAATACCGGAAAGGGAATTGGCTTGTCTAGGAAAACAATGGAAGATGATTTTATGATGTAGCTGGTTTATGGGCAGCAGATGGATGACAGAAGTAATTAAAGCAGAAAGGACAGGGGACAAGTTATTACTGTCGATGTGGTAAAATGCATTTTGACAGGGAGGTCGACAAGATTAGTATTTATCTGCTTTGGGCAAAAGTATTGCATATTCAATGCAGGACAAATGTTTGGAAGATTAGATGGATTTTTAAGGGTCGACAAAAGAGTGTTGAAAAGGGAGGAAAAATCAACTAATATATGCATATGGGTTTTAATAGAGACATAGTGGAATGTAAAGAAATTGGACACCTTGCGATGAATGCATTCGTATTCGTTTTAATAGAGACATAGTGGAATGTAAAGGTACAGTTTATCGGCTGTATGCAGGCTTTTTCCCGTTTTAATAGAGACATAGTGGAATGTAAAGATTAGCTGCCACGTCGCATACATGAGCATGACCCAGTTTTAATAGAGACATAGTGGAATGTAAAGTCATGTAAGTAACGCTTACTTCCGAGTGTTATAAAAGTTTTAATAGAGACATAGTGGAATGTAAAGACTCATAGTTATATGCATTATTGTTGGTTGGTATAGTTTTAATAGAGACATAGTGGAATGTAAAGTAAACCGTCCCCAGCACTCCGGAGCAACGCACTTTCCAGTTTTAATAGAGACATAGTGGAATGTAAAGATGTTTAACGGATTCGGGACGCTTAAAAGCACAGGGTTTTTAATAGAGACATAGTGGAATGTAAAGAAATATACCAAGGACTTATTTGATGATGCTGTAAAGTTTTAATAGAGACATAGTGGAATGTAAAGAGCCGTTCCGCTATCTGTTTGACCGGAATCTTATCGTTTTAATAGAGACATAGTGGAATGTAAAGCCAATCATCGATAACGGCTCGAGCGTGTGCAGCATGGTTTTAATAGAGACATAGTGGAATGTAAAGCTTATTCTTGGCGAAATTGATCTGCTCCGGCTTCTGTTTTAATAGAGACATAGTGGAATGTAAAGCTATGTACACGCTCAAAAGGTCGGATTCGATTTGGTTTTAATAGAGACATAGTGGAATGTAAAGCCGCAAGCGGATGATCTTCACACCGTCACGCTCTACGTTTTAATAGAGACATAGTGGAATGTAAAGGTAGTTCCGGCTGCGATTCAGATCTAAATTGTAATTGTTTTAATAGAGACATAGTGGAATGTAAAGGAATTATCACTATCGCTATCTGTTTTCCCGTCTGAGTTTTAATAGAGACATAGTGGAATGTAAAGTTCTCCGATCGTGAGATCCAG
Source organism: Roseburia sp. AM59-24XD (assembly GCF_003478445.1). Taxonomy (GTDB): domain Bacteria; phylum Bacillota; class Clostridia; order Lachnospirales; family Lachnospiraceae; genus Jutongia. Next base: position 15,864 of record NZ_QUET01000045.1, read on the forward strand.
AACGGTTGTAGAGGTTGTTTTAATAGAGACATAGTGGAATGTAAAGGTTAATCACCTTATGTATCCGGCGCAAGAAAGCCTTGGTTTTAATAGAGACATAGTGGAATGTAAAGCCGTAAGCGCATCGGACTTTGCGTGAAGCTCCTCGTTTTAATAGAGACATAGTGGAATGTAAAGTTATTTTTATGATGGTATTTTTATTCCTTGCGGTTTAATGAGAGACATAGTGGAATGTAAACGGTCGCCCATATCGTCATAGGCAAGCGGAGATTCGGTGTTTTAATA
>NZ_QUET01000046.1 GCF_003478445.1 Roseburia sp. AM59-24XD
TTGTTTAACCTAGTGGGTGAAATAAAATGTATTGCGAAAATCAGTTTCCAGCAGGTATTATTGCTGAAAAAAAGGGATGTAACACTATGGTAAGTTTCACGGAATAAGGAAAAAATAAAGAGATTGGGTAAAGAATTATAATGTATGTTTATCCAATCTCTTTGATAATTAAAAGACATGTGAAATTTTTATTGTCTCCAGATATTCATGTCAGATAAGATAGACATGGTGATTTGTGCTGCACTATTTCCAGTAGCATCACTATTTGCACTGATATTGGTGGCAAAAAAGCAGGTATTATTTGTTGTTTCGATATAACCTACGAACCAACCGTTCACATCTTTGTCATCTATGCGTCCGGTACCGGTTTTTCCGTAAAGTTTCTTATCATTGACAGATGAAAGAAGAATGGAATTCTTTACTGCCTGAAGGTTGTTGGAATGGAATTCTAAATTGTTGGTTTGTAATTTTTTCAGAAGTTCCACTTGTTCTACAGGAGAAATTTTTAAGGTGGATTCTAGCCAATAGGAAGATAATCCGCCCATTATATTCTTATTTCCATATTCAATTTTGTTTAGATAATTTTGAATACGAGTAAGGGAAAGACGTTCATCTATTGTCTGGAAATACCAGTTAGCAGAGGCTGCCATAGCAGAATCTAGTGTCAGATCAGTATTCCATGCTTCAAAAGGATAGTCTTTTCCATCCCATATAAGTAGGGAGTTTTGTGGTGTAATAATATTTTCCTCTAATCCCCAAAGTGCATCATATATTTTATAAGTGGAGTCTGGAGATATACGATGGGTGGCATGTTCCATGTCATACACAGTCCAGCTATCACGATTGGAATTAAATAAAACAAAGCTGCCTTCATAATTCTTAAAGTATGAAGAAAGATCGGTCTGCGTTATATTTTCTGAAGAATAATTCCAGTTATATTGATCGTTGATAGCAGCATAGGATGAAATAAAAGGAGTAAAACTTATAATTCCAGCAGTAATCAGCATAAAGGCGATAATTCCAATTGCCTTCTTATGAAAAGAGGGATTTTTATAAGAAGCAATGCTAATGATACGCCGTTTTATCTGTTTGATATTTCCACCAAGACCTGCAGCAAACGGAAAAGGAGAAGAGGAAATCTTCTCAGCAAAATTAATCAGTGTATTTCCATATTTTTCATAATCGCATTCATCAAGCATTTTTAAAACGGAAGTATCGCAGGCAATCTCTCGATCATTACGCATTTCTTTTAACGCATACCAGACGATAGGATTAAACCAATATAGTATTGCTGTAAGAAACATTAGATAATTGGCAAGAGAGTCTTTGTGTTTATAATGTTGTAATTCGTGCAGCAAGATATAGCGCACATCCGTTTTCTGATGATCCGATATCAGATGAATTGGCATATAAATTCTGGTTTTAAAAATGCCTGTAATAATAGGTGTTTTTAGGAAAGCAGTGCTATAAATGGGGATATTCCTTGTGATTTTCATCTCGAATAAACATTGTTTATATAGTTTGCATATAGTGGTATTTTGAAGAGGAAGTGCGGATCTTTTTAAAGAACGCAATTGCAGTGAGGACTTTAGTACCAACACGAGCACTACAAACATACCGGCAATCCATACACATAACAAAATGCTTCTGATAATTGTCGGAGTGCTGGAATTTACAGAGATAGTAAATTCGTTCATCCAGTCAGAAGAATTGGAGAGGGTTGCAGGGGAGACTACGGTTTTATTTTGAACGGTTTGAAATGCCGGTGATATAATTACATGATTGAGCCAGGAAAAAAGGTCAGGAAACTGTTTACTTTGTACTGGGAAAAATGGTGTTAAAAGCAGAACAAGTAAAAAATACCATAAATTATACTGCATCCGGCTTGTCAGAGTGTTTTTAAAGATCCACTTGGATACTAAAAAAATGCCAATAATAATACTGATAACAATATTGCATAATAAAAAATGGGTTATAAATTCATCCATGCGTGGAACCTCCTGTAGGATCTTTTTTGGAAAGAAGAGAGCGTAAATCTTCCAGTTCTGTTTCGGATAAGTGGTCATTTTCAATATATGTGGATAACATGGCGGTGATATCCCCATGAAAATATCGTTCTAAAAAAGATTTACTTTTTTGATCAATATAATCAGATTCTTTCACTAAAGGTGAATAAACGAATACCCGGCTATCTTTTTCGTAGGTCAGAACTCCTTTATTAACAAGGCGTTTGATTAAGGTTTGTATAGTTTTTGCACTCCATGAAGATGTTGCTAAAAGTTTTTCAGTAATCTCATTTGTGTTAATAGGAGCATACTTCCAAACAATTTTCATCACTTCATATTCAGCTTCTGATATTTGTGGTAATGCACTCATGTAGACACCTCCTAATTCTTACGAGTGTAATATACATATTTTATTATAAAGCCCACTATATACAAAGTCAAATAAAAACTTGACTATTTATCTTACGCGTGTAATAATTAAAATATTACAAGCGTAAGAAATATGCCTTGTGATTAAAATCCGTTTTTAACTGTGTGGTGTAACAATTCTAAATATGTAAATACTACATACAAGAATGGAGGCGAAAATATGGAAAGTGATCAGATATGGAACCAAGTGGCGAAATTTATGCAACAATTGCGTGGCGAAAATTTATCGAAAAAATCAATAATTCAGATACCAGGACAGAAAAATGCTAAAAATGAATTGGAAAAGATACAGGCGATTGGAAAAGAGCGGATGAAGCATATGAAGGAAACCGAACAAAGAATTATTCAGAAATGGATAGAATGCTTGGAAGATAATGCATCACTAGAGACTCAACAGGCTTATTGTCAGGGATATATAGATTGTCTGTTCTTATTGTGTGGTATGGGAATTATTGAAAAAGATAGTGTGGCAAATGATATTTTTGAACAGTTGAATAAATAATAGAAAAGGTTCATTTTATGACAAAACGAACCTTGAATATTAGAGCAAAAATTAAATATCAGAATTGTCTGTGCGAGTGTCATCGACTGATAGGACAGCTTCTGCGATTGCGAGGAGAGTTTTAAGCTGTTTCTCATCGCATTGAAGTAGATGTCTTTGTAATTTTTGGTATGTACTGTTGTTCAGGTTTTTATCTGGATAAATTACAGTATCAGCAGATAAATTAAAATATTGTATGGTTTTGGCAAAAACCTCAAGGCTGGGAGTATTCTTAAAGCGCTCCAAGTCTTTCAAATATGATAATGAAAGATCAAGAATTTCAGCCAATTCAGCTTGTGTGAGTTTTTTATCCATACGGGCATTTTTCAAAACAGTGCCAAACTGTTTTGGGTTGAGAGCCATAGCGCCACCTCCTATAAGTATGTTATAGCCATACTTATAAAATGTAAAAATGGTAAAAAGATACTTTGTAGATATGGTATGACAGCACTAACGACAGATTGGAGTAAAAAATGATGGGAAAATGTGATAAACAGTTAAAAAAACACATTTTATTAAATTGGTGCATTGTACTATTTTAGGTATGGTTAAACCGACCTTATTTGGTGGGATTGGCGGAAAACTGAGAGAAAAGATGAGTAATGGTTATCGAAACTGTAATTATCATCTTTTCTCTTTTTATTTTGTAAAATATTTGTTGAATAAAACAAAGAACTTTATAAAAAATACGCCGATAAATCGTGGAAATACACCGAAATATGTGTTCTATATCTTTTTCTTATGTCAAGTTATACTTGTCTCAGAGGAAAAAGGGGGTGTCTGCCATTAGTAAATCTGTTAGAAACCAGTATCTTGAATTTTTAGCGGAAACAGGTATGACACGCTACGAATTTTCAAAACGAAGTGGTATTCCGGAAAGCACATTATGGAGTTTGGGACAGAAGGAAGATTATGATGTGCGGGAAAGCAATATACGAAAAATAGCAAGGGCATGGGTGTTCCGGCTTCAGATCTTTTTAATGATAATGAGAATACCATTTGTCTTGAAGATAGGAGTGAGGTTTGGATTATAAAGAATTATAGACGATTATCTGAGCGTCAGAAAGGTCGTATAGAAGGTTACATAAAAGCATTACTTGATCAAACAGGAAGAAATGATTTTCAATCTGAGTAGAGGGTATTTTGAAAAATAATCAAAATACCTTTTTCTTTTGAATGATACACCGATAAATCGTGGAAGATAACCGAAATATGTGTTCTTTGCAAGAGTAAAGCAGGCATTTATAATTTAGATGTGTCCACACAGGAAAACATTTCTTCTGGGGGAGCACGACAATTAAATATGATGACTTCACTGGACATAGGGAACAGTTACGCATTGCGCCGTGCCGCAGATGCGCCAGGATCGGTAAGGATGAATTGATGGAGATGAAATATACATTTGATCAATATGCCTGATGTGAGATGCCGGGAGCGATAACATCCATGCAAAAGAGGAATTGTGGTGATTCCGTGGTTGCGACTGTTCTACGATAATGATACTCCCTTTATGGTCTATAGGAGATGGTGCGAGTCCAGAGTGTGTTGCTAACCACAGTGACCGGTGATTTCAACTGGAGATTATATATATCAACAAGAGATTATTTAATTAACACTTGATAAAATACGCATAGCGTATATAATATTGTTATACGCTAAAAGTATTGGAAGGTGGCAATATGAAAGGATATGAATTATTAAAAGAAGCTCGTAGATTATCCGGAATGAAGCAGAAGGATATGGCGAAGTATTTTTACATGCCATATCGAACTTACCAAGACTGGGAACTAGGAAATAGGGTTATTCCAGAATACATACTTCGTTTGGTACTCTATAAGCTTGAAATGGAAAAGATCATTCCATCCGGTCTTTTAGAAAGCATGGATGAGAAATAGTCTGTTGTTGATGTATAAGTCAAACAAGGAACAAATGATTTGTTCTATGTGACTAACATCGATGCTTGCTTTTTCATTATCTGGCATTGTTGGAATTATGCAGGAAATAAAGAGCAGATGTTGAATGATGATTTATTACGAGGTGATTCTATGGGAGAAAAGACGAAAGAAAAACAGGAAGTCAGAATATCTGAAAAATTGTTATTGTCGATTAATGAGGCAAATGCTTTAAGCGGAATTGGACAGAATAAGCTCAGAGAGCTTACACTAGATCCACGCTGCCCATTTGTTTTATTTGTTGGTAGAAAGCGTTTGATAAAAAGGAAAGCTTTTGAAGCCTTCATTGACAAGGAACTGGAGATATAGCTACCGGGTTCTTTGTGGACAAAGAAGAGTGAATATGGTACAATATAATGTGCTGTATTGAGCTTTTCTTTGGATAAAAGGAGGCTTATACATGGGACAAGACCTGAAAGGTCGTGAACTTGGAGTTGGAATTGCTCAAAGGAAAGATGGGCGTTATACTGCAAGATTCGTTGACAAGAGAGGTAAAAGAAAACAGAAGTATTTCAAAAAACTTCAAGAGTGTCGTCGATGGCTGGCAGAAGCAGCGTATATAGATCGGAATTCTGATCTATCTGCCGGTGATAGTATGACAGTGGATGCGTGGTTTGATTATTTCTTAAATAGTGTAAAAGGTCCTACTATTCGACCGAACACACGGAGAAATTACACAGAACGATATGAAAACAATATCAAAGATCATATCGGAAGGATGCATTTAGCAGATGTTAAACCAATACATTGTCAACAGATTTTGAATGAGATGGCACCTCAATATGCTGAAAGTACAATCTATCAGTGCAGGGTTACCCTATATACTTTGTTTGAAGCCGCAGTTGAAAATGATATATTATTGCGAAATCCTGTTAAAAAAACAGTGAAGATTCCCCAAAGTAAGAAGCCTAAGAAACGAAGAGTTCTTACGGTAGAGGAACAAAAACGGTTTCTGGATGTTGCATATGGGACAAGCAATTATAATCAATTTGCCTTTTTGCTGCAGACAGGACTTCGAACCGGAGAGATGATTGGGCTGAAGTGGTCTGATATTGATTTTAAGAAGGGTGTGATCCGTATTGAGAGAAGTATGGAATACAGACATGCTACTGGAGAGTGGCGTATAGGTCCGCCAAAGAGCAAAAGCGGTTACAGGGAAATTCCTATGACGGCTGAGTGCATCAGAATCTTGGAGTGTCAAAAGATGAAGATGTTTTCTTTGAAAGATGTTGATCCACAGTATAAAGAATTTGTTTTCCTCTGCAGAAAAGGGGAACCGACCAAAAATTCTGCTTATGATACTTCGTTGTTTAAATTAGCACAAAAAGCAGGGATGGACTCTTTCTCAATGCATACGCTTCGTCATACATATGCTACCAGATGTATTGAGGCAGGAATGCGACCTAAGACGCTACAGATGCTTCTGGGTCATTCGAATATTGGCATTACAATGAATTTGTATGTCCATTTGACGGATGATGAAAAGAAGAAGGAAGTAGAAAAAGTTGAAAGAATGCTGAAAATGGTGTAAAAAATGGTGTAAACGCTTGCCGCAGTTACGCCGAAACACCATAAAATAAAGGCTTAACAAAGAAAGGAAAGATAGAAAATGAAACTAGGAATTGTGATATTACTGCCAATTTCATGTTTCTGTTCATATTCCTATGAAAACTCATAAAGCTATATATTATCAGCGATTGGGCGAATTTAATGTAAAATATATACCTATGCAAATTTATATATAATCATAGATAAATTGTGTAGTGATTGTGTAGTAGATTAGAGCCTTGATTCATATTAAAAGTTAATTTTGATTTAGTTCGCGACAGCTGATATTTATTTCGGATGTACATCTTTGATATTTCATTAAAAATATATATTATTCTTTGGGAAAAATTATCTTGGTTACCAACTGGTTGCCACATTGTCTCCATATGGTTGATTTTTGGTTGCATAAGTAGTATAGATTAGTTTAGTATAGTAGAGGTTAAGATAAGAATAGGGGAGAGAAGAATAGAATAGTATAGGGGAAAACGGAAATCGAAACAAGAAGAACTGTAATTGCCAGCACAGAGAAATTTAGGGATGGTATATTTTTTGTTTATGCTTGCATTCTGTTTGGAAATCTGTTATTGTAAAGTTACTCCGAACAGTATAGCTGATTCGGGCAAGTGATGAGCTTGGTTTTGAGGAAACTCGGTGAGTTATGAAGAATAGATCTTATTCGTAGAGGTCTATTGTTTATAGCTCTTTTTTTATTTTATGGAGAATTTAAAGGTGGTGAATGTTTATGGGCGGTAAAGGTTCTGGGAATAAAATGGTGGCAAAGAATCAAGCATGGAAGAAGTCCCCTGTGATTGGAGACAATGGCATTACTGCTACGAAAGAGGAAATTAGCAAGATAACAGCTCATGCTCTGGAAATTGCTCTGTGGGATGAGATAGATACCAAGGATCCGGAACAACTGAGGGATAGAACGCTGAAATATCTCCAGTATTGCATTGACAACAACATTAAGCCTGGAAATCTTGGACTGTATAATGCATGGGGCTTGACGAAAGGCGAGGTTAGTAATATTCAGCGTAGGGAGCCCAGCTCGGCGCGCACTGGCGTCATTAAAAAAAGCCGGCAGATTATGTCCCAGATCCGGGAGCAGTTGATGTCCGATGGAAAGATCAATCCAGTTACAGGTATCTTCTGGCAAAAGAACTGGGATGGCTTAAAAGACCAGCAGGAGGTTGTTATTGAGCCGCGGAGACAGGTGGAGGCAGACCAGACACCTGAGCAGGTGCAGCGGATGCTGGAACAGGACATTCCAATCGATATGGAAGAACTTGAAAATGGCGGTTAATCATATCAAAAATTGTATATAAGACGTTCTAAATGAAAAATGAGAAGTGATAAAAACACCGTAAAGGTGCATGAAATAAGGGATTGTGGGCGATTTTGTTCTATCGAATAAACAAGAGTTTATCACAGAGAGCTGCCGGCGAGGCGTGATAACGATCAATTTGAACGATTGTACAGAGCTGACCGGAATGCAGCAGAGAAAACAGCAAACAAGGGGGGCGGGGGTTGCAGGGAGAGACCCCAGACGCCTACTCAGCCCCACGAGTAACGAAAAAACAAAAAAGACCTGATACGAATGGAGGGAGAATATGTTTGGAAGGAAGAAGCGGCATATAAAATTTCTGGAGTCAGAGAATGAAATCTTGAGGGAGAAACTGCGTAGTGCTGAGAGATATGCCGAGTATTTGGAACATGGGGACTTTACAAAAGTAGTGTTGCTGAATCCAGATTCTGTTAAAGATGGGCAGATCGTGGTTACCGCTAAGGAATTACGAAAGGCGGCAGAATTGCCTTTGCGGATTATCCCGTATATATCCGGAGACAGATATCTGATGCGGGTTCTTGAAAAAATTTAAAAATAAAAAAGGCGGTATGCGATGTGATAGTCTTAAAAATATTTACATTAGTATTCAATGGTCTGATGGCATTGTGGATGATATGCCTCGACTGCAAAGAAAAGGATGCTGCGGTCAGTGTTGGAATGAAAATGCTGATCTTAGGGTTTGTTCTGACGATGGTGTATATAATTTTTAATTAACAGAAAGAGAGGAAATGAAGATGAAAAAGAGAATGATGGCGGTACTGCTCGTGGTAGCAATGGTGTTCACGTTGGCAGGATGCACAGAGGCAGATAGAGTGTCCGAGAATGTCTCTCAGGAGGCAGATAATTTCAATGTGCTTCGCCGGCTGGCAGTAATCAATTCCAGAACCGATAAGGTGGAATTTGAATTGATCGGTGCATTTTCACTGGATGTGGAAAGCAAGAATAAGATCAACGTGGTGTGTGAAATGAAAGATGGCTCTTATCGAAAACATATCATTGGGCTGAACAGAGAGACAATGTATGTGGTTGAGGACATCGGCGGCGCAAGGTGAATAAGTACAGATATGAGGTCAACTACATACCGGAATCTATTGTACCAATCACCATTACAAACAAAAAGTAACACACTGCCTGATCGAAGGTTGATCACCGGAATATAGTTCAATGGTAGAACGCTTGATGATCAGAAGATGCAGGTTCGATTCCTGTTATTCCGGTTTGCTGTCGTTGTGATTCTTGCAGTAGACAGCGTGCCATATACATATATATGGTCTCCCTCCCCGTAGCAAGTAGCTGTGAATGTGTGTCGGAAGCACAGCGGGGATTATTGATAAGGAGCAGGAAAGGGGTGGTATCTACGGTAGTAACAAAGCACGCAAGGTATCGTATGAAGCAGAGATGCGGCGTAGGGAAGAGATCAGCTCATCGTATGGCTGAAAAGGTTTATCGGCTGGGTGTACGACACGGGGAGACGTCCGGTAATCTGCGGAAATGGGTGGATGCTCAATATTTCTATAATCGGTCAGCAAATCAGATCCGGCTGTATGGAGATAAAGCGTACATATTTCACGATGAGAAACTGATTACTGTGATTCAGATACCACATAACCTTGTTCCAGAAGTGGCAGCAATCAGAAAATTCAAGGAAGAGAAAGGCAGGAAAAAAGATGAGTCAGATTGAGGAACACAAAAAGCTGGTTGATTTTGTGCACGATGTGTATGTACGAAAGAATCATGATTATGGTGACAGCTTTGGCAGATCCTTTAAAAAGTACGGGATCGTTGCTGCACTGGTCCGAATGGAAGATAAATGGAACCGGTTGGAGAATCTTGCCGGCGGAGCAAAGCAGAAAGTGATGGATGAAAGCATCCGGGATACCTGTCTTGACCTGGCGAATTATTGTCTGATGACGGTAATGGAACTGGATCGAAAGAAGGCAGTAGAAAATCAGAGAATATTTGAGGAGCAGGTAAAAAGCGAGATTGCACAAGATCACATTATTGTTGATGATTTTGTGGATGAAGTTAATGAAGTCATTGAAAAGGGCACCGGTGAGCTCGTAATACCTGATAAGTTGGAGAAAGAGAAAAAGCCGATTGATGAGGGTAAGGTGATGGCTCTTTATAAAGCTAAGTGGTCACAGGCAAAGATCGCGGATGAGATGGGATGTTCACAGTCGAGGATTTCGCAGATCATAAAGGCGAATAAAGAGTGAAAAATGCAGAATGTGCTTCCGGTTTTCACAAGATAGACTAACAAGGGTGTCGACTGGATATTTCTCCTTTCCGCATTTCAACGATTTTTATGTAAGGTTTGATCATTGCTTAAAAAAATCTCTTAGAGCTTCAATGATAATTCCTTTTAACCATATTCTAAATCGTGATGAAACACTTGCGGTTATAATAGTAAAACCACTTACTAAATAGATGATAATTTGTATTATTGTCAGTATTAGCATTAAATATGTCATAACGAACACCCCCTTATATCTGTTTATAAGGAAACACACTCTGCTATTTAATAGTATGTTTTATGGATAGAAATGTCAATGGAAAATAAAAACAGTGCAATATAGAAAAATTGAGGTGATATGGTGCTTTTACAGGAAGAAATTCAGAAGCAGGCTAATATGATTGCTAAAATCTTGATGCGTGGCAACAATGCGGAGATTAAGAAAAACAGTGATGGAACGATTAAAGTATATGAGGTTCGGAAAAAAATTGTGAAGCATTAAAGTTTTAACTGAAGCCTAAATGGGCGTGAGTGATTATACTGAGCTCAATTTTAAGTTGAGCGACTTTAACCAGCTCAATTTTGAGCCAGCTGAATTTTCAGCCCTGTGATTAAAAAAATCAAAAAAGAGCTTGACTTTTGGAACTCATAAGTTATAATATGACTTATGGAACTCAAAAGTGAGGTGATAAATTATGAGTCCACGAACAGGAAGACCAACCGAATGTCGAAAAGATCATGATATTAAAGTCAGAATAGATAATGATACTCATGAGAAATTGCTAAAATATTGCCAAGAACAAAAGATTACAAAAGCAGAAGCAATTAGAAGAGGCATTCATTTGGTTTTACAACAAAAATAAAACACTCGACCGCCTACCAAGCAAAAACGAGTGTTTTTAGAAACAAACTTCCAAAGAAATTTGATAAATCTATCATATCACTTTTCTTTAGAATATGCAAACAGAAATGAAAGGAGATATGATTTAATGCAGGAAATATCGGAAACAACAATGCAGACACCAATAGAAATTGCTCTTGGTGTTGATGAAAACGGAATGACAACAGCGAGAAAGCTATATCAGTTTTTGGAACTTGCCCCACAGAATTTTGCTAGATGGTGCAAAAATAATATTACAGAGAATGATTTTGCTGAGGAGAATGTTGATTATTGGGCATTCTTCCTCAATGAAGAATGGGGAGGACAGGCAACGACTGACTATAAACTTACTGCCCACTTCGCAAAGAAGTTGTCTTGTAAAGGTAACGGTGCAAGAGCAGAAGAAGCAAGGGAATATTTTACAACCATTGAGGAAAAGAAAAAAGAAGAAGTCATAAATCGTAGCAAATTATCCCCGCAGATGCAGATGTTATATGCGATGATGGATGAACAGGCTAAAGTGGAATTGGAGCAAAAGCGACAGGCAAGACAGATTGAGCGTGTTGAGGAGAAACAAAGAGTTCTTTCTGAAACTTTTGAAAATCCATCAGATAAAGAAGATTTTAAGTCTTGGTGTAAGAAGTGCATAAAGAAAATTGCAGATACACCAAAGTTTTGCAGGGAGCATTATGTTAATACAAGGTATCACGATGCTTGGAATGAGAGTTATGCACGGCTTAGTGAGAAGCGGGCGTGCCGATTGGGACAGAGAGTGAGAACCGCGAGAGAAAAGGCAGAGAAGAATGGAGCCAGCCAGTCAAAAATCAAGGAGATTACATATTTGTCAATCATCACAGAAGACAAGGATTTAAAGCCGGTGTATGAAACAGTAATTAAAGAAATGATGCTGGTGTATTGCGTAGCATAGCAAAAATTCGAATAGAAGACAAGGAGCGATATTATGGATATATCAGTAAATGAAAGTAAATTTTCAGACGCAAGTGTTTTAATTGAGAGAGCAAGAGTATTATCAAATATGTTGACGGAAACTTATTTCGGTCAGAAAATAGAGACTCGGGCAGATTTATGGAAAATATCGGGTTACTTTTACAATGATGCCAGAGTATTAGCGGAAACTATAAGTTGTATGATAGTTGATGCCGAAGAATTGTTAAATCATGCATCAGATGATGTTGTAACAAAATAAAGAATATGGCATATACAATCGGGTATATGTAACAGTGAATAGGCACTTATCTTTGAAAGGTAGGTGTCTTTTTAATGTCCGAACAAAATAAGAAAATTATAAAAGGTCTGCATCAAAAAGACCTTACCAATATCAAATTTGCCAGTGCATTGCTTGATATGGCAATCGAGGAGAAAGAGGATGATCTGGAGTATGCATTGCAGCAGGCGAAAGAGGTTCAGCGGATCGCAGCAAGGCAGAGTCGTAAAGAGAACAGCATCGCTTTTATGAATCTGTATTGGAAAGCTACGTTGATGCTGGCACCGTATTTCTTTGTGGATTTTTTGTACTACATGGAGAAGGATCGGGCTCCGGAAAAAAGATTTTATATGCCACGTCGGATGACCTTGAAGGTGGTTGTGGATGATCTGCAGGATTTGGAAGATGGTAAGCTGGATTTTTATGGGTTATCCATGCCTCCTCGTGTTGGCAAGTCCACGATTTGCATTTTCTTTATGGCATGGGTTATGGGAAAACGACCGAACAGCCATAATGCAATGTCAGGGCATAGTGGAATACTGGCAGATGGATTCTATGGCGAAGCATTAAATCTTATGGAATTGGATGTACCGGAAGAAAAAAGACAGTATCATTTTGCGGATATCTTTCCGGAGGCTTTTTTGCAGAAGAAGTCGGCAGAGAAGAAAGAAGTTACATTGAATGATCCGGATCGTTTTGCCACATTAACCTGTCGTGGTATTGATGGAACGTGGACAGGTGCAGTTGATATTTCCTGGGACGGTTATCTGTATGTTGATGATATGGTTCGTGACAGACAAGAGAGTTTATCTCCGTCACGATTAGAGGGACGGTATCAGGATTATTTGAATCTTCTGGTGGATCGTAAAAATGATGGAACCAGAGAATTGATGGTTGGCACCAGATGGAATGTTTTGGATCCATTAGGCCGAGTAGAGAAACAGTACAAAGATAACCAAAGATATAGATTCCGAAAGATACCGGCATTGAATGAGAATGGGGAGTCCAATTTTGTTTATGACTATGGCAAGGGATTTTCAACGGAGTATTTCTTGAATGTGAAGAGTCGTTTGGATAAAAACGAATGGGAGGCGAAATATCAGCAACGCCCATTTGTGCGTGAAGGATTGCTTTTTCCAGAGGATGAGCTGCAGACGTACAATGGCGTGCTGCCGCCGGAGAGCAGTATGATCCGTGTATTGGCTGCCTGTGATGTAGCCTGGGGCGGTGGTGACAGCCTGTCGATGCCGTTTGGGTACGAATACGATGACGGATATATTTACATTCCGGATTGGATTTTTAACCGAGGGGATAAGACCGTAACACAGCCGCTTGTGGTTGGAAAGACATTGCATCATAAACCGCAGATGGAGCATTTTGAGGCGAATAACGGTGGTGATGAGTATGCGGACAAGATTGATGAAATGCTTCAGAAGGAAGGATATAAATGCAGCATATCATCCAGCAAGGCACCAAATACCATGAGCAAGCTGGCGAAGATCATCCAGTATGCACCAGACGTCAAGAGGCGGTGCAAATTCCTTGCAGCCAATAAGAGGGGCAAGGAATATCACGATGCGATGGATGAATTGAATATGACTGTTCAGATCGGTAACAATGATCACGATGATGCAGCAGATGGTATTACACAGTTGGTAATGCTTGCAGATGGTGCTACCGTTTGTAAAGCGAATGTATCACAGAGAACATTTTAGGAGGAATGCACATGACGAAGGATATTTTGAAACAGTACCGTTATTTGTCCGAGGTGATCCGCAAGGACGAGGAGAAGCTGCAGCATTATAAAGATAATCCGCCGGAGGCATATCTTGGAAAGGTGCAGTCTTCCAATAAGCAGTTTCCGTATCAGAGAATTTCAGTGACGGTATCCGGCTGCGAAGTTAAGGACAGGAAATACTGGAAGGACAAGCAGTATGAGTTGATCGTGAAACTGCATAATGAACGGATTGAACTGGAGAAGCTGCAGTTGGAGGTCGATATCTTCTTTACGACCATTTTTGACAGCAGGGATCGCTTGATCTTCGAGTATCTGTACCGGGATGGCATGACGCAGCAAGAGGTGGCTGACAAGCTGTATTTGGATCGCAGTACGGTGTCGAAGGTGGTTGACAGGTATTTATAGATTATTAGACAAATAGGTTATTGAAAATATATTCGTTATGTGGTATATTCAAAGTGAGGGAGGGATGCTTATGTCAAATTACAATGCAAAGAGAAGCAACGATTATTTGAAAAATGATAAAAAGAATAAAAGAAGATCATCTAGAGTTTTTTTCAGCAAAAAAGAACATACACATTCTCAGTTAGGACATAAATCAGATTCAAGAACCGTAATAACTGATCATGGTACAGAGGGGACACCCCCTAAACAGGGGAAGTGATATGATTGATGGTATATTTAAAATAATTGATGAAATGCCTAATTATATCTCATATATATATCCGGGTTTTATTACTATATGGATATTTAGTTTTTTGAGGGGAAATAGGTTTAAAATGACTAAATCTGCATTGCTGCTGTCAGTGTGCATAAGTTTTTTTTTACATTAGCAGTATGCAATATTTTTTGGTTCCATTTATAAATGAAAAGTTGAGTATATCATATATT
>NZ_QUET01000047.1 GCF_003478445.1 Roseburia sp. AM59-24XD
CCGAGAGCGGTAAGTAATCTGTACGGAAGCACATATCCGCTTTACATCTGGCATGAGTTTATGGGAGAATTGCATAGCGGTATGGAATATGCGGACTTCGTATATGATACCGGAAGCTCGGACAACACCGGTGACAAATATCAGACAACCGGTGATGACACAAGGGCGACAAAGGCACCGAAGGAGACGATCGATCCAAGTGCAACATCAACGGAAAACGAGACGACCAGCACCGAGCCTGCTGTGACAGATGCGCCACAGAAGGACGATGGAACGGAGCCGTCCACACCGGATGATAATAGCCAGGGAGATGGCAGCAGCGCAGCGACAGCCAAGCCGCAGAAGCCGTCTCAGGATAATAATTATGAGGATGTGGGACAGGAAACCACACAGGAAGATGTGACCGGCGGACAGTAATTAGGAGAACGCTATGAAAAGGAATCGGATCTGGATGACAATAGTATTTATTCTGGGTGTGATATGCATCGGATATTTTATCATGTATATCACAATGGTTGGGATGAACAATACATTTACATGGTTCTGGCTGCTTGCAGGCGGTGTCCTGATCGGCTGTGATATTCTATGGTATCTGCTTGACAGACAGGGACACCATCTGCCGGTGTGGGCGCACCATACTCTGCTTGCGGTAATCGGTGTGGGCACTCTTGTGTTTGTAGTCGTTGAGGGGATACTGATCGGCTACGGCGGGAGCAAGCCGGATGCCGGAGCTGATTATGTGATCGTGCTGGGGGCGCGTGTGAATGGCGCGAAACCGTCGTATAATCTGGAGAAACGGATCCGGAAGGCGTACCGCTATCTGAATGACAATCCGAAAACGCGTGCAGTGCTTTCCGGCGGGAAAGGACCGGGTGAGGATATCAGCGAGGCGCAGGCAATGTATACATATCTGACAGAGCTTGGCATTGCAAAGGAGCGGCTGATCCTTGAGGATAAGTCGGTCAACACGGATCAGAACCTGCAGTACAGCAGGGATAAGATTTCGGATCCACAGGCAAAGGTAGTGATCGTAAGCAATCAGTTTCATATTTTCCGGGCAACCCGTATTGCAAAGAAAAAGGGGTTTACCCATGTACAGGGAATGGGAACAGGTGTAAAATGGTATACAGTTCCCAACATGTATGTACGTGAGGCTTTTGCAGTATTGAAATATGCCTTGTGTGGACAAATATAGAGAAGGGACCCGCAAAGGGGCGGGGATAATGTACAATGAATGATTTTAAGAGGGGGATGCGTGACGGCATCCCCATTGCTATGGGATATGTACCGGTCAGCTTTACATTTGGACTGATGGCGGTGTCTGTCGGAATGACGTGGTGGCAGGCGTTATTGATCTCGGTGATGAATCTGACCTCAGCCGGTCAGTTTGCCGGCCTGGATATCATGGCAGCGAGTGGTGCCTATATGGAAATGGCACTGACGGAATTTATCATCAATCTGCGCTACGCGCTGATGTCGCTTTCGCTGTCCCAGAAGTTGGACAGGTCGATGACGTTGCCGCACCGGTTCGCGATAAGCTACGGAATTACGGATGAGATATTCGGTGTGGCGTCCAGCCGTAAGGGCGAGGTCGGTAAATGGTATTTTTACGGACTGATCAGTCTTCCGTTTATCGGCTGGCAGGCGGGAACGCTGTTCGGTGCATTGCTTGGCGGAGTTTTGCCGGCGATGGTCAGTGATGTACTTGGAATTGCAATCTACGGTATGTTCCTTGCGATCATTCTGCCGCAGGCAAGAGAGGATGCCGCGTGTCTGAGGTCATTCTTGTGGCGGTGGCGATGAGTTGCTGCTTCCGGTGGATTCCGATGTTTCGTCATGTATCCTCCGGTTTTGTGATCATTATCTGTGCTGTGGCAGCCTCCGCTCTGGGAGCATGGCTGTATCCGGTGAAAGAAGAGGAGGGCTAAGCGATGGATACGATGAAGTTTTTTATTTACCTGGCAATATCAGCCGGTGTGACCTATCTGATCCGTATGATCCCGTTTGTCCTCTGCCGTGGCAAAATGGAGAATCAGTTTATCCGTTCCTTTTTGTTTTATGTGCCGTATGCGGTGCTTGGAGCCATGACTTTTCCGGCGATCTTCACCTCGACCGGATCAATCATCTCCGGCAGTGTCGGAACGGCTGCAGCACTAGTGCTGGCATTTCGGAAGAAGGGGCTTTTGCAGGTGGCGGTCGGTGCCTGCGCGGCAGCATTTGTTGCGGAGCTTGTGATGATGTTTGTGTGACAGGAGACCTGTGGCGCTAAGAGCGGAGAGGAGACAAAATGGCAACCTTCAGTTTATGTATGATCGTGAAAAATGAACAGAATGTGCTGGCACGCTGTCTGGATTCTATGGCGGATCTGATGGATGAGATCATTATCGTGGATACCGGATCGCAGGATACCACCAAAGAAATTGCGGCAAAATATACCGATAAGATCTATGATTTTGCATGGATCGACGATTTTGCGGTAGCAAGAAATTTTGCGGCGTCCAAGGCACAGATGGATTACATATATACGGCAGATGCGGATGAGTATCTGGATGAGGCGAACCGGGAGAAGCTGCGGCAGCTTAAAGAAGCGCTGCTTCCGGAGATTGAGATCGTGCAGATGTATTACTGCAATGATATGGGCGAATGCAATACGACCGGTAACTTTGAAAGGGAGCTTCGTCCAAAGCTGTATCGCAGGCTGCGTTCCTTTACCTGGATCGATCCGATCCATGAAACGCTGCGGCTGGATCCGGTGGTCTTTGACAGTGAGATCGAGATCATTCATAAGCCGGAGCATAATCATGGTGGCAGGGATCTGACAGCACTGAAGCGGCTGCATGACAAGGGAATCACGCTGTCTGCCAAGCTGCATCATATGTATGCGATGGAACTGTTTATTGCCGGCAGTGAGCAGGATTTTCTGGATGCGGAGGCGAGCTTTCTGGAGAGTATTGAGCAGAACGGCAGAACAGACGATGAGATTCTTGAAGCGGTCTGCGTGCTCACACATATTTACCGGCTTAAGAAGGATGTGGCACACTTTTTCACCTATGCACTGCGTGGAGTCGCGATGGGCGGCTGCGCGGAGCTGTGCTGTGAACTGGGTACATACTATGAGGAACAGGGTGAACCGGCGGAGGCGGCAATGTGGTATTTTAATGCTGCCAATGAGACGGAAAGTATCCTGGATATTGCCTGCCATACAAGGCTTCCGCAGGAGGCACTGGAGCGGATCACCGGGCAGAAATGATGGGATTTTGAAGCGGGATACATTTCCATGGCAAAAAAGAGAAAATCTATTGACTTATGGGAAATGTCGATTATATAATCATATTGGTGCTTTGTTTTCAGCACGAATGATAAAGGTCGAAATGAGGGTTACCATGGTTGAACAGAAGGATAAGAAACAGCTATATGTGCTGTTTGTATGCAGTGTATTTGTATTGGCAGTTTCATCTGGGCATTTAAAATGGAAATA
The DNA here is from genome assembly GCF_003478445.1 of Roseburia sp. AM59-24XD. Lineage (GTDB taxonomy): Bacteria > Bacillota > Clostridia > Lachnospirales > Lachnospiraceae > Jutongia. The sequence goes on from NZ_QUET01000047.1 coordinate 3,479, forward strand.
AATACAACGGCTTCTTCGCCGACCGGCATTGAGGATCACAGCAGTCACAGAGACAAAGCTGGGGAGAGCGGTCAGAAGAAGGATGCGGAGACGTTAGACATAGATGCGTTTGCCGAAACCGTTCTTGAGAAGGTGCCTTTTGATACAACACTTGAGAAGATGGATGACTCTGTAACGCAGAGTATGATCACCACCGCTTCGGATAAGACGAAGGTTGTGCTTTACATGGGGGAGGGAACCAGTGCGGATGAACTGCTGATCATGACAGTGAACGACGAGAGCCGGATGGATCCGGAGATTGAGAATGTGCAGCAGCATCTGACGGATATGCAGCAGTCATTTCAGGATTATCTGCCTAAGGAAGCCAAGAAGATCGATGATGCAGTGATTCTTCAGAGCGGAAAATACATCGTCGCATGTGTATGCTCTGACAAGGATACGGCGGGCAGTGTGATCCGGGAACAGTTAAAAGGCAAGAAGTAGGATACCTATGTGTTTCGGCGGAGGAATGAAATGAGAAAAGTTTTTGCACTTTGTATGATTACAGTGGCGTGTATTGTCAGCACCACAGCATGTGGTGCCGGAAATTCCACGAACCGTGCTGGCAGTGATACATCCGACAGTGTGAGAGAGATCACGGTCAATGAGAGCAGTAAGCCGGCAGAGGCGGCAGCCGAGGAGAATAAGAACGGGAATAGTGCCGGAACCAAGAAGTCATATGCAAAGATCACATCGGATGCGAAGCTGCAGGGCTTTGGAGGCACTGTAAAGCTGGGCGGAAACGCCTATGAGCTGTACAATTATGTGGAGAAATCTGCGTCAAATTATGCCTCTGTTGTCAACACCGTGGCATCCCGTTTGAAGGGAAAGGCAGATGTTTACGATCTGGTTGTACCGACCAGTATGGGAATCACCTTTCCGGATAATAAGACCTCCAAGGTCAATTCTTCCGATCAGAAGAAATCTATTCATTCCATTTATAAAAAGATGAATCATCAGGTAAAGACAGTGCCTTTGTATGATACAATGATGAGCCACCGGCAGGAATATATTTATTTCAGGACGGATCATCACTGGACAAGCAGAGGGGCTTATTATGCGTATCGTGAATTTTGCGATGCCAAGGGACTTACAGCACATGAGCTTTCCGAGTATCAGCAGGAGAATTTCGGGAGCTTTCTGGGATCGTTTTATCTGGATACCAACCGCAGCAAGACGCTGAAAAAGGACAAGGTGAAAGCATATTTCCCGGTTGATCATGACAAAATGACGATGACATACCACGATCAGAATGGAGGCAGCTACAAGACCTCCGTGATCGCCAATGGTCAGAAATACAGCGTGCAGCTGAAATATTGTGCGTTTCTTGCCGGAGATAATCCATACACGGTGATTCATAATAAGAAGATCAAGGATGGATCAAACTGTGTCGTTGTGAAGGAGTCCTACGGTAATGCGTTTATTCCGTATCTTGCGGATCATTATCAGAAGATTTATGTTGTTGATTATCGTTACTGGAAGGGAAGCGTATCAAAGCTTGCCACGAAGAATAACGTACAGGATGTGATCTTTATCAACAATATCTCGATGACACGTAATGCGTACCTCGTCGGAAAGATCGCGCAGATTAAGTAGATATAAGGGGCAGAAGTAATGGTTTTTAGCAGTATGGTGTTTCTTTGCGGATTTTTGCCGGTGGTGCTGACAGTATATGCACTTTGCCCGGTGAGATTCCGCAATTTCTTTTTGTTTATTGCGAGTTTGTTTTTCTATGCGTGGGGAGAGCCGAGATATATCGTGATCATGCTGTTTTCCACGGTGTTTGATTACGCCAACGGAATCGCCATGGAATATCTTGACCGCCGGGAGAAACCGCAGTACCGCAAATGGGTGCTTATGCTGTCGGTTGTTGTCAATATCGGAATCCTTTGTTTCTTCAAATATACGGATTTTGTGCTGGAGAGTGTGGGAACGCTGACGGGTCATCCGCTGCCGCTTCTGAAGCTGGCACTGCCGATCGGTATTTCCTTTTATACCTTTCAGACACTTTCCTACACGATTGATGTTTACCGCAGAAAGGTCGAGGTACAGCATAATATCATTGATTTTGGCATGTATGTGTGCCTGTTCCCGCAGCTCATCGCCGGTCCGATCGTGCGCTACAGCGATGTGGCAGAGCAGATCCGGAACCGGAGGGGAAGCTGGGAGGAGCGTGCATACGGTGCACAGCGGTTTATTGTTGGGCTTGCCAAAAAGGTTCTTCTTGCCAATCAGATCGGTGATCTGTGGTCGCAGATATCAGTATTGCCGCAGAGCGACATGAGTATGTCGGCGGCATGGCTCGGTGCGATCGCCTATACCTTTCAGATATATTTTGATTTCTCCGGTTATTCGGATATGGCGATCGGACTCGGACATATTCTGGGCTTTCGTTTTCCGGAGAACTTCAATTATCCATATCTGTCCCGGAGCATTACCGAGTTCTGGAGGCGGTGGCATATGACGCTTGGAACCTGGTTTCGGGAGTATGTGTACATTCCGCTGGGAGGCAACCGTAAAGGAACGATCCGCCAGATCTTTAATCTGTTGGTGGTGTGGTTTTTGACCGGTTTGTGGCATGGTGCCGGATGGAATTTTATCCTGTGGGGACTTTATTTCTTCGTTCTGCTTCTTGTGGAAAAGCTGTTTTTACTGCGGGAAATGGGGAGGTGGCCGAAGATTTTCCGGCATATCTATGCACTGTTTTTCATCGTGCTTGGCTGGGCGGTGTTTGCATGCGATGATATGAGTGTATTGTTTTCGTATCTGCAGAGCATGTTTGGTGTCAACGTGGCGGCAGGTAATGGAATCGCCGCTTATTACTGGCAAAGCTATGGCTGGCTGCTTCTTATTCTGGTGATCGGAAGCACACAGCTTCCGAAAAAGGCAGTGCGGAGCGTGTGTACATGGCTTTGCACCGTAACGGGGCAGAGATTTCCGGCAGGCGGCGAGCGTCTGGTGTACGTGCTTCGTGCGGCAGGGCTTGCAGTGCTGCTTCTGATCAGTGTGGCACTTCTTGTCAGTGGAAGCTACAATCCATTTTTATATTTTCGTTTCTGACACAAGTGATCTTGGGACGAACAGAAGTAATTTCAGGATAATATGTCCGGAATGAAGAGAATAACAGCCGGATTTATTATCAATATGCCGTGTCAGAAGCGGCACAATGAGGATCGATCATGAAGAAAAAAGACATTATATTTGTAGTTTGTTTTGCCGCAGCACTTGCGATTGGCGGAATTGTGACCGTCACAGCGGGACACAGAGAATATTCGGATAATGAGAACCGATATCTGATACAGTTTCCGAAGCTGGTGCCGGAGGATGTGATGACCGGAGAGGTTCAGCAGGAGCTGACGGATGCATTCAACGATCAGTTTCCGGGAAGAGACTGGCTGACGGCACTTTCCACAACAGTTAAAAAGGGAATTGGCATGAAGGATGTCGGCGGGGTCTACCTCGGAAAAGATCATTATTATTTTGAAAAAATCATGAATCAGAATATTTCCCGGACAGATTATTTTCAGAATCTGCGGTTTGTCAATCGTCTGGCGTCCTTAAGCAAAGATGCAGAGGTGACAGCGCTTCTTGTGCCATCGCCGGGACAGATTCTGAAGGACAAGCTGCCGGAGCATGCTTCCCTGTATGATGCGGATGCCATGTACAAAACGGCAAAGGAGACGCTACAGAATGTGAAGCTTGTGGATATCCGGAAGGACATGAAGGAAGTCCGGAAGCAGCAGAAGGGAGCCGGTGTGCAGGACTCTTCCGGGGAAACGCAGGTGTATTACCGGACTGACCATCACTGGACGCAGTACGGCGCATATGTGGGATATAAGGCATACACAGAATCCGTCGGACGAAAGGCAGCCTCCTATAAGAACTTTGATATTAAAGAATTTAGCGATGCCTTTTATGGCACCCTTTATTCCAAGGCACTCGACAGCGATGCCGTGCCTGACACGATCGAACTTCCGGAGAATCTGCCGGAGGCGGAGATTACCTGTGATGGAAAAGAAATCGATGCCGTCTACGACACGGCAAAAAAGAACGAAAAAGATAAGTATGCTGTTTATTTTGGCGGCAATTACGGCGAAGTGGATATCCGGATGAAAAATCCGGATAACGACCGAACACTCGTGATCTTCAAGGACTCCTTCGCAAACAGCATGGTTCCGTTTCTGATGAAGGATTATGCGCAAATCCGGATGATCGATCTGCGGTACTTCAAGAGGTCGGTCAGCAAGTACATGGAAGAAAATCCTGCCGATGAAGTGCTGGTGCTCTATGAGATGAGCAGCTTCGCGCAGGCAGACAAACTAAATAAACTCATGAAATAAGGAATGCTCCCATGCTTCGGTCTTCCCAGGATGAAGCTTGGAGCATTCCTATAATATTTCTTATGTTCTGTAAGGTAAATGATAATTTTGCCTCGTAAAACAAATTGATCCGTGGACTCTGTCTAAAAAATTGACGCAGATCAGTAGGATTTCCGAAAAGTCTTTGCTTTGCAATGCTTTGATAAATACGTATCCGAACGATCAAGCCCCGTAGGTGGGCTCAGCTATTTCGGACGGCACGCTCCCGCTACCACTGCACCACGCAACGGTACATAACGCCCCAAGCATTCACTAAATTATAAATATGTATTTGTGAAACTTGGGCGTAAGTACCGGCGGGTGCAAGTGCCTTTCGAAACACCTGAATCCCACCTCGGGGCGCGTACGGTAGGATGCGTTTATCAAATATCAAAGCAGCAAAGCAATTAGACTTTTCAAAATCCGTCAGTGACAAGACAATTTTTTAGACAGAGTTCACGGATTTTCAAGTGCCTTGGCAGGCAAAATTATATTTCAAATAATCGGGACATAAGAAATATTATAGGTGAATCCCCGACATTAACTGATCAGGCTCAACAGACGGAGCAGGAAGATCCAGAAGGTCAGGGTGACCGAAGATAACAGGGTGGTGGCGACCACGATGCTCGAAGCAAGAATGTCGTCACCATCCATATTTTTTGCCATAATATATGCCGCAGGCGTGCATGGGGAGGCGAGCATGATCAGCAGCGCGATCAGCTCCTGATCGCGGAAACCTAAGAATACTGCGGTCGGAAGGAAGATTGCTGCCCAGCCCAAAAGCTTCATGAAGGAGGCCGCAAAGGTCGGCTTCAGCTTTGCCAGTGCCTTTCTACCCTCGAAGCTTGCACCGATCGAGATCAGCGCAAGGGGAGAGGTCATGACGGCAAGATTATTGATGGATTTGCTTACAATGCCCGGGAGCGGCAGGTTGATAAAGGATGCGATGAGTCCCAGGACAATGCCGATGATGATCGGATTCTTCAGAATATTGATAAATGCCTTGCGGATATTGGCGGAGGAGTCTGTGCCGGTGTGTCCGCTTTCAAAGGTCAGAACGATCACGGCGAAAACATTGTACAGCGGCACAGAGCCGATGATCATAAGCGGTGCCATGCCGGAGCTGCCGTAAATATTCTGGATAAAGGCAACGCCGAGAATGGCGGCGCTGCTGCGGTAAGAACCCTGCACGAAGGCACCGACCGAATGCTTGTCCTTCAGAGTAAGCTTCGCAACGATCCATACCGACAGGATCGAAAAAAGAGTGGCAACAAAGCAGAATCCGACATATTTCACATCAAAATGATGCCGGATATCTGTGCCAGCCAGATCCAGAAAAACAAGACATGGCAGGCAGACCTTGAAGACAAAACGGTTTGCGACTGATGCAAAATGATCATCGATAATCCCGATGCGTTTAAAAATATTGCCAAGTATCATAATGGCAAAGATTGGTACAGTTGCGTTTATACTGAAAATAAAACTATCCATGGTAATCTCCGTTCTGAATAAATTGTTGCAAAGAGGCGGACCTCCGCAAAAATTTTAGCAGAATGGCATGATATTTTCAAGAGACGGCGGTGCCGTGCCAGCGGTGGAAACCACCGTTTAAGCTCATGACCGTGTAGCCGCGGACTGCAAGATCTCTTGCCGTGATAAGGCTGATATGACCGGAATCACAGTAAAGAACGATGTGCGCCGGCAGCCTGTTGTGAGCGGCTTCGTAGTCCTTGAGCAGTGATGGAAATTCGCTGACGGCACGTTCCCAGTCCAGCCGGACAGCACCGGGAATATGCCGGTTTTCATAATCACTGCGGCTGCGAAGATCGATCAGCAAAGTATCCGCCTCCTGAAGATATTCGTTTAACGTTTTTTCTGATATCACGCGATAATTCATGGGACCGCCCCCTGATCTCAACATTATGTAAAGGGGGCATGAAGCCCCCAAAAAAATCAATGCGTTGCTTCGGAAACAGACCGGATTAATAGCGGTCAGACTCGTCGGAAGTGTGGCAGTTTCGGGTTGTGTTCTTGCTGCTGTTCTTCATTTTGTTTGAGCTCTTGTTTGAGGTGTTTGAAGCATTGCTTGTGTTTGAAGCGTTGCCGGCATTCTTGGAAGAATTGTAGCTATTGTCAGCATTTGTCGAATTTGATGAATTTTTTGCCATAATTATACCTCTTTTCTAAGTGATAATGATTCGGTCAGGAGAATTTCTCGTGACACCATTGTGATTGTTGCATGAAATAGTATGGCGTATTTTATAAAAATTATGCAAAAACTCTAAAAATATTGAAAAAAATGCTGATATACTATATTATGTTAATATCTGTATAATGTTACGAAATGATTTTCGTCAAGGGAGATTATATTAGAAAATGAGGTGTAAGGAATGAAGAGAAACAAACAGGTATTGAAGGCGGCTGCATGGGCAATGTCATTCGCAATGATGGTGACATGTGTCGATGTTCCCGGGGCTGCACTGGCAGCCAAAAAGCCGAAGCTTAACAAGAGCAAGGCTGTGATCCGGGTGGGAAAAAAGATAAGGCTGCGTGTGAAAAATGCCGGCGGAAAGAAAGTAAAATGGACCAGCACCAAAAAGAAAATTGCCTCTGTCACCAAAAAGGGAGTTGTCAAGGGCAAGAAGGCAGGAAAGACTGTGATCAAGGCAAAGGTAGGGAAGAAGACTCTGAAGTGCCGCGTAACAGTCAGGAAGAATAATGTGCAGGCATCGGCAGATGTTTATTCATTTGCGCCACAGACGAATGCACCACAGGCAACGAACGGAAGCAATCAGACTTTGGCTCCGCGTAATTCCCAGCGTCCGACTGCGTCAGCACCGGTCAAGAGTCCTGCTGCATCTGCAAAACCGGGGGTATCTGCGGGAACGGCGTCCGGTCAGCCGACCGGCACAGCACCGTCTGCAACGGACATTCAGACACCGGAGCCAATTAAAACACCGTCTGCAACGGACATTCAGACACAGGAGCCGATTAATACACCAGATCCTGTGAAGACACCGTTTGCAACGGAGACGAGCGTTCCGACACAGACGCCGTCTGCAACGGATATTCAGACTCCTGAGCCTTCCGATACAGCAGTACCGTTTCTGTCCACCGTGCAGATTACGACGAAGAAGGACGGAGAAGTATGGTCGGAATCCGAGAACAGCTATTACCTCAAGAAGCAGGGTGCAAGTGCATTTGAGGACAGTATGAGTGTGGAGGACGGAACCTACGATATTTATGTGTACGATGGGGAGACACTGGAAGATACCGATGAGGATGTTGAGGTAACCGGTCATAACCGTAAGATCACGATCGATTACTATACGGTCAGCTTCTGGGATGAAGACAATACCTTGATGAAGAACATTGACAAGCAGATCGTCCGCAAGGGAAAGAAAGCGGAATGTCCGGAATTTACTCCGGGTAAGATCGACTGGACCTTCAAGGGCTGGTATGTCGATGATATGGAAAGCGGCGACACTGTTATCTATGATTTTGACCGGCAGGTAACGTCCACAACGTCACTTCGTGCGGAATGGAAGTTTTCTCCGGGAAGCACCGTTTATACGGCGGCATATTTCCTGGCAGATTTTGACGGCAATTACGAAGATGAGCCAACCAGAGTACAGGAGGGAATCGGGATGGCTCAGGCAGAGACGACAGTAACGGCGTCTGACAGTCCCCAACCCGGCTTTGTGCCGGACACCGAACGAAACGAGAAAGTGTCCGTAAAAGCGGACGGTAAAACAGTTGCGAGGTTTTATTATAAGAGAGCATCTTACCAGTTAAAGTGGGATTTAAACGGTGCCACCAAGGACGGGGCATCTTATCTTCAGGAGAGCGTTCCATATGGACAGAGTATTGATCTTCCGGACGTGACAAGAGAGGGCTACACCTGTGAAGGCTGGGTTGATTCCGATGGAACTCCATGGGCGGATATAACGAAAATGCCGGCGGGTGATGTGACTTTTAAGGCAACATGGAAGCCTGTTGAATACACGATCCATTATGATCTGGGCGGTGGCACGTTTGATGCAAACTGGTCGGCACCGGAGAGTTATTCGATCGAGAAGGAAGCTTATATTTATCAGAAACCAACCAGAGCCGGTTATACCTTTAAGGGCTGGATCGGAGATAACGGTGACACTCCGCAGGATGTGATTGCTGTGAAGGGTAGTGAGACTACCGGTGATAAGTATTATAAGGCGGTATGGACAGCAGATGTATATTCGATCAGTTACAACTTAAACGGCGGAGAGTGGGGCGTACACAAGGGACCGGATAAGTTCACGGTTGAAACGGAGGACTTTACACTTCCGATTCCGGAACGCGCAGGATATCAGTTTATCGGATGGACCGGCAGTAACTTATCAGAGCCGCAGATGACCGTGACGATCGAGAAGGGAAGTATTGGCTATCCATATTATATGGCAAACTGGGTTCAGGTAGCTACACCGGTACCAACGCAGGCACCGACGGCAGTGCCAACGAAGAAGCCAACCACGGAACCGACAAAGGCACCGACGGCAGAACCAACGAATACACCGACGGCGGCACCAACGGCAGTGCCAACGAAGATGCCGACCGCAGTACCGACAAAGGCACCAACGAAAACGCCGACCACAGCGCCAACGAAGG
>NZ_QUET01000048.1 GCF_003478445.1 Roseburia sp. AM59-24XD
CCTTCAGATTCCATCTCACGATGGACACCCTTGCCTTCGGCTATATCCTTCCCACTACCGGGCGGATTCGGGACTTTAACCCGTTAGAAACGTGCGCCGCTAGGCGCACATCCAAAGAAACGACCGGACACAAATATGTTGTATCCGGTCGTTTTTTTTCGTTTTACTTTTTTACAGATTTTGGGTATAGTATAAATAGAGAAACTTTGCAAAATGATAGATGGAGGTTTTTATGGCATCAAGGATCAAAAACGTACAAGAGGTAAAAATACCGGAGACATATACACTGGAACAGTCAGCATCCATTCCTGAGATCGACAGCATAGCGCTGGCACTGCGTCACAAAAAGAGTGGAGCGAGAGTTTTGTTTTTAAGCAATGAGGATGAGAATAAGGTATTTTCCATTGGCTTTCGTACCCCGCCAAAGGATGCGACCGGTGTACCGCACATTATTGAACATACGGTTCTGTGCGGCTCGAGAGAGTTTCCGGCGAAGGATCCGTTTGTGGAGTTAGTAAAGGGCTCCTTAAATACCTACCTCAATGCAACCACATATCCGGACAAGACCCTGTATCCGGTTGCAAGCTGCAATGACAAGGATTTTCAGAATCTTATGCATGTCTATATGGATGCAGTATTCTATCCGAATATTTACGAGCATGAGGAGATCTTTAAACAGGAGGGCTGGCATTACGAGTTAAATGCTCCGGATGAACCGGTCACCTATAACGGTGTTGTGTTCAATGAGATGAAGGGAGCATTCTCCTCTGCGGACGGAAAACTGGAGCGTTTTGTGATGAACGGGCTCTTTCCGGACAATACCTATGGCAATGAATCCGGCGGAGATCCGGCGAATATCCCGGATCTGACTTATGAGGAGTATCTTGACTTTCACCGTCATTATTATCATCCGGTCAACAGCTATATTTATCTTTATGGTAACATGGACATTGAGGAGCGTCTCGAGTGGATGGATCAGCATTACCTGAAGGACTTCCCTGCAATCGAGCTGGATTCTTCGATCCCTCTGCAGAAGCCGTTTACGCAGATGAAGTCGCTTGAGACCGAGTATGCAGTGTCCGAAAATGAGGACAGTGACGAAAAGACTTACTATGCCTTTGCGGCAGCTATGGATATTACGCTTGATGTCAAGACCTGCAAGGCGTTTGAGGTGCTTGCGTATGTTCTGGCAGAGATGCCGGGCGCACCGCTCAAGCAGGCACTTTTGGATGCCGGGATCGGAACGGACATCGATGTTGATTTCTGCGATATTCTGCGCCAGAGCTATTTTGCTCTGACCACCCAGAATGCCAAAGCGGGTGAGCGCAAGCGATTTTATGATATTATCAAAAGCACTCTGCAGGAGCAGGTGGAGAAGGGCGTTGATCAGAAAGCACTGGAGGCGGCGATCAATGCAATGGAATTTAAGGAAAGAGAAGCCGATTACGGAATGTTCCCAAAGGGACTGATCTATGGTCTCAATACGATGAAGACCTGGCTGTATGATGATAAGATGCCGTATGATGCACTTTGCTTCCGGAGTGCTTATGAATTTCTACGTGAAAAGCTTGGAACCGGCTATTATGAAGAACTGATCCGGAAGTATCTGATCGACAACCCGCATGCTGTTCTTGTGGAAATGAAGCCGAAAAACGGACTTTCTGCCGAGGCAGAGCAGAAGGAAAAGGATCGTCTGGCAGCCTATAAGGCATCTTTATCTGACGAAGAGATTGCACAGCTGATCGAGGATACCAAAGCATTAAAGGCATATCAGGAGGAGCCGTCTCCGAAGGAGGTATTGGAGAAGATCCCGATGCTTTCCAGAGAAGATATTGATAAGAAGATCGCGCCGATCTACAACAGGGAGTGCAAGATTGAAAATGTTCCGGTGATGCACCATGACATTCATACCAATGATATCGTATATCTTGATCTGCTGTTTGACGTAGATGACTGTAAGGAATTTATGCCGCAGATGAGCTTCCTTAAGACGCTGCTTGGCTATATGGATACAAAGGATTACAGCTACAGCAGTCTGGATACAGAGATCAATTTCCATACCGGCGGCATCGGTGCGGACGTGAACTTCTATCGTCTTTATGGCAGAGAGGATGCCTGCCGTGTACGCTTTGAGATAAGCACGAAGGTGCTTCGCAGCAAGCTTTCCGAGGCTCTTGATCTGATGGCACAGATCATGTTTACCACAAGCTTTGCGGATGAGAAACATCTGCGTGAGGTTGTTGCCGAGGCACGCTCACGTAAGAAGGTGAGCATGATGTCAGCAGGTCATCAGGCTGCAATGGTGCGTGCGATGTCCCATCTTTCTGAGGTGGACTGGCTCAGTGACCGCTACGGCGGATACGGTTATTATGAATATCTGGCACAGCTGGACGATCAGTTTGATAAAGAAAAGGAACGTCTGCAGAAGGGCTGTGCGGCCTTGATGAAGAAGATATTTACCCGCTCCGGACTGACGATATCCTGTACGGCAGACCGGAATGGATTAAAGGAAATTGAGAAGGAGCTTCCGGCATTCCTGAAACGTCTGGATACATTTGAACAGGAGGCAGAGGGCGGCAGTCTTAATGATGTGATGACACCGTTTGTTATGGAGCTTAAACCGGTTAATGAAGGTATTATGACACCGGCAGAGGTACAGTATGTTGCGATTGCAGGTCAGTGTAAGGACATGAGCGGCATTAAGCGTGGTGTGCTGGATGTGGCGCGCCATCTGCTCAATTTTGGTTATCTCTGGAATGAGGTTCGTGTCAAGGGAGGTGCCTATGGCGTATCCTGCCAGCTCATCCGTAACGGCGAGGGCTTCTTTACTTCCTACCGTGATCCGGGTCTTGGAAGTACACTCGAGGCATACCGGAAGGCGGCAGATTATCTCCGCAGCTTTGATGCCGAGGAGAGAGAGCTTCTCAAGACCATTATCGGAACGATCAGCGGACTGGATACCCCGAAGCCGCCGGCAGCAAAGGGCAAGCGCTCTATGGGAGTTTATCTTTCTGAGATCCCGGAGGAGGTTTTGCAGGAGGCAAGAGATCAGGTTCTGGCATGTTCCGGAGAGGATATCCGTGCTGTGGCAGATATGGCAGAGGCGATCGCTTCAACCGGCAGCATCTGCGTGATCGGTAATGAGAACCACATCAGGGAAGAGAAAGACTTATTTGATAAATTACTAACCTTATAAAATATAAAATGGAGGAGTACCATGGCAAAAAAACAGGAGTTTCGGTCCGGCTTTGTGACACTGATCGGCCGTCCGAACGTAGGAAAGTCAACGCTGATGAACCGGATAATCGGACAGAAGATCGCGATCACTTCCAACAAGCCGCAGACCACCCGTAACAGGATCCAGACTGTCTACACAGATGAGCGTGGACAGATCATCTTTCTGGATACACCGGGCATTCACAAGGCGAAAAACAAGCTCGGAGAATATATGGTTTCGGTGGCGGAGCGTACGCTTAAGGAGGTCGATCTGATCCTCTGGCTCGTTGAGCCGACGACCTTTATCGGCGCGGGAGAGCGCCATATCGCAGAGCAGCTTCGCAAGGTCAAGACACCGGTCTTTCTTGTGATCAATAAGATCGACACGGTAGCAAAGGCAGAGATTTTAACCTTTATCGATGCTTATAAGGACATTGCTGATTTTGCGGAGATCATTCCGGTATCGGCATTGAAGGGAGAGAATACGGATGAGCTGTTGGAATCCATGTTCCGGTATCTCGAGACAGGTCCGCAGTATTATGATGAGGATACGATCACAGATCAGCCGGAGCGCCAGATCGTGTCAGAGCTTATCCGCGAGAAGGCTCTGCGTAACTTAAGTGATGAGATTCCGCACGGTGTTGCCGTGGCAATCGACCGGATGAAGGAGCGCCCGGGCGGAACTTTGATCGATATTGATGCAACGATCGTCTGTGAGCGCAATTCCCATAAGGGAATCATTATCGGCAAGCAGGGTTCTATGCTCAAAAAGATCGGTACCGATGCCCGAAAGGATATCGAGGCACTGTTAGATTGTAAAGTGAATTTGAAGCTCTGGGTAAAGGTCAAAAAGGACTGGCGGGACAGTGATTTTCTGATTAAGAATTTTGGCTACCGCTCAGAGGGAAATGAGGAATAATACGATGTTTCAAAGAAAGCTAAAATATATTTTTGCAGCAGGTGTGCTGACAGCGTTTCTTGCGGCAGCAGCAATGCCGTCAGGCGCAACGGAGGAGAAAGCGGCAGCAGCGGTTACGGTAACACCGGCGGTGACGACAACGCCAAGACCAACCTCCACAGCGTCCGCTTCTGTTTCGGCAAGTCCGTCCGCTTCTGCATCTGCATCGGCAGCACCGAGTCCGAGTGTGAGTCCGACTCAGGAACCGCCGATGTCTGTGATGAATGCACCGGTTCAGCAAAAGATTACCAAAAAGGGACTGATCTACGAGTATACCGGAACACATGCAAATCTGATCGGCTGTACGAAAGCCGCTCAGAGCAAAACTGCAATCCGTATTCCTGCCAAGATCTGTGTGCAGGACATATATTATGATGTCAAAATGATCGATTTTGAAGCATTCCGGGGTTGCAGAAAGCTTAAAAATGTCACGGTCGGAAGATATGTAACAAGGATCCAGTATGGGGCATTTCAGGGCTGTAGAAAGCTTGGAAAGGTTACATTTCAGGGCAGGAAATTAAATGAAGTGGGTGATGATGCATTTCGTTCCACGGCATCCGGGATACGGTTTGTGATGCCGCGTTCCGTCCGTACCAAATACAAAAAGCTTCTAAAAACAAGCGGTCCGAAGCGCGCTGTGTATAAGGGCATATAGAAGATTCCATAAGCTTCCAGTATATCCGGGAGACCGTTTTGCCATCCTAAGAATAGACGGCAGGAATGCCTGCAGTCAAGTAACGGGCAAAGGAGAACGGATCATGGAATTACCGAATCGATGGGATTGTTTTATGGAAAGCGGACGTATAGAAGATTATCTGAATTACTGCAGAGCAAGACAGAATGATAACACAAGGGAACATAGTCCTGACGGGACGATGACAGAAAACAGGGTAGAGGCACGGTATGGCGGCGGAGCTGATAGAAGTGACCGGAATGGTGCTGACGGCATCTCCGGTAAAGGAATATGACAAACGAATAGAGCTGCTGACAAAAGAACGCGGGAGAATCTCTGCCTTTGTCACAGGAGCAAGAAGAGTCAACAGCGCAGTCTCTGCCTGTGCGATCCCTTTTACTTTTGGTACTTATCGACTGTACGAGGGCAGAAGCTCCTATAACGTGCAGTCTGCGCAGATTAAGAAGTTTTTTGCGGGAATAGCAGATGATTTTGACACTCTCTGCTATGCATCTTATTTTGCGGAGCTTGCAAGGTATTTTACAAGAGAAAACGTTGAGGCACCGGATGAACTTCTGCTTCTGTATGTGGCATGCAGCGCAATGACCAGGGGAAAGATTTCACTGCCGCTTGTCCGGGTAATCTACGAGATGCGTATGATGCAGATCGAGGGTGAAGCACTTGAATTGTTTCAATGTCTTGGATGTAAAACATCACAGGGGAATCTTCGCGTTTATTTTTCGAGAGGTGGATTTCTTTGTGACAGCTGCGCTGCGAAGTTTATGTCAGAGCAGAGGGAAAAGGGATACCGCCTTAGTCCGGACGCAGTTTATGCGCTGCAGTTTATAGTGACGACACCGTTAGAGCGTTTATTTACATTTCGTGTTTCGGAACAGATAGAAAAAGAACTTTCAGAATTTATGACACACTATTATGAACATTATCTGCATCATACGTTTCAGTCTCTGGCTTTTCTGGAGTCTCTGCCGTATTAAGATCAAGAAGCTTATCTATTGCGGGCTGCATGTCGGGATGGTTCCGGTATGCCTCGATCAGCTTGTATTCCTGATTGGAAAGAGACGGAAGCTCTGTGCCGGAAGGCAGATACCCAAAAGCAGCCAGAACATTCTGGATATTATAAAAGCGGCACAGATGCATCAGATTATCAGCACTGGGTTGTGTCTGTCCGTTCTCCCAGCCGTAAATTGTCTTTGTGGCAACATCAATATTCTTTTCACGCAGGTAAGCTGCGACTTCATCGACAGATAAATGATTTATTTTACGATATTCTTTTAATTTTTCAGCAATTTTTGGATTTTTCATAAGAATCTCCGATCCATCTGAGTATTTACCCTATTTACATTTATACTATCAAACGAAAAATGACATTGTCAAGAAATCCTGCACTCAAAATGTGCGTAATACATAAAATTCTCTTTAAAAGGGAATACTATGCGTTGAAATTCTATTTAAACGAGGATATAATGGAAAAAATGAAATATCCCTGTGAATGGAGAGGAGAGAAAGGCATGGAAATAACGCATCGAGTGGTTGACTATATACAAAAGCATCATCTTTCGGCAGAGGAAATTGCCGGAAAGACGGGCGTTGCAGGAGAGATTCTTTCCGGAAAGGTGCAAAGAGGACTGAATGCGTCGGAGTTTTTGGCGATCTGCAGTTACCTGAAGGTGGATCCGTATGATTTTTATGACAGATCATCGGAAGAATGGAGAAAGGGATGCTGACATACCGGTGTTACGGAAGGCATGGACAGGGAAAACAGGAGAGGACAGATGGGCGGGAAGCAGCTGCATCGTATCTGCTGATTGAGGAGGCAGTCTGTCCGATATGCAAAAGCCGGGATCACGTTGAAGTGGAATCGCGGCTTTACTGGTGTACACACTGCCGGATACCGTTGTATGAAAAGAACTGTCCGCTGTGCCATGCGCCTGCGGAGGAGTTTGTACGTGACTGTCGTATAGTATTCCCTGAGGAAAAACGGCTTCTGGAGCTTTTGATGGAGGCAGAGCCCGGTACATATGACCACAGCAGTGTGTGGAACGGGGGAGGCATTTATTATGCGGATGGACTGAGGCTGCCGTTAGAGATCACGAAGCTGTCAGAGGAACAGATCCGTCGGGCAGCACAGAAGATACCGGAGGCATTCCGAAATATTGACACGCGGGAGTTTGACCGGATGCGGGAACGGTTTGTGCGAGCTAATTGCAGGCGGTTTTGCGAGCTTGAAACAGAAGCCGTGGATTATATCCGAACCAGCGTGGAGCGGTATGGTATTTCTAAATGCTATGTTTCGTTCAGTGGCGGAAAAGATTCTACAGTTGTAGCAGAATTGGTGCGCCGTGCGCTGGGAATGGAATTGATGCACGGATTTGCGGATACTACCTTAGAACTTCCGCAGACACTGGAATACATCCGGCGTTACAGACGAAGTCATCCGGATATCTATTTTATTGATGCAAAAAGCAGGGGCGAGCAGTTTGAAGCACTTTGTGAAATACTGGGGCCACCGAGCAGAGTCATGCGCTGGTGCTGTACGGTATTCAAAACAAGCGCATTAAACCGGCGGCTGGAAATGTGTTTCCCGGAAGGAGCGATCCTGTCCTTTCAGGGGATCCGGCGGGCAGAGTCTTATGGGCGTCGGAAATATGACAGAACATCTCATAAAAACAAGATTGGCAGACAGATCACAGCATCGCCGATCATCGACTGGCAGGACTTTGATGTATGGCTGTATATTGCCACAACAGGGATTGACTTTAATCAGGCGTATCGTCTGGGATATGCCAGAGTGGGATGCTGGTGCTGTCCCAATAACAGTACATGGTCAGAAATATTGGCACAGATTTATATGCCGCAGCAGCATCGCAGCTTTAAGCGGCTGCTTCTTGATTTTGCGGTCAAAACAAATAAAAAGGATCCGGAAGAGTATGTCCGCACCGGACAATGGAAAGCGAGACTGGGAGGATACGGTCTTGCGCATGCAAAACAGTCGGTCGTTTCGTATACGCCCTGTGTCAATGAAGCGGATGCGTATCGTTATGAATTGACACGTCCGGTGACCGCTTCGTTTTTTGAACTGTGGAAGCCGTTTGGGTGGATCCACAGAGAACTCGGCAGCAGACATCTCGGTGAGGTTTATGTACTTGACCGGGATAAAATGCCGGTTCTTCGTCTGCAGGCAAGAGAGGGTGACATGGCGGTCAAGATTGTTGTTGAAGCCTTAGACAGAATGGGAACGAAAAGCAGGGACAAGGCGAGGAGATATGTGGAAGCACAGATCACCAAATATCAGATGTGCATCGGCTGTCATGCCTGTGAAGAAATTTGTCCGCATGGTGCACTGCATTGTGATACAGAAGGTTACCGGATCAATGATGAAAAGTGTTTTCGATGCAGAAAATGTATTAATTATTTTAGTGGAGGCTGTTATATCCGGAAAATCCTTTCAATTCCGCGGCAGCAGAGGAGCAAACATGAACAGGAAAACAGATAATATAAAGATGGAATGGCTTATAAAAGCAATGCACGAATTACAGGGGCGACCGGAGCTGTTTGATAAAAACGGACGCATAGGGGCGGATATTCTCGGACATGCACCGGTTACTGTGCGCAATATCGGAACAAGGCTTACAGAACTGGGACTGGCACAGACGGGAAAGCAATCATTCCTGACACCGCTTGGAGAACTGGTTCTTCACTGTGATCCGTATCTGGAACGGTTCGAGTCTGCCTGGCTTCTTAACCGGACGGCACAGATGACAGGCGGAGCGGATGAGGCAATCGTACAGATTATTCAAGGTGCGTCTGGCCGGAAAATGCAGTGGAAATTGGAACAGAACCTGTCTCTGCCGGAAGAACAGATGGCAGCCTGCTACAAAATGGCAGACCGGACATCGGTTGAACTTCTTCAGGATGGGATGATGCTGTTTTCGTGCCGGTATTATATTGAGAAAGGAATGCGCCGGATATATCGCTGCAGGGAATGTGCGCCGGAGGAATGTGAGACGGTTCTGGAACAGTCCTGTATGCGGAAACAGTCTGTCATCTGTCTGATTCGCGGAGAAATAACAGCATCGGATGAAATTCAGAATGTCATTGATCGGATAAGTACGTATCCGGCGATCATTGTCGGCAAGGTGGACGGACGGTGGAAGGCAGTGCGTGCCGGAAAGGGTGCGGTATCCTGCGAAAGTATAAGCCGTCTTCTGCAAATAATGTGGGAGCAAAGCAAACAATATTATCCGGAAACACCGTTACTTCGAATGGAAACGTTGATGGCAGATGCTTTGACACTGACACAGCGCCGGGTGAGAATGAGAGTTATTGATGCAATTTTCGGGCGGACGACAGGATATAAGAGGAGAACCTCTTATATGGAGGAAGAGCGTCTTTGCCGCTGTGTGGCAGAGATGACCGGGGCGAACGGAGACAAACAGGCAGAGCCTGTCATGAATCGGATCCTGCTGCAGTTTCACCGGTTTATAGACGATGCACGGAAGAGTCCGCAAAATCTGCAGACATTGTACAATACACTGCAAGCACCTCCGTATGGTCTGCCGGGAGGTATTATTCCTGTTCTTCTTGCAGTGGCGCTGATGGAACAGAAGCTGGATGGCGTGCTCCGCGTCGCAGCGGTAGAGCAGGTGATCTGTGGAAAGACGCTGGATAATGCAGATAAGGAACCGGCAAATTATGAGTTATATATAGAAAATGTATTTCTGCATCCACAGGAATATCAGGAGGAACTTGCCGGTCTTTTTGACATTGACCGGGAAGAACTGGACAAAACCGGCAGGTTTGAGAGGACGAAGTTAGTGGCAGACCGGATCGCGGACTGGTATCAAAAGCTTCCGCTGTATACCTGGTCGATGGGGAGCACCGGAGCATGCGGGAAGCAGACGGAAGCATTTGTCAGAGCATGCCGCCGGAAGAGAGATCGTTTCTTTTCCTTCCTTTATCGGGACATCCCGGACTGTCTGCTGGCACAGAATGCAAAGGAATGCATTCAGGCACTGCAGGCGCAGAAGAGTCTTTTGGAAGCCTGCTATCCGAAACTGCAGAAAGAACTTTGTGAAATCACCGGGAAGATATGTGGAGAGGCATCGGTAGAAGAAACCGAGAGGCTTGCAAAACAGCTTATGGGGGTTACAATGGAGTATTTTCAGCCGGACAGTGCTGAAATTTATGCCGGAAAGCTCCAAAACTATATGAATGAGAAACTTGGCGGAAAGTATTCGGGGACTCCGACTCTGGAAATTGTTATTTGCGAAAAAGCTGCGAAGGATATCAGCTGCAGAATATATCATGAATCGCACGGGCAGACGGCACAGCTTCTGAAGCGGCAGATACATTATCTGATCGGGGAGACCAGAAATGCACTGGAACAGGAAGAGAAAGCAGCGGTTTTGATCCGGGTGCTGCAGGAGGTGATAGAGAATGATCTATCTTGATTATGCAGCAACCTCATATATAAAAGAAGAGTGTGTTTATCAGGAAATGGATCGCCTGTTTCGGACAATGTCCGTCAATGCAGGACGAGGAACATATCCGGCAAGCCGGCAGGCACAGAAGCTGATTGATGAGACGAGGGCGCAAATAGCATCGCAGACCGGCTGGTATGATCCTTCAGATGTCTATTTTACCGCGTCGGCAACTCAGGCGTGTAATATAGTGCTGCAAGGGCTATCCTGGGAGCAGGGGGATATTGTGTATTTATCGCCGTATGAGCACAATGCAATCGCCCGTGTGATGGAAACTTTGCGTCTGCGGTATAAGCTTCAGATCAGGCTGCTTCCGGTAGATGGGGATGGTTACATTGATCTGGAGCAGACGAGACAGCTTTTCCGGACGTATGCACCCAAAGCTGTATGTGCGGTGATGGTCAGCAATGTGACCGGATATATCCTGCCGGTGAAACAGATAACACAATATGCACATGCCGCGGGTGCCGTTGTTATTTCAGATATGGCACAGGCACTTGGTATCGTTCCGGTTGAGCTGACAAAGGATGCACCGGATTTTATAATTTTTGCAGGGCATAAGGGGATTGGCGGACCGTTTGGTACGGGAGGATTTATTGTATGCGGCGGCAAAATGCCGGAGCCGGTTCTGTATGGAGGCAACGGCGTGGATTCCCGGAATCTGCAGATGCCATTGACCGGAAGCGCACGTTATGAAGCCGGAAGCAGTAACGCACCGGCGATCGGAGCACTGAAAAAAGCACTGGAGGTTCTGCCTGATCCACGGGAAACATTGCAGAGAGAGCAGCATCAGATCGCATTGCTGCAGAAGGAGCTTCACGGACAGAGAGGAATCTGTTTTTATCCGGCGCACCGTATTCAGGAGCAGTTTACGGGGATCCTGTCATTTCGTCTCAGAAGATACACACCGGAGGAAACGGCAGACATCCTAAGTGCGGAATACGATATAGCGTGCGCAGCGGATATCATTGTGCACCATATGTACATGACATTTACGGAACCGGAGATACAGGAACGGTTCGGGTCAGCGTGGGAAGATATACAACGGAGGAAGAACTGATACGGCTGGCAGAGGTACTGCACAAGCTGTGCTAGAGGCAGTTTCAAAAAAATGGAAAAAATACTTTGCAGAAAGTGTTGTATTTTGAAATCAAATTGAGTATACTATCTATAAAAGAAATCACCTGGGGTGTGCGACACTCCTGACATTTTGAACCTACACTTTTGAACAGGGATTCCTATATCTATGTATGGATGTCATGCCCTATTACCTGGGACGGCAGAAGTACATGTGCGGTTACCCACCTAGCACATGCTAGGACTCAAAATTCAGGAACCGGCATTTTGGGCTTCTTTGACAGCAAGAGGATCATATTAATGTGGTCCTCTTTTCGATTTTAAATTTTTTGCAAAAAATAAAAAAAAGACTTGACGGAGATCGTGTCGGGTGTTATACTTGTCAAGCAGCGTTCGGGAAGACGGACGTCACAAATGAATATGTGGAGAGGTATCGAAGTGGTCATAACGAGGCGGTCTTGAAAACCGTTTGTCCGCAAGGGCGCGTGGGTTCGAATCCCACCCTCTCCGTTATTATTGCCCGGAGTCATATCGACACCGTGCAATTTTTTTCTGGCAAATGCAGCCGGGAGAATAAAAGAACTAATACAATATTATGTGTTAGATCAGCTTGGAGAAGTACCCAAGAGGCTGAAGGGGCTCCCCTGGAAAGGGAGTAGGTCGTTAATAGCGGCGCGAGGGTTCAAATCCCTCCTTCTCCGTTACACAGTAAGTTGATTCATACTGTGTTGTGCACCGCAAGTTCGTTGGTGACACTGACGAGTTTTGATTTTCGAAAGGAAATCTTTTCTGCAAAGACGGTTGGAAGACGAGAGCTTGCAGAAAATAAAAAAAACTTAAAAAAAGTGTTGACAACATCGAGAAAGCGTGCTAATATATATATCGTTGTCGCGCAAGACAAGCGAACAACAGACAAGCGGGAACGCTTGAGAGAAGCTTGATAATTGAACAGTAAAACAACCCTGAAAATTCTAATAAAAGATGTGAATCACATCTTAAAAAAGATTTTCAAGATCAAAAC
>NZ_QUET01000049.1 GCF_003478445.1 Roseburia sp. AM59-24XD
TTTGATAAATACGCATCCGCACGACTGAGCCCCGTAGGTGGGCTCAGCTATTTCGGACGGCACGCTCCCGCTACCACTGCACCACGCAACGGTACATAACGCCCCAAGTGCTAAATTAATTAAGAATATATATTTAAAACTTGGGCGTAAGTACCGGCGGGTACAAGTGCCTTTCGAAACATCTGAATCCCACCTCGGGGCGAGTACGGCAGGATGCGTTTATCAAAAATCAAAGCAGCAAAGCATATCGACTTTTCGAAATCCGTAAGTGACAAGACAATTTTTTCGTCACAGCTCACGGATTTTTCAGTTCTTTGGCTGGCAAAATGCCATGTGGTTAATTGGACATAAGAAATATTATGAGCAAATTTCCGTAATAAACATGGAAGGTTTGGTCATAAACATTTACCACATCTGCTCACCGAGCGGACAGTGCTGAGCGGTGCGATACGCCCGCGCCTCCGCATAGCCGCCGCATTTTAAGCAGGTTCCCAAATGAAGATATTTACATTCTTTGCAGACGGTGAGTCTCTCCTCGTAGAGTTCATCGTCTGCTTTTTCATGATCGGGCACCTGTGACTGATACTTCCGGATCTGCGCCAGAGCGTCCCGATCCGTCATTTCGCGGATCAGACAGCGCACACAAAACGGCTTAGCAGACATAACAATTGACCCGGCACACACTGTTGACCGGCAGAGTTAATGTCTGGATATTGCCGTTCCATTCCTCCTCCGTCTCATAGGCACGGACATGATCCGGATCCTCAAATGTATTATAGGCATGCACCTCTCCATCAAGCATGGCAATGGATGCCTCCCCGGCAAAGGAATACTGCATTGGCAACTCTAATTCCACCGAAAGCGTATCGCACAGAGAGGTATTGGCAAGTGTGATGGTCAGCAGCTTCTGTCCGTTCTGCTCCGTCACGGAAACCGATTCGGACAATGCCGGGATCGTAATATCATTATAATGAACTGCCGGTCCTTTCACTGTGCGCCCGTTTTCTACGCATGTAGTCTCATCTGTGTGGCTTTCCACCAGCTCTGCCCCCTGGTGCGGCACATACATCCGGAACACATCGTAGGTCGGAGTTTTTAATATCTTGCTTCCTTCGGTCAGAAGCATTGCCTGAAGGACATTTACAACCTGCGCGATATTTGCCATAGCGATACGGTCGCTGTGCTTATTGAAAATATTCAGACTCAGTGCCGCAACGATCGCATCCCGCATGGTGTTCTGCTGATACAGAAAGCCCGGATTGGTTCCCGGCTCAACATCATACCAGGTTCCCCACTCATCCACGAAAAGATCAATATTATGCTCCGGATCATGCTCGTCCATGATCTCAAGATGCTTCTCAATAATATTCTCAATATACATCGCCTTGGAGATTGTTGTGTAATATTCCTGCTCATCGAAATCCGTCGCACTGCCCTTGTGCTCCCAATCACCCGGCAGTGTGTAATAGTGAAGACTGATCGCATTGGCATGCCAGTGGTCGATACGGCTCATAAGCTCCTTCGTCCAGTTATAGTCCTCAGCATTCGGTCCACAGGCAACCTTATACAGCTTATTGTCCCCGTAATTCTTGCAGAAGCACTGATATCTCTTGTATTCATTGGCATAAAAATCCGGACTCATGCTGCCACCGCAGCCCCAGTTCTCATTGCCGATCCCGACATATTTGAGATGCCACGGCCCCTTGCGCCCATTTGCCTGACGCTGCTTCACAATCGTGGAATCACCGTCCGCCGTCATATATTCGATCCACTCTGCTGCCTCCTGAACCGTTCCACTCCCCAGATTCACAGCAATGTACGGTTCACAGCCAAGCTGGTCGCACAGCTCCATAAATTCATGTGTCCCAAAGCTGTTATCCTCAACCGTGCCTCCCCAGTTGGTGTTGACCATACGGCGGCGTTTCTCTTTCGGTCCGATACCGTCTCTCCAGTGATATTCATCCGCAAAGCAGCCGCCCGGCCAGCGAAGTACCGGGAGTTTCAATGCGCGAAGCGCATCCACAACATCCTTGCGCATTCCATTCTTGTTAGGAATCTCGGAATCCTCCCCCACATAAACACCGTCATAAATGCAGCGGCCAAGATGCTCCGAAAACTGCCCATATATCTCCGGAGCAATATGACTTAAAGTTTTGGCAGGATCAATATGTAATGTTGTTTTAATCATAATCGTTTCCTTTCATCAATTCGTTAGATTTTTCGAAAACCGTAGAGCGACAAGGCAATTTTCAGATATCGTCTCCAAGAGTTTTAAAATATCTTCAACGCAAAAATCATATTTAAAGCTGTTTGTCCTAAGAAATATTATGGCGCACAATGATATATTTCCATGTACGCAGTTTGAGTTTCTCTACAAAGCAGGGCAACGCTCCGTATCAGGAACGCTGCCCTTCTAAAATCAACTTGTCAAAGTGTGTATCATGCGGATGCCCCGGATCACTCCATCACCTTGCAATTTCCGCAAACATCTCTATTATAATAAGTTCATATCAGCCATTGCCTTGCGCAGAATCTCCTGATTCTGTGGCTCCATCTCAGTCAGTGGTGCGCGGAGTGTTCCGACTTCTTTCCCCATCATATTAAGAGCTGCCTTTACAGGGATTGGATTAACCTCACAGAACAGTGCATTGCAAAGCGGAATACTGTCAATCTGCATCTTGGCTGCTCTCTTCACATCGCCCTCAAGATAGCTTGTTACCATGTCGTGCATAAACTGCGGTGCAACATTGGATACAACAGAGATAACACCGAGACCGCCAAGAGAAAGGATCGGAACGACCTGATCATCGTTACCGGAGTAAAGCTCGATGTTGCCATCACAAAGGTTCATGATCTTTGCAACGTTGCTGAGATCTCCTGAGCTTCCTTTACGCCGACAATATTGTCAACATTCTTAACCAGAGAGGCGATCGTAGCCGGTGCCATCGCACATCCGGTACGGCTTGGTACATTATAAAGAATTGCAGGGATCTTGATCTCATTTGCAATCGTGGTGTAATGAGCGATCAGACCATTCTGGGTTGCCTTATTATAATAAGGTGTTACCAGAAGAACACCGTCAGCTCCTGCCTCCTCAGCTTCCTTGCTGAGCTGTACTGCCGTTGCGGTGCAGTTTGAACCGGTACCTGCGATCACAGGGATACGTCCCTTAACGCGGTCGATTGCAAAGCGGATCGTATCCATATGCTCTTCCTCTGTCATGGTAGCAGACTCTCCTGTCGTGCCGCAGATAATGATCGCATCTGTCCGTCCTGCGATCTGCTCCTCGAGAAGTTCGTCCAGTTTATCGAAATTTATCTCGTGATTTTCCTTCATAGGTGTGATCAGTGCCACACCGGCTCCCTTAAATAATGCCATAATAATTATTACCTCCTTATAATATAATAAATGTAAAATGGATAGTTATGTTATCATAAAAAAAAGACGGGGATACGCCGTCTCAGAATATACACTGGTATATACTTGATAGCGCTCCATCCAATGATGACAGTCATGTCGTTATTCACGCCATGCCCAAGGAGTATCCTGTCAGGCAGAATATCCTTTCGGCACTGTTCCCTTTCCATAATCCTCCTCTGCCTCCTGGGACATCAGATCACGTACTGATGAAGAGTGCGACCTCTATCTAAGCGACAGCATACCACTATTGATGCGCCTTGTCAAGCCAATTAAATAGTGTTATGCTGTACATTATAATGATGTTGGCGTCAATGAGATTTTGCCCCCTGCATCACTATAATGATCAAAATGGAGGTTTCCATGAAGTTTGGCGAAAATGAAATTTTAGAGCGGGAACAGAAGCTGTTCTCGACAGAACATAGATTTTTAAACCGGCTGCGTCTGGACGCTCTGTGCTTCCAGCTTTTCCTTTTGCTTGCCATTCTGGCTGTGATAAGCGTCTGCCTTATCGGAGCTTTCCGCGGAATCGTAAGCAGTGCTCCGACCGTGAATGAAAAGCAGATCCTGACCAGTTCCAAAACGACAATATTATATGATAAGGATGGCAATGAGCTGCAGCGGCTGGACGGCTCCGGGATCCGGCAGAATTATGTCGCACTGAATAAGATTTCCATGGCGGCACGCAACGCATTTATCGCCGCAGATGACACGGAATATTACAAGCATCACGGCGTAGATATCCGCAACTTTTTCTACGCCTTTTATCCGGATTCCGCATCGGCACAGTACGCCGGAAGCAGACGAACCTTAACCCAGAAACTGATCCGTAATCAGATCTTTGTCAGCGACAACAACAGCTCCTCTATGGAACGGGTCGTCCAAAAGATTCAGGAACAGTATCTGGCTGTCCAGTTTGAATCCGAGGTTGGCAAGGATAAGATTCTGGAATATTATCTGAACACACTCTATTTTGGCGGAAACCGGATTGGGATCGGTGCGGCTGCCGAATATTATTTTGATAAGAAGGCACAGGATCTGACCATATCCGAGTCAGCCGTGCTTGCAGCTTTGGCGCAGGATCCCGCCGTTTACGACCCGGTAGAGCAACAGAAGTCCAACAGTAACAAACGAACAGAAATCCTCAATGTCATGTTGAATATGGAGACCATCTCCGAAGACGAATACGAGGATGCTCTTGGTGACAATATCTATATCTCCCTCCAGACTGCCAACCAGAAGAAAAACGGCACCACAGAGGCGAAGAATTACTATGTTTCTGCTGTTATCTCACAGGTAATCTCCGATCTGAAGGAGCGCGCCGGATACAGCGCCACACAGGCATATCATGCAGTATATCAGGGCGGTCTTAAGATCTATACCTGTCTTGACAGTGAGATACAAAGTATTTGCGAAAAGGAGGTCGAGGTGCAGAGACAACGCACCGGTGATCGCAAAAAGCTGCAGCTATCTCTTGTTTTTATGGATCAGTCCACCGGAAAGGTAAAGGCTCTGATCGGTGGAAGGCAGGGCGAGGTTCCCCAGACTGGCGGAAACCGTGCCGTTGATTATACCAGACAACCCGGCAGCATGCTGACCCCTCTTTCCGTATGGCTTCCTGCAATTGACACTGCAGGAATGACACTTGGAACAGTACAGGATGATTGTCTCTACAGCTATTCCGAAAACGGACATCAGCAAAACACCCGGGATCAGAACGAATATCAGGGACTTGTCACCACGAGAGACAGTATACTGAAGCACTTAGAATCTCCTGCCGTCCAGGCCATGGAAAGCTTTGGTATCCAGACCGGATATGATTATCTGAAAAAGCTCGGTTTCTCTACTCTGGTCGAGAAGCAGGAGGATATGGATGGCAACGTGATCAGCGATGTATCGCTTTCCCTGGCATCCGGCAATCTTGTAAACGGCGTCAGTAATCTGGATCTGACCGCGGCTTATGGGGTCCTTGCCAATGAGGGCAAAAGTGTCAAGCCAATCTTCTATACAAAGCTTGTCGACAAAACCGGCAATATTTTATTTAAAAATGAACAGAAATCTTCCCAGCTTCTGGAAACTGCTTCTGCATGGCTGATAACAAATGTGCTGCGCGAATATATCGAAACAGGTGCCGGAAAAGCGGCAGATCTCGGTATCGAAAAACTTCCGGCTGCCGGCTATGGTGCCTCCACAAAAGGCAACAAAGACCAGTGGTTTACGGGTTATACCCCTTACTACACCGCCGGAATCTGGTGTGGCTATGATGATTCCGGAATGATAACCTCCGATATTTCCTGCGAAACGCTCTGGAAACAGATCATGAAACAGGTTCACTCCACCAAAAAAATCGAAAAAGGAAGCTTTAAAATTCCAGACGATATCGTTGCCTGCAACATCTGTACCAAATGCGGAAAGCTTGCAGTTGAGGATCTGTGCAATCAGGCACTCAGTGGTGATACCATCCGCCGCGAATATTTTGTCAGCGGCACACAACCGACCGAAAACTGTGACTGCCATGTCAAATACCGCGTCTGCAAAAAGAGTGGAAAACTTGCCACCGAGAAGTGTCCAAAATCGCAGGTGGAAGAACGTGTTTACCTGATCAAAGAAGAACAGGGAACCACAAAGGATACTCCTTATGTGTTGACGCCAAAGCTTCGCAGCAGTCAATGTAATATTCATAAATAAACATTACAATTAACAAAACAAAGTGTCCTAAAAACAGGACACTTTGTTTATTTTACGATATAGAATCTTCTCATTTAGTTTGCCCGGTTGATCCGCTCTCCGGTCACAACCTCGTACGTTACAAGCTGCTCTCCGTCAAGATCCACGCGGTGCATATCCACCGCCGTGATCTGATGATTCTCATAGGTCGTATAATAATAGATGCCTTTTGAGGCGTTACAGCAGGACGTATAGATCGTAATCTCATACTTGCCCTCGCCCACATCACAGCAGCCTCTCGGCTGGTCCATCGCACCAAGAATATGGAAAAACTGACTGACACTCTCCGCCTCACTCTCCCCGGAAACAGAATGCTGCTTCACAAATGCCGCACGCACAAAACGGGAGGCAGAGGACAGATCTCCCGGCAGCCCCATCGCTCCCATTCCGCGGCTGTACGTAGAAAGACCAAGCTCCGGTGCAAAGCTGTTCTCCGGCTGTTTGGCAGAAAGTGACATATAATTATTGAGCTGAAACATCTGCATATCAAACGGAGGATTATTCGTCAGAATCCCTACCGGATTGTCATAAATATGAAGTCCGTCTGCCATGCTCTCCACAGTAATGCAGTCGTCCTTATCTGCAATGATCCAATGAAGTCCCGCTGTCGGAAGCTGTGGACTAAACGATGTCCCGGTCAGATTGATCCGTTCCAGAAGCGTCCTAACCTCCTTCATCGAAGCACACTGCGATAACACCCACGGAATAAATTCAAACTGAGCGACATTTTCCCTGTCCGTTTTTTCGGACTCATAAACAGCATTCCCCACAAAATTAAGACCTGCCATTCCGACACCTTTCTCATTGACAGCATCATAATATAACGGATAATCCGCCACCACATGTGCCATTCCGATCAGAGCATAATGGCTTTGCATCTGCCCCATATAACGAAAACGAAACGGATAATTCCGCGGGGTGATCGTAATCTGATCCCCATAAGAAAATTCATAATCCAATGTTCTGCCAATATAAAAATCCTTCGTCTGATAAGTTGCTGCTGTACACATATAATCCCTCTTTTCTGAACAAACCGCTGCGAAGCTGCAACGCTGTCTCCATCTGTTTCAAATTCTATATACAATACTGCCGGAACAGTTCCAGTCTTGATCCAACCCCCAGCTTACGCAGAAGATTCTGTATATGCTTCTGCACGGTCAGGCTGCTGATCCCACACTCTTCTGCAATCTCTTCATTCGAATAAAACTGCAGGATCTTCTCCAGGATCTGTGTCTCTCTCACCGTCAGACCGTGCATTTGCCGGATATCCTCTACTGTCCGTAAAGTGGTACTCTGCTCCCGGTCTGCCGCCAATATTTTGGGAAATACCTTATTCAGATGTACCCCGATGGAACGAAGAAAAAACATATCGTCCGACTGAAAACAGCCATCGATCCTCGTCCGAAATAAAGATAAAACCCCCAGCAGATGATGCTTCGCCACGATACTGTACTGCATCGTGTCATAAATATCATAGCTTTCATAACAATACCTGTGAAGCTCTCCCTCCAACCGTTCCTTCTCACTTAAGATCTCACTCTCGCAGATCAGCGTGGATTCATTGCCATGGATCAACCACAGCACCGGATCCTGTGCCGCCCTCTGAATGTACCGTTTCTCCGCTTCCACAAATGTGTCCGGCACACAGACCGGCTCCGGCTGATAAAGGTTCTCTGTCTGTGCCAGTGACGAGGAATCTATCCCCTCCGCCGCCAGCAGAATGCTGCAGTACGTATACGGAATCAGCATACGCACCGGCACCATGAAATCCTTTTTCAATTCTTCCATACCGGTGCAGTTGTACAAGTGGTCGATCAGATCATTATAGATCAAAAACTGATTTTTCTCCATCGTATTCTCACGCCTTTCCATTCCTATAAAAAGGGCAAAACCGGCGTTTTGCCCACCAAGAATTGCTTCGCAATTCTCGGTGTATTCACTCTATCTTACGAGCATCCCCTATACCCTAAAGAATTACTCCTATCAGAGTATGTTCTCTGCTTCTCATGATTTTCGTTCTTCCGGTACTGGAAACAGAGTACCATATTTTCTACCAGTTAACAAGTAGTTATACCTTTTTACTGGCAGAAATTGCTTGCAAAATGTCATTGCAAACAAGTATACCCGGTGCTATGATAAATGCAACAATTAAATAGCATCTGAAATACAAAGGCGTATTTGCTGAAATTCATTCGTTTTTACAGCGAACTGATTTCAGCGGATACGTCTTTATTTTTTCCAAAAAGGAGGAATTTATTATGGCACAGAAAGAACAGGTAATTAAAGATCTCGACAAAATCATTTCTCTGATCCGCACAGACAGCGATCAGATCTCCGCTGACGATAAAAAGAAAATGGTGGATGACACACTTCACTATTTTGACAACTATGTAAGTCCGGGATGGCTCAAATACAGAAAATCCGTTTCATCCGATTCCGAGAACGGTGCCGTACTTGAGTGGCAGGAGGAAGGTGCTTACTGCTACGGCTTAAACGGCGAGAAATTCATCGACTGTCTTGGTGGTTTCGGTATTTACACATGTGGTCACAGAAACCCGGAGATCCTCGATGTCGTAAAGGCACAGCTTGATCATCAGGCACTTCATTCCCAGGAGCTTCTTGATCCGCTTCGTGGCTATCTTGCAAAGGCTGTTGCTGACATCACGCCGGGTGATCTGCAGTACTGCTTCTTCACAAACGGTGGCGCAGAGGCCGTTGAGATGTCTTTAAAGCTTGCACGTATCGCAACCGGCGGCAGATGGTACATTTCCACAGTGGGTGCTTTCCATGGTAAGTCAATGGGTGCCATCTCCATGGGTGGTAAGAGTACATATCGTACTCCATATATTCCAATGGTTCAGCAGGTACAGCATGTACAGTATGGTGTTGCTGAGGATATCCGCAAAGCCATCGAAAACCTTCAGGCAGTCGGTGAGAAGGTTGCCGGTGTTATCCTTGAGCCAATTCAGGGTGAGGCCGGTGTTATCATTCCTCCGGAGGGATACCTTACCGAGGTTCGTAAGATCTGTGACGAGACCGGTGTTGCTCTGATCTTCGATGAGATCCAGACCGGTATGGGACGTACCGGTACAATGTGGCGCTGCGAGGCAGAGGACGTCACTCCTGATATCATGACCTTTGGTAAAGCCTTCGGCGGCGGCATCATGCCGATCACCGGTATTATCTGCAAACCAAAGATGTGGACACAGGAGCTGATCGACAACCCATGGCTTCTCGGTTCTCCTACATTCGGCGGAAACCCTGTATGCTGTTCCGCAGCACTTGCAACGATCAAATATATGCTTGAAAACGATATTCCCGGTGTCTGCAAGAAGAAGGGTGAATTCTTAAAAGCCGGTCTTGAGAAGCTTGCTGCAAAATATCCGGAGGTCATCTCTGAGGTACGTGGTACCGGTCTGATGCTGGCTGTTGAGTTCCACACTTCCGACATTGGATATGAGTGTGCAAAGGGACTTTTCGCAAGACGTGTTATGACTGCCGGTACACTGGTAAATGCAAAAACGATCCGTTTCGAGCCAACCGCTGTTATCTCTCAGCAGGATATGGAGGATGTACTCACCCGTATGGATGAGTCCCTTGCCGATACCAAAAAGGCAATGAATCTGTAACAAACATTTGAAAATAGCAAGAATCCTGTACCAATATACCTGTCCGTATATTGGTACAGGTTGTCTTAAAAAGGAAATGGTGATCATTATGGGATTGAGCAAGATTGAAATTATCACAGGTATGCAGAAATTTAATGGTTTAAAGCGCGTGCTGAGTCAGGCAGGTGTGGGTGGTATGACATTTACACAGGTGCTTGGCTGCGGCCGCGAAAAAGGCACCCGCGAATATGAAGTGGATGAACGCTATGAAATGGAGCTTCTTCCAAAACAGCAGATCAATGTTGTTGTGGATGACAGTCGTCTCGATGAAATTCTGGATCTGATCAAAAAAGAATTATACACCGGACACATCGGAGACGGAAAGATCTTCGTCTATCACATTGACAATGCAATCCGTGTCCGCACCGGGGACGAGGGCATTGATGCACTCTGATGCAGACGTTGTATTTATTTCATATAACAGAATAACAGCACAGATATTTTATCTATGCAGGTCGTAAAGGGAGGTAATACTCGCTGATACAGACTTAACGTCTGTACCGATGTGGGGATCGGAGGTACTTATGGAAGAGAAAAAACTGGGAGTCAGAAATGTGGTATCTGTCTCCGTGGGGTTAGTTATCGCAACAAGCTGTCTTGTCTCTTTGGGACAGGGAGCCGGCAATATCGGTGTAGTCTTTATCTTCGCGATGATTATAGCCTGCATGTTAAATATGATATCCATCGCGTCCATGTCTGAGTTGAATGCATTGATGCCAAATACGACCGGTGGTCTGGCACAATATACACTCACAAGTCTCGGACCGGTGCCAACCATGGTCTCCATGGTCGGTGGATATATTTTATGTAATGTCCTCTCTGCCGGCGTAGAGGCTTCGATCTTCTCCTATGCAATGGGAGAGATCCTGCATCTTCCCATCTCCAATTTCTGGTACACCTTTCTTGTAACCGCAGTTCTTCTGATTGCAAACCTAAAAGGCGTTGACATGTTCGCCAAGATCCAGGATCTTGTTGCCTATCTGCTGCTTGGTTCCATGTTCTTCATGGGACTGATCGGTGCTCTCGGCATGGGAACCGGCGTCAAGGTTGACCAGCCTTATTACATGACGACTAATCCTGCCGATATCGTTCCGATGATCGCGGTTGCTTTCTGGCTTTTCATCGGTGCGGAGTATGCGATCCCAATTTCCAAGGATGTCAAAAACGCCAAACGCAATGTGCCTCTTGGCATGTTCATTGGTCTGGCGATCATGTGTGGCGTGCAGTCTGTGATGATCTTCGGGTTCCACAATTATACCACATGGAAGGAGCTGACCGAGTCACCGGCACCTCACCTTCTCTACGGTATGAATCTTCTCGGAACTCCGGGTAAGCTCTGGATGACACTTGTGGCCGCACTCGCTGTTGTCAGTACGCAGAATTCCAGTGTACAGGGACTTGCCAATATCTGTCAGGGCATGGCGAAAATGAATATGATGCCGCAGTTTTTTGCGAAAACAAACAAGAATAATGTTCCATATATCGGTGTGTGGTTTGTGAGTCTTTTAATCCTTTTCTTTGGATATATCAGTAATGATTCCTCCAAGCTGATCAGCTTTCTGATCCTTGTCGGTTCTGTTTTCTGGATGGTTTCCTACATCTTTGCGCATATCGACGTCCTCGTCCTTCGCCACCGCCTGCCAAAGGCGCCGCGCACCTCAAGGTTCCATTCGGTCCGGTGCTTCCATTGATCGGTATCGCCGGCACGGTCTATATGATAATCAATATCTCTACCGATCCTGCTGAGCGTCTGATGATCTGGCTTGTCACCGGCATTACATTCCTGATCCTTTTCGTTTATTCGGTGATCTGGATCAAGTTTAAAATGAAGATACCCGTTTTCAAAAGTGTTCCTCTGGAAAAGGTCATGGCGATGGAAAATGAAATGTACTATATCATCCGAAAAAGACGAAAACTCTGTCGGTAGTGTGGTCATATTATTTCTTATGACCAATTATCCACATGGTATTTTGCCATCCAAAGGACTGAAAAATCCGTGAACTATAACGAAAAAATTGACGCAGATCAGTAGGATTTCTGAAAAGTCTTTGCTTTGCAATGCTTTGATAAATACGCATCCGCACGACTGAGCCCCGTAGGTGGGCTCAGCTATTTCGGACGGCACGCTCCCGCTACCACTGCACCACGCAACGGTACATAACGCCCCAAGT
>NZ_QUET01000005.1 GCF_003478445.1 Roseburia sp. AM59-24XD
TAGAAGGTTTTTGTGCCTTTGGAAATATCGAAAATTTATAGTAATGAAGAATGGAAAGTTGAAGAGAATAGAGGATCATACAAAGGATGATAAAGAAAGAGTTATAATTTATTACGATGACATTTCTTGTTTTGAGGTATCTAATATAGACAAATAACTTTTCACACAATTCACACTCAAATAATGCTAATTTAATAGTATGAAACAGTATCAGAGAGCCAGACGGTCTACGAACCGCCGTGGCTCTTTTTCTATGCAGAAAGAGGTGGATTGTCGTGCAGTTTGGAAGAAAACAGATTTATACAGATGTGATGCAGATTACGAAGGATAACGTGGTGAAGGTGCTTCGGGATGCACTGGTGATCCACGAACAGAATAGATCGGATATAAAATTTCTGTTGGATTATGAGCGTGGTCTCCAGCCGATTGATAATCGAATCAAAGAGATCCGGCCGGAAATCAATATCAAGGTCAAGGATAATATGGCGGCGGAGATCACGGAGTTTAAACTGGGATATGAATGGGGCTCACCAATCCGGTATGTGCAGCGAGCCAATAAAGGAATCCGGGAGAATAATAAAGATGCGGATAATGTTGGTATTGCAATGCTCAATGAGATGATGGAAGAGGAAAACAAACCATCTGCAGATCAGGAGCTGGCAAGGTTTATTGAAATCTGTGGAGTTGGGTACCGGCTGATCAAGGCAAAGCCGGATCAGTATCGTTTTGGAAGTTCTGTTGTGGATATTCTTACACTGAATCCGATGAATACCTTTATTGTGTACACCAATGATGTGTACCGCAGGCCGATTATGGGCGTGTCATATATTACAGACCAGAATGGAAACTCCACCTATGGCTGTTATACAGAGGATACATATTTTGAGGTAAAGAACATTTCAAAAATTAAAGGTGAGAGTAAACGACAGAAGTGGGTTGTGTCAAATGGGAACGGGAGAAAGAATATACCGGCGGCGATCCCTATTGTGGAGTATATCAATGATTATGACCGGATGGGATGCTTTGAGCGTGTGATTTCGGAAATTGATGCCCTGAATATCGTAACATCGGACAGAGTGAATGATATTGTACAGTGTGTGCAGTCATTGTTGTGGGTACATAATGCAGAACTGCCAAAGGATGAGAATGGCAATTCCACCGTAAGAAATGGAGCATTGATCGAAACAAAATCTACCGGCAACGGTCATGATCCGAAAATGGCGTATCTGTCCAAGGAGATGTCACAGGATGGAATTCAAACTCTGACACAGAATTTCATTGATCGTATTCACGAAAAGACAAATGTGCCGGGACGCCAGGAACAGGGCGGCGGTTCTACCGGATCCGCAATGAGCTTGTCGAATGGATGGCAGGCTGCGGAGCTTTCGGCATTAAAGAAATCTCAGTTGACCAAGAAGTCAGAGAAAGAATGCATTCGCATTATGCTGGAGATTTTCAGTAATGATCCGGATGTACCGGAAGAGGTGCGAAATCTGAGACTGGCGGATATTGAACCGAAGTTTGATAGAAACAGGACCTACGATCTGGCAACGAAAGTCAATTCCTGGGCAACTTTGATTCAGAACGGCGCTGATCTGCTCAAGGCAACAGAGCTGGCAGGCTTTACGACCGATGCACAGCAGTTTGTGCTGGACAGCGAGGAAATGGTCAATAAGCTTTTGGAAAGTAAATTGAAAGGATCAGAGACTGTGGATACAGCATCGGAAGGTGAAAATGACAAACAGACGATTATGGATGGAAAGAATATGCCGGATATGTCAGATCAGCCGCAGGCAACTCCATTTGCCAATGCGTAGAGTGGAGGGATGAGCGATGGGATTAACAAATTTTGATGAGTTAAATACACTTTCAACGACCGAAACAACTAAGGATGACCGGCGGAAAGCCATCCGGAAAAAAATACCGATTCATGATTATTTCGAAAATATGCAGATCAGTGAAGAAGAGAAAGAAAAGCGTGTCCGTTTAGCAAATTTGCTGCTGGCGGATGTGCTTTTTTTATTTGCCTTGTCAAAACGAAACCAGGATAAACAGTATCTCTCAGAAGCATTTCAAAAGAGATACTTATCATCGGTGAAAAAGGTGGCAGAGCCGGATCAGAAAATGCAGCGATATATCCGGAAGGTGTGTGACAGTATTGTAGACACAACCTTAAAAGGTGGATCATTGACTACCAGCAAAGCGAATAAACCACAGGATCCCTATGTGGTTTCTGTGGATCGAGCCACCAATGTAGCGGAGAATGAAGCTAATGCAATTTTGAATGGGGATGAATACATTACTGCTGTGAAAAATGGCTGTACTAAGAAGAGGTGGAAGTCCTACCGGGATGAGAGAGTCAGGGCAGATCATGCGGATGTAGATGGACAGGTTGTCGATATCAGTCGCCCGTTTCGTGTTGGAAAATATATGATGATGTATCCGAGGACGATTCTTTGGGAGCGGGTTTGGAAGAGATTGTGAACTGCCGGTGCTCGGTGGAGTATTTGCAGGATGACAAGCGGATATTAAAAGATGACGTAAAAAATGATAAAGATCCAGGCAAAGGTGAACAGACACTTTTTGTGGATGTTACAGAGGAATATTTGGAGCTTGGTAAAAAACTGGTGGGAACAGTGAGCGATGAGGAGGAATATGAAAAAGAAGGCAATACATATTCGGTAGATGGGAAAAATGTTGTTTTAGATTATTCAGAAAGTGAAAGGAGAATTGCACAGAGTTTGGCGGATTTACTTGGTGCAGATGTAAAAATGATTCCAAGAGTGTTGTATCCGCAAAAAGTATCAACGCCAGATATTTTTATAAATAATGAGCCGTATGATATAAAGGAGCCTATAGGACAGGGAAAAGCAGTTATATATAATATGGTTTCAAAGAAGAAAAGACAGGCTAATAATTTTGTTATTGATATTACAAAATGTCCATTGACAGTGGAAGAAATACGTGGACAGATTACAGATGTGTATCGTTCAAGTCATACAAAATTTATAGATAAGATAATTTTATCTAAAGATGGAAATATTCTCAATATTTATAAAAGGAGTAAAAAAGAGGAGTAGATGGCCTCGCCCAAATATGGGGGCAAGGTATCCACTCCTCAAAGATATCTTTTAGATATACTATCATTATATGGAGCAGATGTCAAATCTATGTATGGAAAAAACAGACTTTCACACAATTCACATTTCCCATATGTTATATTTGATACAAGGAGAAATCCGAAAATTTAATATGATCAATGAAAGGCGTTTATCTCACAGCTGAGGTAAGCGTCTTTTTATTATGCGCTAGAGAAAGCGCAATACAAATTTCGCGGACAATCGGAAATCAGAGAAGATTTTAAAACGCAATGATGATCAGAGAAGATCTGAAAACGCAGAAATGAGGTAGTGATATGAGAAAGAAAGAGTTTATCCCGATGAATTTACAGTTATTTGCAGAGCCTCCTGCAGGCGGTGACGGTGATGCTGGAGACACATCTGCGACAGGTGGAAAGTCTGGCGAAGGATCTAACAAAGCAGATCTGGATGGCGATGACGATGTCAGCCTTGCAGAACAGGTGGCACAGCTTAAGGTGCAGAATGCAAAACTGAAAAAGGCAAATGACAAGGCAACCAGTGAAGCGGCAAGCTACAAAAAGCAGTTGCGTGAGAAGCAGACTGCCGAGGAGATTGCTTTGCAGGAAAAGGCAGAGAAAGAAGCCGAGAGGGAGGAACAGTTTCAGAAGCTGCTTCGTGAAAATACTATTACAAAGTTTGAGAAGAATTTCCTTGCACTTGGATATCCTGCGGATCTGGCTGCAAAGGCTGCGGCAGCACAGTGTGATAACGACACTGATGAGCTTTTCAGCATTCAGCAGACTTTTATTGAGGAAAAGGAAAAAACAATGAAAGCTGATTGGATGAAGTCTATGCCGAATCCACCAGCTGGAAACTCAGATGATGATGAAGATGCTTTTTTGAAAGGTTTCAACATGTAAACAAAGATTTGAAAAGTGAGGTATGATTATGGCAGTAAATTATGCAAGCAAATATTCACAGAATGTAGATGAGAGATTTTCTACAGGCTCCTTGACTAATGGAATTGTAAACGGTGAGTTTGACTGGATCGGAGTGTCCACGGTTAATGTGTATTCCATTCCAACATCAGCAATGAATGATTATTCAGTGTCTGGTACCAATCGTTATGGTACGCCGGAGGAACTTGGTAACGAGACTCAGGAAATGACTCTTAAACAGGATCGTTCTTTTACTTTTACGATCGATCGCAAGAATTATGATGACACAATGATGGTGATGGAAGCTGGAAAGGCTTTACGCCGTCAGATTGATGAGGTTGTCATTCCGGAAGTAGATACATATCGTATTTCAACATTGGTTGCTGGTGCACCGGTAGCAAATGTAAAAACGCTTGCGACTACTAAGGAAAACGCTTATGAAGAGTTTTTGGCAGTGCAGGGCATTTTGGATGATAATGAAGCTCCACAGTTTGGACGAGTGGTATTGTGCACACCTGCATACTACAATAAGATCAAGCTGGATGAGTCGTTCACCAAAAAAGGTGATATGGCTACACAAATTGCAATTACCGGCATTGTAGGTGATATTGATGGGGTACCTGTTATTAAGGCTCCTACGAATAGATTCCCTAAAAATGTTGATTTTATCATCACGAATGCGATCGTTATGCCATCACCAGTTAAATTGCAGGAGTACAAGATCCATACAGATGCACCTGGTATCTCCGGTTGGCTTGTAGAAGGTCGTGTCAGATATGATGCTTTTGTATTAAAAGAGAAGGCATGTGCGATTGGTGTTCACAAGAGTGCAGAGTAGGAGGCCGAAAATATGTATAAAGTAGAAAAAGATGGAATGACCAATGAGGTTGAAAGTAAGGTGCAGTTAGAGGCATTTCTCAACAGCGGATGGAAACAGCTGAAAGAGGAAAATGTGGTTGTTGAGAATGTGGCAGAGGATAAGAAATCAGGCAGAAAGCCAAAGGCTGCCACAGAGGAAAAGGAGTAGGGTATGGCTGATGAGGAGAAGGATGTTCTGACAGAAGAAACGCTGATCAATGAGATTCTGTCGGAATTGAAAATTGAATTGGAAGTAGAATCTGAGCAGGATATTCTTCTCTTGCAGTCAAAGATCAAGGGAGCTGTGCGGGAGGTAAAGCAGAAACGCAATTATGCAGGACGTTACACGGAGGAATACGTGGTCAATGACCTGCAGAACTACTTTTCCAATATTAAGAATCTAGCCATGTATGATTATGGCATGATTGGTGGCGAGTTCCAGAAGTCCAATTCGGATAATGGAATTTCCGTCAGCATGGAAAGTAGAGACGGTATTTTTGCGGGTATTGTGCCGATTGCACAGGTCTATTAGAGAATCAAGTGGTACGCTTGGCGATTCCTTAGAATCTCTCCTTATGTCAAGCAGGGCGGTATCTATGTGGAGGCTGGGAGCGATACCAATTATGGGGAGAGATGTTTATGCGAAAGCAGTTAAAGAGAAATAAGCGTAAAATGTATTATGCGCTGTATGATAAGCAGATGCCGGTAGGCGATGACGTGCTGGAGTGTAAAGCCGGATACAAGAAGCCGGTGGCATTCCGGGCAAGCCTTAGTACGGGACAGAGCAATGCACAGGAGAATCCATTTGGAACATCGGTGGACTATGATCGCATTATCTGTAGCACAGATATGAGGCTGCCAATTACGGAAACAACGCTTTTATGGATTGGAAAGGAGCCGTCATATCTTGATAATGGTTCTGTGGATCCGTCCAGTGCAAATTATAAGGTGGCGGCACATCCGTTGGATGGAATGCAAAGTCTGCGTATTGCTGTGAAGCTGATTGCACAGAGTGTTGTGGAAGATATGGAACAAGAGACAGAAAACACTACAGAAGAACCAGGGCAGGATCCGGGTAGTGATCTAGAAGATTGGTAAAGGAGAGATTTATGGTGAAACAGTATATTGGTACAAAGATGATCAAAGCAAAACCCATGAACAGAGGAGATTACAATAAATACCGTGGCTGGAATATTCCAGAGGGTGAGAATCCGGCAGATGAGGGATATTTAGTAAAGTATTCTGATGGATATGAGAGTTGGTCACCGAAAAAGCAGTTTGAGGAAGCATATAGAGATTGTTGTATGGGCATGACATTTGGTATCGCTTTGGAGCTTTTGAAGAAAGGGTGTAAGGTTGCTCGTGAGGGATGGAACGGCAAAGGAATGTTTGTTGTGTATCAGAAGGGGTATCCTGATGGTATTCCATGTAATAAGCAGACAGCAGAAGCATGGAAAATGGATGAGGGAGATTTATTCAAATGCAATCCATATTTGCAGATTAAACAGGTAGACGGTTCACACTCGATGTGGGTTCCATCAATCGGGGATGTGCTTGCAGAGGATTGGGTTGTTGTAGAATAATGTTCCAATGTAGCTCCTTTTGTCGTATAATGGCGATGAAAGGAGTGATTTCATGAAAAAAACGACAGAAACCTGCTTTGTATTGGAGGTTTTAGATAAGGAACTTAATGAACAAAAAATTGATTATCAATTTTATTATAAGTGTCAAAAAATCTGTAAGCAATTCGGAATGGAGCAGTTAAAACACGCAAAAGCAATATTGGAATTGGAAAAAACACATAATGATGCAATGGGACAACTTGGAGCATTAATGATATCATGGTTTTCAATGATTTCAGCAAATCTAGCCATTGTTTTTATTGGAGAAACAAAATTGGATATTATAGGGAAGGGAATTGTGGTTGGGACAATGTGGATGGTGGGGTTAATGATTTATAGTTGTACTTTCGTTGCAAGAGTTGATTCAGAAGGACATGCATACTATTATTCTGTGATTTGCGATGAGATTGAGAGAAGGAATGAGAAAGAATGCCAACACAAATAAATTTCACCTACGACAGCCTATCCTCCATTGACGCTGCCATAAAACAAATGCAGGCATACCAGGAACAGCTTACATATAAATGTCGTATCTTTGCTCAGCGTGTAGCAGAGATTGGCGTGGAGATTGCCAGAGTGAACATTGCGGACTTTGATGCAATTTACAGCGGTGAGCTGTTATCAAGCATTCGGGCAGAGTATAGTGGCTCTGTTCCTGATGGTGCAAGCTGGCTTGTGATCACGGATTGTCCGTGGGCGGCATATGTGGAGTTTGGTACCGGCATCGTAGGACAGGAATCCCCGCATCCGGATACTTCCATTGTGGGGTGGAAATATGATGTGAATCAGCATGGCGATATGGGGTGGTATTATTTTAAGGATGGCGAATGGCATTGGACAAAGGGAATGCCAAGCCGTCCTTTTTTGTACCAGACCGGTATGGATCTGCGAGAAAGAATAGAGACAATAGCGATGGAGGTGTTTGCCGGTGCTTAGTGTATGGAATAAGGTGAATAAGCGGATGATGCAGAAGCTGAAAACGGATCCGGATGCACCGTATCCGAAGTTGTATTTGACTTCTACGGATTTATCTGGTGCACCGACACAACTCCCATGCCTATATATTAAGTCGCTTGGAGAACCTACGACTGGCAGAGATTTTCAGAATACGCAGTGCTACATTACCTCCACGATCGAGTTACATGCGTATTCGGCGGCATCCCCGAATGGCTCACAGACAGAAGCGAGAAAGATCATGGATGCAGCCGGGGATGTGATGCTTGGTATGGGATATGAGCTGATTGCCGGACCGTACCCGGATAACCGGGAGTATTTCAGGATCATTGCGAGATTCCGGAGGATTGTCGGTGATGGCGATGAGTTGTAAAAAGAATATGCAATAAGAATGCTTTGGCATTTTTATGATAGAAACAGTTAATGAAAGAACTTCGATTTTCGAGGTTCTTTTTGTTTTGCAAAAAAAGGAGGATAAGCAGATGGATTTATCTACGATTGGTGTGAAGTTCGGCTGGGCTGTTGAGGAGACTGCCGGAACCAAGCCAAAGTCATTTACCTGGGTGAAGCGTTGCAGCAAGATTGCCGGTATCAATGTCACCAAAGATAAGATCGATGTGACCTGTTTTGAGGATAAGATCAAACAGTACATTGCAGGTGTCGGTGACACCGGTGGAGACTGGAATCTTAACTTCAATGGATCATCAGATTTTGTTACGGCATGGAACGCTCTTTTGGCAGCAGCCGAAGCAGGAAAAGAAGAGAAGAAGGCGACGTGGGCTGATATCTACATTCCGGGGTTTGGTTCTTATTTTGTAAAATTTGAGCCGGGCGAGATTCCGATGCCGGATCTGGAGCCGGGCAATAAGCTGGATCTTCAGATTTCCAATATTATCAATGAATATATGGGATTTGGAGAAGCTATTGAGCCGGTGGCAGCGTAAAAACACATAATATGGGGGCGGGGAACCGCCCTTTTTTTGCAAAGGAGAGATTGACTATGGAGATTACAGTAGGTGGAAAAGTGATTACTTTGGAATATACATTTGAGGCGGCAGAGCGTCATGAGTGTATTGATGCGGCAATGGATATTTTTGGCGGGACAATGACTGCGAAGATTGACAGTACTCATTCCGAGGAGATGCAGGTGAGAGATTTTCTGATGAGTCTTTCAGACCTGCCAAGGATGGCAATGGATATGTTTTATGCCGGATTGCTGGAGAATCATGGACCAGATGGTGACGGGATGATTCAGAGCCGGGCAGATGCCAGACATTTGTACAAGCAGTTTTGCAAGGAACATCCGGAAGATGAGAGGGCGATGTCTTATTATGCACTTTGTACTGCAATCGCTTCTCAGATGGAGGAGGACGGTTTTTTCAAACGAACCGGAATGGAGGACATTCTGGACAATCTGAAGAATGCAGCAACCACCAAGGGAACCAAGAAGCCGGCGGATCACAAGCGCAAGAAGCCAACCAAGGCTCAGAGAGCGGCGCAGGAAGCAAGGAAGGAACCGGTGAAGGAGAATCTTTCCGGGACCGAATAAGGACAGAGTTTCTGCCCAATGCCCTTTTATATGGGGTGCCATATGAATTATTCTGGCATTTGAATCCAACGAAGCTTAAGCCGTTCCGAGAAGCGTACCAGAAAAAACTGGAGGTGGAGGAGCATGGCAGATGGCGTAATGGTCTTTATGTTATGCGTGCCTTAAATGCCTGCTTTGGTGGAGAGTATCCGGAGAAGCCGCTGAGTTTTGGAACTGCGGAGGAAAGCCGGGAGCGGGCGGAACACGACGGCTACACACAGGAAGAAATTGATAATGCGAGAGAGGCGTTGGTGATGAATCTCCAGATTATGGAGGGACGGAATCAGCGGGCAAAGGCAAGAGAAGAGAGACAACGATTGCGGAAGCAGTCGGCACAGGAGAGTGATTCTGAATAAGGTCACTCTCTTTTATTTTTGCATTCAGGAGGTGTTTGGATGGCAGCGGTAGATAGTTTGAATATAAAGGTTGAGGCATCCGCAAGAGGAGCAAATCAGCAGCTTGACAAGCTGGTTCAGAAAATGATGGAATTGCGCCGTACGTTAGGAGGCATCCAAACCAATGAATTGAATGCATTTGCAAAAAGTCTGCATAATTTCAGCGATGCAGCAAAGGCAATGAGTGGAGTGAAAACCTCTGATTTTACTCGAATGGCAAAGGGGCTGGATCAGTTTGCAAATGTGCAGAAGATGGAAAAGGCGGCACAGAGTGCAGAGAAGACAGCAGATGCCCTGCAAAAAGCAGTATCAACCTCCAAGAAAGCTTTGGGCGGCGGCTTAAAATTTGATTCGTCCGGAATCCAGGACATGCAGAAGTCTATCCATTCATTGTCGAAAGAATATGAGGCGGTCGGACAAGGAAAGAACTTTGCCGGTAATCTAACAGAAACACCGGTTATTCCTGTAAATACGGCAGAAGTAACCAATAGCAGTATTGCCGATGTGCAGGCCAACGTACAGAAGATATATCAGGCGATTCCGGAGGCAGCCCGGTATTCTGTGGAGGAATCTCAAAAATCCCTTAATGAGGCGATTGTAAAGGCACATGAAGCGGAGAATAGCTTACATGGATTTGACAAGAAAATTGCAGAAGCGAGAGAAAATCTGTCCAATGTAGAAAAATCTGGCGGTTATATGGGAACCGATAAGTGGGATGAGGCGTATGTTGCCCTGCAGAAGGTGGAGCGAGAGGCAGAAGAGTATAAGGCGGCATTAAATAAAAGTTCTTATGGACTGGCAGAAGATATCAAAGAATCAGACACTCTAAGCGAAAAGATTGATAAACTGCAGGCAAAATTAAAGGAAATGAAAGATGATGGCATCGGTTTTGGGGATGCAGGATTTGACCAAACCTATGTCCAGTTGCAAAAGGCATCTGATGAGCTGGAAAGATATAAAGCCAATTTGACCAAGACGGGGAACTCCCGGGGAGTGCTTGGACTGATTGGAGAAGGTTTTCAAGTGATTTGGGGCAAAGTTAAGGGGACCGGTGGTGCAATCGCCAACTTTGGAAAAAATTTAAAGGGGCTGGTGCCGGGCTTTAATGCATCGTCTTTATCGGCAGCAGGCTTGATCGGTAAAATTGCGAAGCTATATGTGGTGGTCCGTTCTTTGCGTGGTGTGGCGGATTATGTGAAAGATGCTGTGACATCTTCCATGGACTATGTTGAGGACTATGATTATTTTGATACTACAATGGGAAAAATTGCGTCCGAATGGGGGAAAGATTATAAAAAATATGGTTATAACAATGCC
Source organism: Roseburia sp. AM59-24XD (assembly GCF_003478445.1). Taxonomy (GTDB): domain Bacteria; phylum Bacillota; class Clostridia; order Lachnospirales; family Lachnospiraceae; genus Jutongia. The sequence goes on from NZ_QUET01000005.1 coordinate 10,753, forward strand.
AAAGAATACGGCGAATCATTTAAGAAACGATTGACTGACACAATGGGAAAAATGACGGGATTTCATATGGAGAAAGATGGAACCTTGTCGGATACTAATAGTAAAAATCTTGGATTGGATTCGTCACAAATGATGAACTACGCTGCCAGTGTTGCACAAGTTACCAACTCTGTGGGAATGAGTGGAGAGGCGTCTACGGCTGCCTCAAAGGCATTATCCATGCTTGCAGGAGATATGTCATCTTTTAAGAATGTAGACATGGATACAGTAATGAAAAACTTTTCATCAGGTCTGATGGGACAGTCCGAAGCATTGTATAAATACGGAATTGACATAACAAATGCAACATTACAGCAATATGCGTACAGTAATGGAATTAAAAAATCGGTATCTAGCATGTCCCAAAATGAGAAGATGCAACTTCGAATGCTGGCAATTCTTGATCAGTCTAAAGTTGCTTGGGGAAATCTGGCCAAAACAATCAATTCACCATCAAACCAGCTCCGTTTACTGCAGAATAGCTTTAAATCTCTGTCCAGAACGATTGGAAATATGTTCCTATCTTCAGTTGCGAAAGTATTGCCGTATGTGAATGGTCTTGTGATTGCAATCCGAAAATTGTTTGAGTGGACGGCATCTATGCTTGGGATAGATCTGAAAGATGTTATTGGTAATTCAGGTGGCGGATATTCCAATGTATTTGATGGCTTGGAAGATTCGGCAGATGATGCAAAAGATTCTGTTGATGATACTTCAGATTCTGTGAAGAAGCTGTCCAAGCAGCTCATGGGATTTGATGAGTTAAATGTGATCACGACCAACTCCAATAAGGACAAGAAAGATGATGATAAGAACAGCCAACCGATTGATCTGACCAGTCAGCTTTCTGACGCTTTGGGAGATTATGAAAAGGTATGGAATAAAGCGTATAACGACATGACATCCGATGCAGAAAAATTTGCCGGTAAACTGACGAAATTGTTCAAGGATGCATGGAACTCAGGAGACGGTACCGAGATTGGCGAGGCGATTGCCGGCTGGCTTAACAAGGGAATTGACTGGGTAAATAAAAACGTAGGGAAATTCTCGGATGGTTTAAACAAGATTGCCGGAATACTTGGAACCGCATTAAATGGATTTATTGGTGAATATAACTGGGCTGGCTTAGGGCAGGCTATTGGCAATTCCATTAAGGCTTGTTTGGAAGCAGAGGAGCATTTCTTTGACACGGTCAACTGGGTGAACCTTGGAAAAGGGCTTGCCACCTCATTGAATAATGCCATTAAAACCGGCGTGATCCAGCAGTATTTCAAGACAATGGCTTCGGAACTTAAGGCGGGCATTGAAACGGCTTTTGGCTTTGTGACTACATTCGATTTTCAGGGGCTGGGAGATGCAGTCGGACAGGGGATCAATGATTTCTTTGATAAGATGGGACAGGTCAATAAAGATACCGGTTTGAATGGCTGGCAGGAATTAGGTAAGACGATATCGGATGGAATTAAAGGTATTACAACGTCAATCAGTACAGCGTTGATCACTGTTAAATGGGATCAGGTTGGGCAGGCAATAGCAACTGCTATTGGATCTATTGATTTTGCCGGGATCGCTTGGGATTTTGGTGATCTTGCATTAAAAATACTGGGAGCGATCGCAGAAGCGATTCAAGGGGCATTTGCACAGTCGCCGGTTGAAACTGCAATCATTACGGCATTAGGATTCATCAAATTGTCTACGCTTACCACGAAGACCTTTGAAAATGCGGCAACCAAAATCCTTGAAGTAATGGGGACATCCTTGGAAAAAGATGAAACAGCACTTACAGTCCTTGGTGGTAAAATCAAAGGAGCAATTGGAACAGCGGTTGAGAAAATTGGCGAATTTACCACGGAAAAATTTATACCAATCGCAAAGAATATCCTTAGCAAGATAGGATCTGGAATGACATCTGCAGGAGAGGCAATTATAGATCTTGGCGGTAAAATCAAAGGAGCAATTGAACTGAGTATAGGGAAGATCAAGGATTTTGGGGCGAATTATATGAAGCCTTTGGCTGGAAAGATCATGACCAAAATAGCAACCGCTGTTGGAGCTGAAACAGCTACTGTGGGTGGAATTGCTAATGCGATTGGAACTGGTATCACAACAGCATTTTCACAGGTGCCGGGACTTATGACAGGCAGTTTGTCCGGACTGGCATCTGCAGGAGCTGCGGCAACAGCGGCTACGATAGCAACAACGCTTGTAGCAGCAGTGGCAGCCGTTGGAATCGGTGCTCAGATTGGAAAAGCGATTGGTGATGCTCTGGTTTCCGAAGATATGAAACAGTATCAGGTTGATTGGAAGTATTCTGATTTTATTCATTTTACCGATGATGATTGGTCCGATTTCTGGCAGGCATTTGCCGACTGGTGGGTAGATGTTGAAGCGTGGTGGGGAGATAAGACTTTAACACTCAGAACAACGGTGAAGGAAGCAAAAGATGGTGCGATTGCCAGCTTGCAAGAGAAATGGAATAGCATACAGGATAAGACCGCTACGTTGATCGCCAAAGCAAAAGAAGGGGGAGCAGAGGCAATCAGCAAAATTAAGCAAAGCTGGAATTCTATCAAGAACAGCACGGCAGTTAAAACATTGAAGCAAACTGGTAAAAGTGCGATTGAAACTATTAAGAAAACATGGAATTCGATTAAAGATGGAACCGCAATTAAAACTTTAAAGCAAAATGGAGAAAATGTGTTGAACCGCATAAAAAGTACATGGGACAGCTTCACTTCGAAGACTATTAAGTTGGATATTGTCACTGATCTGGTAAAGGGGGCAATTAAGACGGTGGTAGAGTGGATCAACAAGTATATTATTGGCAGCTTAAATAAATTGCAATTTAAGGTGGCAGGCAAACCTATAGGAATTAATATCAAAGAAATTCCAACGCCGCATTTTGCCGAAGGTGGTTTTCCACAGCAGGGGCAGTATTTCCTGGCACGGGAGAAAGGACCGGAGTTGGTTGGAACAATTGGAGGAAAAACAGCAGTTGCCAATAATACACAGATTGTGCAGTCGGTTTCTGATGGTGTATATAATGCATTGAATCCGGTTCTCACGTATTTATGCAATGCAATTATTGCGATGGGAGAGGGTCGGCAAAATGGACAGCCATTGTATGTGGAAGGTGTTTCAGAGGGAGATATCGTTCGTGTAACTACAAAGGCAAATAGCGATCATAAGAAACGCTTTGGAACCCCATTATATGTGTGATTGATTTGCCATATTATATCTGATGACATATGGAATATATGATATTTTAGCAAAATTATATTGTAAGTCATTGTCGAAATATGGTATAATATGGCAAATTAAATTTATGGGAGGAAAGTATTATGGCACTTATAACTTGTAATGAATGTGGAAAAGAATTTTCAGAGAATGCGGATAAATGTCCAAACTGTGGAAATCCGAATCCGAATCAAAAGAATGTAACAGTTGTTGTTGAGAAACCAAAGGGGGTATGGTCTACCGGCAGATTGACACTGGGAATTATATCCATAGTATTATTTCTGCTGATTGCATTGCAGTCGTGCGCAGCCGGAGTGAGTAATGCTCTTCAGGAAAATGGTGCGACAAGTGGATCGTCAGGATTGGTATGTGCAATTATGTATTTGGTTGGAGGAATTGTTAGTATTGCCAGTCGAAATGCAAAGGGGATTGGGGGATCAGTTGCTTGCGTGATATTATATCTTTTTGGTTTTTTTGTAGCTATGCCAGGTGCAGACACATATGGTGATTTAAGTGTTTGGGGAGGATTGTGCGTGATTTTGGCTATATTCCATTTGGTATGTGCTGTGAAGACTAAGAAGAAAGCATAGATTCTTTGATACAATTCACGCTGCTGCAATGCTAAATAATTGTCAATGAAGTAAAGGGGCGAAAGCCCCTTTGTTGTTATACAACAAATTCAAATATATATTTTAAATATTAAGAATGAAATTATGGAAAAGGAATATATGTAGTTCTAAGGAAAATTATACCTATAGAGAGAAGAAAAAAATGTATAAAATTTAAGGTTAGAGGATATTTGATGAAATGAGGGATGAAAAATGGACGTATTTAATTTATTAGCAGGGATATGTTCTATAGTGGGATTATTTGTGTCATGTTTTACCGCATCAAAAGTATATAAAATGTCAAATGTGGAGACAGGGGATAATTCAACTATTCAAAATGGTGAAAAGAACATCTATGTTGATGGCGGAGGAACTTCTTATAGCGCAGGAGATCAGTCAACAATTACTACCTATCATTTCACGGAACAAGTAGAAAAGGAACCTCCTATATTGGAAAAGTCAACGTACAATATTATTCCACAGGAATATGATAAATATAAAGAAGGAGTTGATGGAAAGACATGTAATCTACTATTGATTGGAGAGTCGAATAATTTTCGATTTATATCAGATTTTTCTGATATCGAATCACATCCGGAGATTAATAGATGGATAGGCTTTGCAATAAAATCTTTACCAATGTATGATTGGCGAAGTTTTGTAAAAGATGATTATTGTTTAGAATTTAGCTACATAGGTACAGATAATGTGGGTAGTATGTGGATTGAGTTAACTAACAAACAGTTAAATAAAAAAGTATATAAAAAATGTTTGAATTTATCTACTGATGAAAAGAAATTTTGTTTGAATCTTGGAGAATACAAAAATCGTATTGATGACTGGGAATCAATAGATGAAATTTGTTTTGTTTTCTTTCCGGAAGAATGTATTAGTTATAAAGGGACTGCTATTATAATGGATTTGGTTATAAAAAAAGATAAATAATTCACACATATCACATTTTTAACATGTTATATTGTTATCAGAGAAATTAAGGCACTCGCCGTAAGGCGGGTGTCTTTTTGTATGGATATTTTGAAAGGATGGTGATGATTTATGGCATATTCACATACGAAAGGGCTGATCGCCCTGCCAACGGATTACAATGCTACACAGAGTGAATATACCTATCAGAAACTGTCTTATAAGTATATACAGCCAAACGGTAATCTGACAATGACACCGAGCCAGATGCAGGATATAGACTCTTATGTGAATGGTAATGGTTATCTGAAACGTAAAGTGTTGAAACACCATAGAACGAAGATTGAATGGAACACACCGTATTTAACATATGAGGATAAATGCAAACTGATAAAAGCAATACGAACCGGTTATAAACAGGGAGAGGGATCATATGAATCCAGAACAATTCATGCGAGGTACTACAATGATTGGGAGGATGATTACTCAACAGGAAAATTTTATATGCCCGATGTGCAGTTCCAATATGGTGGCTTATATCATGGAGCCCCGATGTATTTGCCGATCCGTTTGGCGTTGATCGAGTATTAGGGAAGGAGGCTGCATATGTTAGATCTAACAGAAGCGCAAAAGAAAATCTTTTGCAGCGGTACATATTTTCATGGCTATCAAATGCACTTCCCAGATCTGGGTCTGACGATCGGCAACGATACAATTCATTCTGAAGCGGTTACGATCAAGGAAAGCATCTGCGATGAAGAGGAGCTTGTACTTGGAGGCTGCATAGCATCCTCATGCGAGTTTGAGGTGTCGGAGATCTTGCAGAACGAGCTGAACGGGCAGGGATTTATCGCCATTCAGGAGACAGTGGATGAAGATGGCGATACAGCGATACAGCTGCCGATGGGATATTATCAGGTTGATTCTGCGGAACTGGTGGATGACAAGGATTACAAGAAGGTCGTGGCGTATGACGCTTTATATGGAGCATCCGTGGATGTCTCTGAGTGGTATAACGCTCTTTTTCCGGCAGAGGAGAAGAGTGTCACAAAGCTGCAGGACGGCAAAGAAGTCACCGTGAAGGTTGTGGAATACGGGACGGTGAAGCTTAAGGCGATGAGAGAATCGCTGTTGCAGCATTTAGGGATCCCTTTTCGACCGCAGAGTCTGATCAATGATGACATGGACGTGGAGAAAACTATTGCTCCGACGGCGGGAAGTCTGACAGGAACCACGGCACTCAAGGCAATCTGCACGGTGAATGCCGGCTTTGGACGAATGGATCGGAGTGGAAGTTTCGAGGTGATATATCTGCCGGATATGCATTCTATTGGTTTGTATCCACACATTGGCTTATATCCGCATGTGGGTCTATATCCGACAAGTTCCGGCGGCGCACAGGATATGACAAAGTTGTCCGGCGCATCTGATACCGAAGCAGAATACAGGAGTATCCGATGCGAGGAATACACCACGGACAAGATCACCTGTCTTAATATCCAGACGGATGAGGAGGACGTTGGCGTGACGGTCGGGACGGATCTGAGCAATCCATATCTTATCACCGGAAACTTCCTGCTGTACGGGAAATCGGTGGACGAACTTAAGGTGATCGGTGGTAATATCCTCTCCAAGTTGAAAGGTATCTATTACCGCCCGGTGTCCGAGCTGAAGCTGAATGCTCTGCCATATCTGGAGACCGGCGACATGATCGTGGCGGAGAAAGAAGCGGAGAAGGTTTATTCGTATATATTCTCCCGTACGATCTCCGGCATACAAGCACAGATTGATACATACGAGGCGAAGGGAACCCAGAAACGACAGAATGAAGTTACGCAGGAAAGTGAACTGATGCAGCTCAAAGGCAGGACGCTGAAGATCCGAAAGAGCATTGATGAAGTTGCAATTGAGATGGCAAATGTGGAAAAGCAGACATCTACCAGATTTGAACAGACGGATGAAGCAATCCGTCTGGAAGCAAAACGTGCCACAGGTGCGGAGAAAGAGCTGCAGTCCTCTATCGAGCTGCAGGCAGACAGCGTTGTCCTGAAGGTGGACTCTGACGGCAGACTGGTAGAGGTTGCTCTGGGTGTTGATCCGGATACGGCAAAGACTTACTTTAAAGCAGGGGCGGATAACATTGATCTTGAAGCGGAGGATGTATTCAATATCATTTCCGGCAATGCGCTGAATCTTTCCGGAAAAAAGATCACGATAGTCAGTGATAAATTCAATGTTACAGAAAATGGTACCGTTCAAGCTGAATCAATTGATATTTCTGGGGGACGGATTCATTTGGAGACAGTGAACAGTCCTGACAGTTTATTGAAACTGTCAAACTATAAGCCCAAGGTAATAGCGAATGGGGAAGAACTGGAAGTAAAATACATAGGAAATGGAAAACCAAAGGATGAGCTTACCATACCGGACGGTACCGTAGAGATAAAGGGACCGGCAATCGGGGATCTGTATTATGACTTGGATACAGATACGGTATATCGCTTTTATTATGGCAATGGAGCTCATTGGATGGAGTATGACTATGAGGAAAATCTGGATCAAAGACCTACATGTGATTATAATTCAACAGCAATGAATACGGAGGAAGGAGTGTCATCAGAATGTTATACGACCGTAACTCTTGATGTTGAAGATGGCAAAGGCGGTTATGTAAAACAACAGTTTAAGGATAGCAGCAAAACGATACACAATCCTTACGGTATTCATCTTGAAAAAACATCACATACAACAAGGATGGGAACTGCAGAAGAGGAGACGATCGCGGCAAATATAACACTGGACGAAGAGTACGATGGCGAATTAAAAAAACAGCCGGTAATAAAATCGAGCGCACCATTTAAAGTACAAGAAGTGACAATTGATGGAAGTGATGAAAATATTTTAAGAACATCTAGTATTGTATCATGCACAGGCATGAGAATTAACGGAATGCAATACATGGCAGGGACTAAAGTTTTCACAGCTGATGCAATAACGGTATATACAGTAATAGATGTTGAAAATATTAACGGTATGATGCCTTTTGCGGCTGTAAATGCTGATTGGGATGCATGTCCATTTACGATAAATGTGGTTTCCTTATCGTTAAAAGGAACATCCGGAACTCCGCAATTAGTTATATCACATTCAAAAATAGAAAAAGGGCAAAGTTACAGGATAAATTACGGATATTGGGCGAATGTCTAGAAAGAGAGGCAACTATGGCGAGTTATTTAATACCGGAACCGACAATCAGTCTTGGGATAAAAACAAGTTTCGGATACGGAAAAGGTACAAAACTGATACAGCAAAATGCTGCTCAATATGCATTTAAGCCGAATGATAGCACAGAAGAGTGGTGGGCTATTGGAATGATGGCTAATAATGGAAGCTATTGGCATCCTCTGATCGTTTCAAATGTGAGAGAATATGCATTTTCATATTCTGACAAATATTACGGAACAGATCCATTATCTTCAAAGTTTGCAGAGGTAGAGTATATGGGCATCACATATTATGCTACGTTTGGTGCTTATGGATCTACAGGTGGGGATCCTTCTAGTGCGATACCTGTATACAGCGAGGTAAGAACAGATGACATACCAACACTGGTAAAAACTCTGATTCGATTATATGTTTCTGATGGAGGTACTTTACCGGGACAGGAAGCGGTATTTGAATCGGTAGAGTATGAACCGATCGGCTGGAAGAACGATGGACCACCGGACATATCGGCGGAGAACCTGAAAAAGATGGACGAGACAATCGGAAAACTGTGCACCAATCTGAATGTTGCACATGAGGAGCTTGAAGCAGATATTCAGGAATTGGCAGAAACGATAGGGGCAATTACGACAACACAGTTTTAGAAAGGAGGAATTTGAGTGAGCATATTGGATGATCTGCAATCTGTTGCGGATGCGATTCGTAGCAAAACCGGAAAAACAGACAAAATGATGTTGGCGGAAATGCCGGGTGAGATTGAAAATATTTCTGGAAGTGGTGGGGACAGCTATCCACATCCACCTTTATCTATCTATGTGTATCCGGTGATTGTGGTTGAAGCACAAAGGATAGTAAGAACATATCCGACTTATCAAGCAGAAGTATATTTAACAGATTAAAAAGGAGGTAATACAATGATAACTAAAATGGGGAAAAAAGCGTGGGATTTTATAACGCAAGGAAAGCTCGTTGACGAGTGGTTCGATACGGATACTGTCACGATAAACGGAGTTGTCGTGAACCGCGGCAACTATGGAAGCAGCACGGCATATAACAATGAAAAAGGCAATCCACTTCGTTTCAAAATTTGTGAGAGACAAACGACTATGTCTCCATTACAGTCCGATGCCAACGGAGATTTAATATATCGTTATATGTTTCCATATCGAAAATCTATGCTTACATTGAGCGTCACGGATTACAGAGATAATAGCATTATTTGTAATCCGTTTATATACGGATATTCTAATTCAGATGCCACTGCGCAATTAGTATTTTTCGGAGCATCTGATGATCCAGAAAACGAAGATGATTACTGGTTAAAAGGATGGTTAAAAGGAGTTTGGTGTAACGGATCAACTGAGCATACAGTCAAAAAAGATGGTGTCCGTGTTCAGGAGTTAAGAGTGTACAACAGCAAGGACGAAGAAGTTATAATTAAGGAAATGTGCGCATGTGTTGGCTATCTTTATATAACGGATAGAACTAAAGGACCAGACAACGTCTCGGATAGTACAAACATGACAGAAGCAGCGGCAAGATTCATCATGATTGACCGTACCGTATTAGATACGCCACTTGTAATTCCGGCAAAATCGTTGGGATCTTTGATACTAAAATAAGAATAAATTGATAACCCAAGGAGCGTCAGCTCCTTATTTTAATGCCTAAAAGGCGGAAAGGAAGGTACATTATGGACAAATTACAAATCTATGCAGCTCAACTTGGGCTGTCAACAATTACGGCGGCAATTGCATCAAAGTGTGGATTGCTTGGATGGATGCTGGTGGCGGTAGCTGCAGCAATGATCATTGATTTTCTCGCCGGTATGGCTGCCAGTGCCAAGGAAGCAGTGGAGCATCCGGACGATGATAAGTACGGCTGGAGCAGCAGAAAGGGAATGATCGGTATTTTCAAAAAGTTCGGTTACATATTGGTGATCGTGGCATCGATGATCGTGGATTTCCTGATCTATAAGTTGTCAGGGGTATTATCGGTTACGCTGCCGATGACGATGTTCTTCTCCACGCTTGTGACGGCGTGGTTCATTCTGAATGAATGCTTATCGATCACGGAGAATGCCGGGAGAATGGGAGTGAAGGTGCCTGCATTTCTGACAAAAGTGATTGCTGTCCTGAAGGGAACAGTGGAACATGAAGGGAATATATTGAAGGAAGATACAGAAATGGAGGAAACAGACTATGAAGAAAGAACATGACGTTAGAATTGACAGAACGAAGCTGCACCCGTGGCTTGATCAGAAGCTGACTGTTTTGCTGAAAAAGTGCGAAAAGCAGGGAATTTATCTCATTATTACGGAAGGATTCCGGAGCAAAGAGTATCAGGATTCGCTCTATGCTCAGGGCAGAACGAAACCGGGTAAGATTGTGACAAATGCAAAGGGAAGTACATGGTCCAGCCAGCATATGTGGGGCATTGCATTTGATATTGCAATCAATGACAGCAAGCTCCTGTATGATGCAGCCACGATTCGCAAAGTGGCAGTGATTGCCAAGGGCATCGGTCTTGGCTGGGGCGGTGATTGGAAATCAATCGTAGATACGCCTCATTTTTATCTGTCAGAGTGGGGAAGCACGACAACCCGTCTGAAAGCTCTTTACGGTACTCCGGATAAGTTCAAGAGAACATGGAAAAAGACGGTGAAACGTGAGAAAGGAGCTCTTTTATGGAAAGCTTCTTCGAAAAAGACAGGATCGCACTGCAGGATCCCAAAGGGAGCTGCCGTTGAAGTTCTGTATTCGAAAGCATGGTACACGAAAGTGAGATACAAAAACAAAGTGGGATATGTGAATAAGAAGTTTGTGGCATAACCACAGCGAATGTGATAGAATAGCCTTGTTGTCATTCCCAATCCGGCAACGGAAAGGGGGTGTGAAAGTGTTAGAAAACATCATTTCTTTTTTTATTGCTGTTATGGCTGGTGTAGTTTGCCACTACATCATCAAATGGTTAGATAGCGATAAATAATGACAACTAGCCTCGGTGTGGTTTCGCCGTAATGAAACAAGAAAGCCCCGCAGACTGCCATCTGCGGGGCTTTCGTTGGTGCTTCCGTGATAGAAACATCATTTCTTTTGCCTAATGGCATTATAGCATATGCCAAAATCAGATGCAATATGCAAATAACAAAATTTGAATATTGGTTTGATCTCGATTTTCCTAAACTATTCTAATTATTTTATACTATACTAATCTATATCCTCTACTATACTAATCTATATCCTCTACTATACTAATCTATATCCTCTACTATACTAACCTAATCTACTTATGCAACCAAGCGGTAACCAGTTGGTAACCAATGCTGTCAATTATGCCAGATTAGAGTTTCTTGCATATTGCCAGTTTGGGCTCAAAATATATGGTGTATTGCTGGTAAGATGTGCAGATTCCATATTTCTGTCGGTAACATTCCAAGGCGTCCTGTAAAAATGCTTCGGTCACGCCGAGGTGGTCAGCCATTTCGTGAGTGTTTTGACATCGTGCCTCAAAACAGTGAACTAAGCCGGAGAGACCAATCTGCTTGTTGTATGCCCAAAGTCTGGCGGTTCGCTCCTGCTTTCGGTTGGAAACATCTGTCTGATCCAGAATATCCCCGACCGTTGTATGATAGTGTCCAAGTTCCTCGGCAAGAACACAGGCTTTTTGTCGCAGGGATATATCTTTTTTTATAGCAATTCGATTTCCTCTTATACGTCCATTGCTGCCCTGGAGGTCTTTTTCTTTGATAATCAGTTCGGTTGCATCGTATTCTTTCAATAGTGCTTCATATTCCAAATATTATCACCTATTTCCATTCATCATCATTATCCATTATGTCATCATCGTGTTTGTTTTGTTCTGGAGTAGCGTTGTCTATGGAGTTTGCTGCCTTTGTTGTAATATATGGCTTGGATTTATCATTATCCACAATGTTGATAACATTATTTTTTGAGCATTCAACCGAGCGTTCCCACTCTTTTTGCAGTGTAAAATCAACCATTTCTCTGCCGTGAGCGTCCAATTCACGGTAGTTGTGTATCATAATTCTTTCGGATGCACTGAGTGCAACATCTTTTAAATCATTCATTTCATCTTGAAAAAGATAATTGGCATCGCAATCCAAAGCATCAAATAATTTATACATTAAGTCCAATTTTGGGGAACTTACACCATTTTCATAGTTGGCTATTGCAGAGGATGTAACGCCGATAAGCTCAGCTAGCTTATTTCGGGATATATTCTTCATTTGGCGGGCTTCTCTTATTCTACTTCCAATACTCATGTAAATCACCTCCTATGCGCATTATACAATAAAATTTGTGGAATTAAAAGAAAAATTACAAAAAACTTGTAAAAAAGTCTTGACATTACAAGAAAAATACAATATTATCTTAATTGTTACAAGAAACTTGTAAATGAAAGGAGGAAAATACAGTATGGAGTACGAAAAGGTTATTGAAGCTGTAAAAAAAGTCATACACGACAAGGGAATGAAGCAGTGTGTTGTTGCTGAAAGAGCTGGATTTAGTGAATCAGAGTTTAGCAATATGCTGAACGGAAGAAAATTGCTCCGTATAGAGCATATTCCGAGAATTGCTAATGCCCTTGGAATTGAACCTAACGATCTGTTTGAAAAAGCAGAAAGCCCCACCAAATAGGCAGGGCAGTTACTGATGTAACTTTTTGAGTTGAGTTATTCGTGAGTTTCTGGGGCATTTTTATAAATTGGACAATCATTACTTCTATTGCAAGGGTTACATTGTGCTGTGTAATTGCAATAGGCTTGTCCTTTGATAAATTGTTTCCCATCAAATGTTGATGCATCTATGTAAGATACATCAATGGAATAATTTTTCCCCTGTGTAGGGCAATATCCAGATACTCTCATGATAAAACTCCCTTCGTAAAAGAAATTAAAAGTTACATAACAATCATAGAAAGAAAAGTATTAAAGGTCAATAGTTTTCTTTTGAAAATTAAAAAGAAAGGAGAGCACTAATGAATGATTTAGAAACTGCGACTATAACGTCTTTGGAAGTTGCGGAAATGACTGGAAAAACTCACTATAACTTGCTGAGAAGTATCGCATCTTACGAAAAGCATTTTACTGAACTCAATTTTGAGTTGAGTTCATATTTTCAACCCTCGACATATGTAGATGCAAGTGGTAAGGAGAACAAAAGTTACAACATTACCAAGAAAGGTTGCGAGTTCATTGCCCATAAAATGACAGGAATTAAGGGGACGGAATTTACCGTAAAGTATATTGAGCGTTTCCACGAAATGGAGCAGGCAATCAGCCGGCAGAAAGTGGTAGAGCAGAAGCAGGAGAAAAGAGAACTGCCACAGTGGACGCCGGAAGAAATTGTTGATTGGAAGCTGAATGATCTGCATAAAAGATTGCAGAAAATTGAAAGGCAGGAAGAGGAAAAGCCAAAGATTGGACGCTTACAACGCTTAGTTCCCAAAAAGAAAACCTGGTACGATCGCAACAAATCAAGAATATGGTGCATCACACGCAGCAGGGATATGGAGCTGAAAGAACTGTATCATATCATTCTGGAGGAATGCGGTAGATATTACAATGTGGATGGTGCAGTAGACGAATATCGCAGAGAAAACGGAAGAACGATGGTATATCCTATGGATCTTGTTGAAGAGTACAAGGAATTGCAGGATATCGCGGATCAGGTATTGGATTACTTTGAGAGGTGAAATTGATTGAAAAGATCAAACAGTAGGGTTTCTGATACATGGAAACAATTCACGGTTAAGGCAATACATGACGGAAAAGAAGTTGTAGCATCTGGATTTGCATCTTGGAAATATGATGCAATCGGACTATTTTTATCTGAAAATCCTGATATATGCTTTAAAGAGATTATTGAAATAAAAGAGGAAGTTAAAAACAAATAAAATCCAACAACGATTGCGACCATTACGCCAAATGCAAGGAATGCGATAACGGGTTATAGGGTTCGCATGATTCCGGTATATGAGAAAGCAGGTGACAAATGATCAAATTAGCAAATAGAGTAAAACCCTTTTTTCATAAGCACTTTGTGAAACATGAAGTCCATTGGGTTCAGAGTATATTGATCATTCCTTTAACCCATGATGGGAAAATGGTTTTACACATTGAGAGAACAAGTAAAGACGGAATTATTGACAAAAGGAATTACCAAATCGAGCATCTGCTTGATGAAAACTTGCAGGTTACGGAGCAGACACTCGAAATGGAAAAGCAATGGTTAAAGAAAACTACTAAAATTTAGCCCAATATGGATTTCCGCATACAGGACATACAGGAAGTTTTCCTCGTTTGTCTAAAGTGATGATTGCCTTATCATCTTCATTATCTTTGTGCGGACAATTCATACAAGCATATTTGCCAGGTTCAACAGTTTGTCCAGCAGTTGGACAGCCAATATCTGGATAAATACTCACAATAGCACCCCCTATCATTTTTGATATGGAGATTATAACACAGAAAGAAGTGATTTGATTCAGTGAATGAAGTAAAGATTTTTGAAAATTCAGAGTTTGGAGCAATCCGAACGATAACGGTTAATGATGAGCCTATGTTTTGTCTGGCTGATGTCTGCAAAGCACTAGAAATTACGCATGTCACAGATGTAAAGAAAAGACTGAAAAAAGATGGGGTCGGTACTGCCGAGGTCATTGACAGCATTGGAAGAACCCAAAGAGCGACTTTTGTCAATGAGGGCAATCTTTACAAGACAATTTTTCAGAGTAGAAAAGAGAGCGCAGAAAAATTTACTGATTGGGTGACATCAGAAGTGCTTCCATCAATCCGCAAGAACGGTGGCTACATAGCAGGGCAGGAGAATATGTCAGACGATGAACTGATGGCGAAGGCTCTTATGGTGGCACAGAATAAAATTGCTGAGCGGGATAAGCAGATTGAACGCATGAAGCCAAAAGAAATTTTTGCTGATGCGGTATCAGCCAGTCACACATCTATTCTTGTCGGAGACATGGCAAAGTTGTTGAAACAGAATGGCGTTGATATTGGTCAGAAGCGATTATTCGAGTGGTTGCGTGAAAATGGTTATCTGATCAAGCGAAAAGGCTCTGACTGGAACATGCCGACGCAGAAGTCAATGGAAATGGGACTTTTCGATATTAAGGAGAGTACCGTCAACAACCCGGATGGATCTGTTCGCATCAACCGCACTACAAAGGTGACTGGTAAGGGGCAGCAGTATTTTATCAACAAATTTTTAAGATGATTACAAAGCAGAAAGGAGACATAGCGTGATGAAGTTATTTAGTAAGGAAGAGAAAGAGGTACAGGCAGTAAAGAAAGCGACAGTGGAGGTGGATGCAGAGTATTATACTCATTTGCTGTGTAAAGAGTATCTGATTGAAGCAATCGCAAAGGTTGTGGCAGATGGAAACAATGAGTATGGCAAGGTGGACAAGATTGCGGCCATTCTGCAGATTCAGCTTCCGCCTAAAAAATAGGCCCATAGGTATTGCAGTACCCATGAGCCAAAAACAAAGGACATAAAAGTCCATCACATACAAGTGCATTGTAGCACGGAAAAGGAGAGATTGCAAAGTGAAAATAACATTGAAGAAGTTACACATGGAAAACTTCAAGAAAGTAAAGGACCAGACGATAGAGTTTGGTCATATAACAAAGATCAGTGGGCAGAATGCGGTTGGAAAAACCACAGTGGAAGATGCATTTATGTGGTGTCTGTTTAACAAAAACAGTTTAGGTGATACCAAGTTCCAGGTGCGCCCCTTGGATGCTTTCGGAAATCCTATTGATCATGTAGAAATTAAAGTTGTCACAACACTGGATGTTGATGGCAGAGAGTATGAATTAACCAAGGTGCAGAAACAGAATTGGGTGAAAAAGAGAGGAGCTTTGGAGGCAACACTGCAGGGGAATGACAACCTTTATGAGATTGATGGTGTACCCAAGAAAGAAAAGGACTATAAGGCATTTGTGGCAGAGATCATTGATGAAGATCTTTTTCAACTGCTGACGAATCCACAGGCTTTTGTAAATAAGAAGTGGAAAGAACAGCGTGAAGATCTGATGAAAATGATACCGGGTGTAGATAACGATACAGTGATCGCATCCAACCCCGATGTGTTGTCGGAGCTGAATCTGGCTTTATCCATACATACTCCGGAAGATCTGCAAGCTAAGGTTAAAAAGGCGTTATCTGAGTACAAGAAAAAGCAGACGGAGATTCCGGCAAGAATTGACGAGGTTAGAAAGTCAATGACGGATATTGATATAGCCGAATTGGAACTGCAGAAAAATGATCTTAGAGAAAAAATAATTGCTGCAGAAAAGGCAGAAGATGATATGGCAGAACAGTACGAGGTGTTCCAGAAGCAGACGGACCATGTTATGGATCTGAAATTTAAGTTGACAGATATTGAGCGAAATGCCAATGAGGAAAATGTAAAAGAGAAGAATCGACTCAACGGCTTGCAGATGAAATTGGAATCCGAAATAGAAAAAAGTAATGCTCATTTGAAAATTTTGTATGGAAATAAGAAGGTAATTGCCGGGACCATATCTGCTTATGAGAAAAAGAGAATGGAAACATTGGATGAATGGAAGAAAATCAATGCTGAAAATTATGCAGATGATTTGGAATATGATGAAAATGATGATTTTTGTCCGGTGTGCCATCAGAAATTGCCAGATGATCAGATTGCTAATAAGCATCAGATGTTTGAGATTGCCAAGACGGAAAGAAAGAATAAATGGCAGGAAGATCATGATTGCCGATTAGAGAAAACTGTGAAAGAGGGGAAGCATTATCAGTCTCTGATTACGAGCATGAAAGAAAAGCAGGAGAGCAATGTATGGGAGATTTCGGAAGAGGAGAAGAATCTGCGGAGCAGAAAAGAAGAATTGGAAAATGTTCAAAAGGACATTGCACGACTTCCGGATCATGTGGATCTTTCTGATAATGAGGAATATCAGCAGTTGGTTTCAGAGATTGCGGAAAAAGAAAAAGTATTGCAGCAGATGAATAGTGGTACCGCAATGAGACAGCAGCTGAAGATTAAAAAGAATGGATTGAAAGATGAGCTTGCCATTGTGGAAAAACAGATTATCGCAGCTGACAATAGCGATAAAGAAGAACGCATAGGACAACTGGAAGCAGAAATGCGCGAAATTGCTCAAAATGTGGCGAATGAGGAGAAGTCGCTTTACCTGTTGGAACAGTTTATGAAAGCTAAAATGATGATCCTTTCAAAAATGGTCAATGAAAAATTTGGCATTGTGCATTGGAAGTTGTTTGATAAGCAGGTCAATGGTGCCGTGGTAGAGTGTTGCGAGTGTATGGTAAATGGGGTTCCATACTCTTCGTTGAATACTGGACATCGTATTGTAGCCGGATTGGATATTATAAAAGCATTATCTGCTATGCATGATGTGACTGCACCTGTTTTTATTGACAATGCAGAAGCTGTGAATGAATACAACATTCCGGCAATGAAAGGACAGCTTATATTGCTGCAGGTGACGGATGACAAGGAATTAAAAGTAGAGAGAGAGGAAATGTAAGATGGTTAAAGTGAAAGTTGAGGTAAATGGAGAAGAGAAACAGGTCATTACAGGCGACATGGTTAATGCTGTAGTTTTGGATGAAAATGGCTGCAAAATTGCGCTGGTAAGTGATCCGTCAGAGCAGGGAATTGCAACTGGCAGATTTGTTAAATCTCTGGTGCTTTTGGTGCAGAATGCAATTAAAGCGTTTGCGCATGGTAATTCAATCAGGCAGTCTATACTTAATATGTGTTTTGCATTAGAAATGGAACAGGCTGCTTGCGGAGGGAAAAACACGGAGAAAAGGAGGGACGATGATAAATCTGTAGAACGGGAGCTTGATGATTTGCTGAATAAAATTTTAGGAGAGGGGATTGATGAGTGATGGCGGCAGAGATTGTGGAAAAGAAAGAAACAAAGGTAGCAGTAAAGCATGACACAGAACTCAGCAAAGGAATTTGGGGCAGTTCTGATAACTGGTTGATGGCTGGTCAGATGGCAAAAGCACTTTCTTGCAGTACGATCGTACCCAAGGACTATCAGGGAAACGAAGCAAACGCACTTGTTGCCATTGATATTGCCAATAGATTGCAGACCAGTCCCTTGATGGTCATGCAGAATTTATATGTGATTCAGGGCAGACCGAGCTGGTCAGCGCAGTTCCTTATCGCATCAGTGAATGGAAGCGGCAAGTATGACATGGAATTACAGTATGACGAAAAGAATGATAAAGCCGGAAAGCAGTATTCTTGTCAGTGCTGGACAATGAAAGATGGAAGAAAAGTAACTGGTCCCGTAATTGATATGGAAATGGCAAAGGCAGAAGGATGGACTACAAAGAGCATGAGCAAATGGAAGACAATGCCGCAGATTATGCTTCGATACAGAGCAGCTTCTTTCTTCGCTCGTATGAATTGCCCGGAACTTACGCTTGGCTTCTATACGCAGGAAGAAGTTATTGATGGAGATTTCAAGGAATATCCAATGGAAGAAATGCGGCAGAGCGTGGAGGATGAAATCAAAGCAAATGCCAATACAGAGGATTTCGTGGAAGAAGTACCAGAACAGGAAAAAGCGACTTCTGCAACTGATATTGTGGAGGAAGAGGTCCCGGAATTTATGAAAGGCTAGGCTATTTGTATGAAATTGAAGTGTTTGGGCAGCGGTAGCAGTGGAAACTGTTATTTGCTTATTGCCGGCAACGGAGAAACGTTGATCATAGATCCGGGGCTGCAGATCAAGGAAATTAAGAAAGCCTTGAACTGGAATATTTCGTGTGTGGTGGGTGCTGTATGCACTCATCATCATGCGGATCATGCGAAGTCTGTTAAGGACCTTGAGCAAATGGGAATTTCAGTATTTAAGCCATATGAGAGTCCCCAACCTATGAGTATTGAAGATACGGGCTGGACCATACAAGGTTTTGAATTAACTGATAAGACCGGAAAATTCATGCATACGAACGCAGATGGATCGGAGTGTCCCTGCTATGGATTTTTGATTTCATATCCGGAGATGGGACGGCTGTTGTATATCACAGACACGGAGCTGGTCAAGTGGCGATTCAAAAATGTCAATCAGATTTTAGTGGAAGCAAATTACTCAAAAGAAATTATACAACAGGAAAATCCAAATTATGAGCATGTATGTCGGGGACATATGGAGTTGGGGACAACATTGGAATTTCTAAAAGCCAACAAAGGTCCAGATCTTCGGAATGTAGTACTGTTGCATCTGAGCGATGATAATTCCGATGCAGAGTTGTTTGCCGCCAGAGCAAAGGAAGTTGTAGGAATGGCAGATGTTTATGTCGCTGATAAGGAAATGGAGATTGAACTGAATAAGGAGCCGTTTTAGGAAAGGAAAAAGTATATGAACAAAGTAATTTTAATGGGCAGACTGACAAGAGACCCTGAGATCAGATATGCCAACAATGAGAATAACACCTGCATTGCTAACTATACATTGGCAGTTGACCGCAGATTTAAGCGTCAGGGAGATGAGCAGACCGCAGATTTTATTCGTTGTGTTGCAATGGGCAGAGGTGGAGAGTTTGCAGAGAAGTACCTGCATCAGGGAATAAAGCTTGTTGTCACAGGTCGCATTCAGACAGGGAGTTACACGAATAAAGATGGTCAGCGTATCTATACAACAGATGTTGTCGTAGAGGAGCAGGAATTTGCCGAGAGTAAGGCAGCAGCACAGAATGGTAATGGTGGACAGAGTGCTCCGCCGGTGCAGTCTGGAGCAGCGGATAATTCCAATGATGGATTTATGAATATCCCGAATGGAATTGAAGAGGAGCTGCCGTTTAATTAGCAGGCGACCGGAATGTCAGAAAACTAAGATAATGAATCAAAGCGCTTTGAATATAGTTACTGTCAATATAGCAAAAGAAAGGAAAAAATATGGAAATCAGTTTACAGGAATTAGCTGGTGGTGCTTTACAGGAGAAAGTAAATCAGGCTTTTGAAAAGGTTATGCAGAATATGCAGGATCCGAATACACCGTGGAAAAACAAAAGAAAAATCACCGTTGGAATTACATTTGTACAGAATGAAGATCGTACGGATTGTGCCTGTGATATTTCGGTGGATACAAAACTTGCAGCGGTTAAGCCGGTAAGCACTAAATTTTGTACGCAAAAGGATCTTTCAACAGGAGAAATCTTTGCACAGGAATATGGTCCCGGAATTAAAGGTCAGATGTCTTTTGACGATGTGGTTCAGAACACTACAGAGGTTAATGGGAACATTGTGGACACGAAAACAGGAGAAATTAAAGAGAGCAGTGTCGTAGATTTTAGAACTGTAAAACAGGCATAAGGAGGATATTAAGATGGAAAAAGAAGCATTAGAGTATGCTGTAGGGTTGGCAGAACCGCATATTGAGAAAATAGGTGGCGAAATGTATTCAGATAAGCCATTGAAAAGAATTGTACATAATCCAAAAGCAGGATGCATCACTATGACTACACTTCGCAGTCTTGTAGATTATATTAAATCTGGAGCGGATGAAATGGAAGAAAAGATGATTGTCCATGTGGTAAGTCCGACACAGGTAAAATTGTATTCTAATTTGGATTTCGACAGAGTTCGTGAATACATGGTAGAGGTCAATGCAGAACTTCCTGAATTTTCGTTCAATCGTTTCATAAATCATGAAAACTTTATTATAAATATGCAGTCAAAATTTATTGCAAATAATGATCGAGAGTTGCTGTTAAAGTTTGCCGGCACAGTAGAGAGTGGAACGATTGCAGATTACGGAGATGACGGTGTATCACAGAAAGCAACAGTAAGAACAGGGGTTGCGTCAAAGGCAGATGCTGTTGTTCCGAGTCCGGTCCGTTTGAAACCATATCGCACATTTACCGAAGTGGATCAGCCGGAAAGTAATTTTGTATTCCGTATGAAAGAAGATAAATACGAGGGAGTACAGTGTGCTTTATTTGAGGCTGACGGAGGAGCATGGAAGTTACATGCTATGGAATCTATTCAGGAGTATCTTGAAGAACAGCTTGAAGGTGTTGAAGGATTTACGATTATTTCATAGGCATATGATGTTCACAGAAGAAGGGGCAGGCAAAAGCCTGCTCCGATATGATGAAAGGAGCAGAAATGGTCATATTGGAAGACATGGGGCAAAAGGAAGAAAAACATCTCATTAAAAATAGATGGTTTTATGAAAATGGCATTGAAGTGATCCGGGCTCCGCTGCCGGTGGGAGATTATATTATTGCAGATGAAAAGGTAATGGATGTACTGGAAAGGAAAGGGCGGCGTGGGATGCATCCGAAAAAGATGGATTTTCTTGGTACATATAATGTCAGCGTGGACACAAAAGAGAGTATTGGTGAGATCATTAATAATATTTGCGGAAAATCGCATGATCGTTTTCGGGATGAATGTATTCTGGCTCAAAACAACGGTGTGCGGTTGTACATTCTGGTGGAGAATGAGGATGGGGTAACCTGTATCGATGATTTATATCAGTGGCAGAATCCGAGGCTGCATCGCTATAACAAGATTAGGTATATGCACAATCTTGGAAAATGGCAGCACATAGCATTGCCTAAACGACCACCAACAAAAGGTGAAACGCTTGCAAAAGCGATGGTTACGATGGAGAAAGAATATGGAGTACGCTTCCTTTTTTGTCACCCGGTCCAAGCAGGTGCAAAGGTGGTTGGATTGTTGGAGGGTGGTTGTGATGATGACAGAAGAGCAAAAGTTGCTGGTTGAAAATAACCATAATCTGATTTATTTTATGATCCACAAAATGAATGAATCAGTAGAAGAGTATTATGATCTGGCCGCGATCGCACTTTGCAAGGCGGCTATAAATTATCAACCAGATAACGGATCTTTCGCAAATTATGCCTGCAGATGCATCAGAAACGAAATTCTATTGGACCATAGGGCAAGAATGATGCCCAAGCGTTGGATGAATGAATATTTGATCAGTTATGATGCACCGGCTCTTGTCCAAAATGAAGATGGGGAAGAAATCACTCTTCTTGAGCAGCTTAAGTCTTTTGAATCTGTGGAAAATGAAGCGTTAAGCAGAATTATGTATCTGGAAGTTGTAGAACGGTTAGGAAAAACAGATAGTAAGGTGTTGCAATTTTTCGAAAGAGGTCTAAAACAACAGGAAATTGCAGAAATAATGGGAGTTACCCAGTCGAATATTTCCAGAGTGAAAAGACGGGTAGAGAAACTGTTATGTTGTTGATGGGAGGAGAAAATGAGTGACAGACGTGCGGCGGTGCGCCGGGAGAGAAAAGAACGATTGAAAGCGGGAAAAAGAAAAGCACCAGATGCGGAAATAATAAGGGTAGCAGAACAGGGAAAGCTTGATGGTAGAATAATAGCTTTCTGTGTGATCGCTAATCTTTTATATGATCTGCATGGATTCCGCAGGAAACGGATTGAGATCTTCTTGAAGAAATGTAATAAAGAGGCAACGCGATTTGATCAGGAGGGACTGCAGTTTGTCTTAAAATCTTATGCAGATAAATTGATTGCAAAGATTAACAATGCGGATGTTCTGCAGAAACCTAAAAGCATAGAGGAGCAGATCTATCTTAATACGCGGGATGATCTTTATGTATCATCTATTGCATTGATGCTGGCGGTATTAAATGATGATTATGGTATGGCGTCTAATATGAAGAATACCGGCAGATTAGATACGATCATGGAGTATTGCACGAATGAGTATGTAAAACTGCAGTTAGATCCGGGAAAATATACACCGGAGTGGTATGTAGAACAAACACGGGAAAAGACAGGATTGAGTTTATAAAAGCGGAAAGGAGTCGGAACTCTGGCCAGAGTGAAGATGCATCGGTTCCTTTTGAACAATGGAAGATAGAAATTTAGAAGAATACAGAAAACGAAAGAAAGAAGCAAAGCAGAGGTTCACAGCACAGCAGAATCTCCCTACGAGGTGAAAGTGAAAAGGGCTGCGTTACGAGTGCGTGAGTTTATTACGGAGATGGATAAAAGATATTGCAACGCTCATGTGAGTGTGGGCGGTCTGGATAGCATCACATTGCTTCTTTTTATCCGAAAGCTGGGATATGACATACCAGCGATATCGGTATCAGGCGTAGAAGATAAGAGCATCCAAACTATTCATAAGCAGTTAGGTGTGACACGGCTTAAATCCTACAAGTCGAAAGTGGAAGTGTTAAATACTATCGGCTTCCCAGTTATCTCAAAAAGAATAGCCGGTAAAATTGATCTGCTCCAGCATCCGACAGAAAACAATAAAACTGTGCGCCATGCGATCATAACAGGCGAGTGTGGAGCGCAGGGACATTTTGCAACAAACAGTCGTATGCAGTTGCCACAAAAGTGGCTAAGGCTATTCGCTGGGATGGCAAATGAAGAATATGGCACACATTATCAGACAGCTCCGTTTCAGGTGAGTAATAAATGTTGTTATTACCTGAAGGAAAAGCCGTGTGATGATTGGGCGAAAGAACATAACAGCTGGCCGTTTCTTGGGATGATGGCAAGCGAGGGAGGTCAGAGGGAAGAGGCTCTTGTGGAGCATGGGTGTAATTACTACGGTAAAACAACTATGAGGTCCGCACCGTTTGCACCATTTTTGAGACAGGACATTTTACAACTGGCGTTAGATCTGGAAGTGCCGGTGCCGGAAATTTATGGAGAAATAAAGAGAAAACCGGATGGGACTCTTTATACAACAAAAGCCCAGCGGACCGGATGCAGTATGTGCGGTTTTGGGATACATCTGGAGGAGAGACCGCATCGTTTTGACAGACTCCGGGAAAGAAACGAGCAGGAATGGCACTTTTGGATGTATGAATGCTGTACAGATCCGGAGACGGAAGAAAAATACGGCTGGGGAAGAGTACTGGACTGGATCGGGGTAGGCTGGGAAGATGTACCGGCGCAGCAGATCAGTATGTTTGACTATATGGAGGGCGAGAGATGATAAACGGAGAATTGATCGTGGACAACTTTGCCGGCGGAGGTGGTACGCTCCAATCTTCCAGGGCTGTGTGTAGCGGAAAGGATGCCAAATCTTACAAGGGACAGGATAGAAACAGATGTAGATGGACAGTTAGCATTTGCGTAACAGTAAGGAGGATGGACATTGACAGATCAAGAATTAAAAGAAGTAATACAGGAAATCAAGAACAGCACCATGCCGATTCCGACACAGCAGAAGCTTATTGATGAGCTGGAGGGCATCAGATGGATTCCGACAACCTGCACCGTGGATCAAGTGATCAACGAATTGGAAGAGGAAAAAGAATATGCTTACGCAGATTTTGAAGCATATGTAAACGATGTCAGTCCCTGCTTGGATGCAGAATATGATGATCTATTCCACAGAGGACTGGAGAGAGCAATTGAGATAATAAAGGACGGTGGAAAGAATGACGCTGGATTTGGCAATACACGACCTAAAAGGAGCGTATGCAAGCGACTATAATAAGCAACTGGCTGAGTGGCTAGAAGAGCTGAAAATGCTTAGAGAATTAAAAAACGAGCATAGAAAGATTGGAAATATAGAGGGGTACAATCAAGGGTATAAAGAGGCTAACAATATTAAAAATGTACCAGTAGCATATGATGTGGATTGGGTTGTGAAACAGTTGAAAGAAAGACTATCTCTGTATCAAAGATTACAAAAATTACAAGACAGAGATTGTCTGCAATACGGCTACAAAATAGAAGCCACAAATGATGCAATCGAGATAGTAAAGGCGGGTGCGAAGAATGACTAATGCTGAAAGAATCAAACAGATGTCGGACAAAGATTTAGCAATATTTATTATGTGTCCAGCAGAGTACGATGTGGCATTTACTAAGAGTTGCGGATGCAACGGAGAAATGAATAAAACTGTTATCAATGCACATTGGAATGGCTACGGCAGGAAAGTGAGGGATAGCTATGGCAGAAAAAAGAATGTTTTCCCGTGAACTGGTGGAAAGTGACCAGTTCTTGGAACTTCCGTTATCCGCACAGGGGCTTTATATGCATATTTGCATGGAGGCGGATGATGATGGCTTTGTGAATAATGCAAACAGGATCCGGAAGGTTGTTGAAGCTTCAAAAGAAGATTATCAGATTTTATTTGATCGAGGATATTTATTACAGATGGCAAATGGTCTGGTGGTTGTGGCACATTGGAAAATATGTAATAGCATTCGAAAAGATCGGTATAAACCGACAGTGTACCAATCAGAATGGAGCAAACTGCGATTACTGGATAATGTTTATGTTTTGGATGAAAAGGGAGATGCGCCGGCTCAGGGCATTACTGCGGTATCAATGCAGCAGGATACTCCGACAGTGAAGCGTTTTGAAGATTTTTGGAAAGCATATCCGAGAAAAGAGCATAAAGCA
Organism: Roseburia sp. AM59-24XD; assembly: GCF_003478445.1. GTDB lineage: Bacteria > Bacillota > Clostridia > Lachnospirales > Lachnospiraceae > Jutongia. The sequence goes on from NZ_QUET01000005.1 coordinate 36,229, forward strand.
ATGGCAGAGCAGGAATATGCAATGCTGATCCTGCAGGGCATTTCTGAAGATATGCTGGTTGCATCGGCAAAAGCGTATGCAAATGAAAAATCAGATCAGGATCCGCGATATTTGAATTGTCCAGACACATGGTTGAAAAAGAGTATTTACACAGATTATGAGGTTGAACCAGAGAAAGAAAAGACAGAAGAGCAACCGGAAGCAGTAGAGGAGCCGGCGATGGATCTGTGGAATGGAGAGGACGAAACGGATGGGGAAGTTATATGAGTTTAAAGAAGACGATGCGTATTCTTTTGCACATCATGTACATATACAGGCAAAACCGCGGGGGCAGGAGTTGCAGTTTTTGCATTGTCCATATTGCCGGGGAGGTAACGGAGGGAAAGACAAGGGAACATTTTCCATCAATTTGCGAACCGGACAATTTAAATGTCTAAGATCAAGCTGCAGTATCTCTGGAAATATGATTACCCTGGCAAGGGACTTTGATTTTTCATTGGGAATAGAGGTTGATGAGTATTATCAGCCGAGAAAACAGTATAGACGTTTAAAGACGCCCAGCAAGCCCATAGAGCCACTTCCGAAAGCAATCGAGTATTTGAAGGGCAGGGGCATTTCGGAGGCTGTAGCTCGAAAGTACGAGGTCACAGTGCATGCAAAGAAGGATGATGTTCTTGTATTTCCGTTTTTTGATGAAAATGGGAAAATGCAGTATGTCAAATACCGAGATACGACCTTTTTTAAAGGAAAAACTTATACGGACAAAGACGGGAAGCAACAGGGCTCGCCGAAGGAATGGATGGAAAAGGACTGCAAGCCGATTCTGTTTGGAATGAAACAATGTGGAAAAGATCGTAAACGACTGGTGATTTGCGAGGGACAGATGGACAGTCTTTCAGTGGCAGAGGCGGGGATCAACTGCGCTGTCAGCGTACCGGGCGGAATGAATAACTTTCGTTGGATTCCCTATTGCTGGAATTGGGTTTGCGAATTTGAGGAGATTGTAGTTTTTGGAGATTATGAGCATGATCATATGACATTGCTGGAAGACATTCGAAAACGATTCCCGAATAAAATCTTATATGTTCAAAAGGAAGCTTACAGGGAATGCAAAGATGCAAATGAGATTCTGCAAAAGCATGGGAAAGAGGCGGTAAGGGAAGCTGTTGAAAATGCCATTGAGCAGCCGGTAAAACAGGTTGTGGAGCTTGCGGATGTGAAGCGGCGCGATCTGAAGGATATCCCTAAGTTTAAAACTGGTTTTCGGCAACTTGATACATTTCTCGGCGGTTATTTTTATGGAGGCCAGTTGATCATATTGACCGGAAAGCGCGGTCAGGGTAAATCCACGGTGGCAAACGAGTTTTGCGTGTCTGCACTGCAGCAGGGCAAGAGCATTTTTGCCTATTCCGGGGAGTTGCCGGATTGGCAGTATAAAAGCTGGATTGATTTTCAAATTGCCGGTCCGCAGAATATTGTGGAAAATACACTACCGGATGGTTCTGTAAAGCGTTTTATCACGAATAGCAATCAGGATCAGATTGAAAATTGGTACCGGGGTAAATTTTACTTATATGACAATAATGCTGTTGAAGATGATGAGCTTGTGGATCTTGTAACGACAATAGAACATTCTGTGATGCAGTATGGCATTGATCTGGTCATTGTGGACAACCTTATGACGGCTCTGGATGTGGATATGGCTGCGGATGAATATCGTTGTCAGAGTAAATTTGTGAAAAAGCTGAGTCGCTTGGCAAAGAGGTTGGATGTTGTCGTGATATTGGTAGCACATCCCAGAAAGAACAGCTTCACAAAAGATGAAAATGATGCGGTCAGCGGATCCGCAGATATAACGAATGCTGCAGATATTGTCATGACGTTTAAACGAGACGAAGAAACGCCGGATCATAATTATCTGTCATTGAGTAAAAATCGTTGGTTTGGAAATCTGACTAAGAAGAATGGGATAGATCTGTGGTATAACCAAAAATCCAGACGGATCATTGACAAAGCAAAGGGGGATTTCAATTATGAGGTCGGCTGGAAGATTGAACCGGTACAGCAGGAGTTTGATGGATTTATCAACTTGGCAGAGGGTGAAGAGACGCCGTTTACGTAGAATGGAGGACAGGCAATGAAGGAAGAACTGGAATTTTTTCAAGCCTGGTGGAAAATTTTGAAAAAATACTGGAATCCGCCGGCAAAGGATAATGAAAGCAAAGAAGCAGAAAAGTTTTGGGAAAGTCTGATCAGTGATTGCAGAAACTTGCGAAAGCGGTATGATCACAACGAACTTTTCGAGCCGTTTGCACGTAAGATATGTTTGGATTTGATTGATGAAATTGATCGAAGGGCAGTGGAATTGCACAAGAAAGAGAGGTGAATGGAATGGGAAAAGGAAAAATAGATGTGCCCGTATGGGAAAAGATGAATCTGACGGTAGAGGAAGCTGCTGCATATAGCAACATAGGAATTAACAAAATAGACGAGATGGCAAAGTCTCCAAACTGTTCGTTTGTATTGTATATAGGGAGAAAGAAGCTTATTAAAAGAAAAGAGTTTGAACAATACATAGCGAAATCTGTTGAAATTTGAAAATATGGACTTTTAAGCTTGATATGATAATATATTAAAATGTATCAAGGCTCTTTTCTTTTGGAAGGAGTTGATTTTACGGGCAAAGATTTAAGAGGAAGAGAGCTTGGCGTAGGAATATGTCAGCGAAAAGACGGGCTGTATACAGCTAGATTTATTAGCAAGCGCACAGGAAGGTCTGTTCAAAGATATTTTCCCAAGTTGCAGGAATGTCGTAATTGGTATGCTGATGCAAGGTTTCAAGATGAACATGGTGAAATTAATGCTGGTGGTGATATGACAGTCACAGCCTGGTTTGAATATTGGCTTAATAATATAAAAGGCGATACTATCAGACCAAATACGATAAGAAATTATAGGGAAAGGTTTGAACACAATATCAAAGATTGCATAGGGAATATGATGTTATCTGATGTAAAACCGATGCATTGCCAGAATGTTCTAAATCAGATGAAAACCAGATATAGGACATCGACAATATATCAGGCAAGGATTACTTTGTATTGTATGTTTGCGGATGCGGTTGAGAATGATGTGATCTCAAAAAATCCGGTTACAAAAGCAGTTAAATACAATATTGGTAAAGATTCCAAGAAGATAAGGGCATTGACAGTGCATGAACAGAAAAAATTTCTGGAAGTGGCGAAAGACAGCAGCAATTACAATCAGTTTGCGTTTGTATTACAGACTGGATTAAGAACAGGCGAAATGATTGGTCTTAAATGGTCTGATATTGATTTTGAAAAGAAGGTCGCACATATTCAACGATCAATGGAATATCGGCATTCTGTTGGTGAATGGAGAATAGGAAAACCTAAAAGTAAATCGGGATATAGGGATGTTCCTTTGACAGAAGAAGCGATTCGATTATTGAAAGCACAGAAGGAAAAGATGAAAAAACTGAAAGTTATTAATATGGAATTTTCAGAGTTTGTGTTTTTGAATCGTAAGGGCGAGCCTACAAAGAACTCAGCGTACGACTCAACATTGTTCAAATTGTGTGATAAGGCTGGTATAGACAGATTTTCGATGCATGTACTTCGACATACTATGGCTACAAGGTGTATTGAAGCAAATATGCGACCTAAAACCTTGCAGGTGATTCTCGGACATTCCAATGTGGGAATTACTATGAATCTTTATGTTCATGTGACTGAGGAGGAAAAGGTAAAAGAGGTAGAAAAGATAGAAAAAGCCCTAAAAATTGTGTAGTAAATTGTGTAGTAAAAAAATATAGAAAGGCGAAAACCCCTTAAAATGGGATGTTTTCGGATAGGTATAAGATAAAATGAAACTAGGAATTGTTGGACTTCCCAACGTAGGAAAAAGCACATTATTCAACTCTTTAACAAAGGCAGGTGCAGCAGAGGCTGCAAATTATCCATTCTGTACGATCGAACCAAATGTCGGTATCGTACCGGTTCCGGACAAGCGGCTGGATGTTCTGACCGAGATGCATCATTCTGCTAAGGAAGTGCATGCGACGATTGAGTTTGTTGACATTGCAGGACTGGTAAAGGGTGCCTCCAAGGGGGAGGGACTTGGTAACCAGTTTCTTGCGAATATCCGTGAGGTAGATGCGATCGTTCATGTAGTGCGCTGCTTTGATGATGCCAACATTGTGCATGTGGACGGCAGTGTTGATCCGGTTCGTGATATTGAGACGATCAACCTGGAGCTGTTGTTCTCTGATATGGAGATTCTGGAAAGACGTTATGCAAAGTTAGTAAAAAGCGTCAAGAACGATAAGACTCTTGTAAAGGAGACAGAGCTGGTTGAGAAGCTGAAGAAGCATATGGAAGATGGCAATCTTGCAAAGACTTACGAGCCGGAAGACGATGATGAAAAGGCATTGCTGGAAAGCTTTAATCTGTTGACTTATAAGCCGACGATTTATGCTGCAAATGTTGCCGAGGATGATCTGGCTGACGATGCAGCTTCCAATGCGTATGTTGCACAGGTTCGTGAGTTTGCACAGAAAGAGGGCTCCGAGGTATTTGTGATCTGCGCACAGATTGAGCAGGAGATTGCCGAACTTGAAGATGACGAGAAAAAGGAATTCCTGGAGGATCTCGGTCTTTCTGAGTCAGGACTGGATAAGCTTATTTCCGCAAGCTACAGCCTGTTAGGTCTGATCAGCTACCTGACGACAGGACCGGATGAGAGCCGTGCATGGACCATTGAGAGAGGAACCAAGGCACCTCAGGCAGCAGGTAAGATTCATACGGACTTTGAGAGAGGATTTATCCGTGCAGAGGTCGTAAGCTATGATAATCTTGTAGAGCAGGGAAGCTACAATGCAGCCAAAGAAAAAGGACTCGTCCGCTCCGAAGGTAAGGATTACGTTGTACAGGATGGAGATGTCGTACTGTTCAGATTCAACGTCTAAAACGAATGCAAGCGGGTCTGTGGCTCGGAATAAGTGTAGAATAAGGAAAGCCGCAAGTGTACTTGCAAATAAAAGAAAGGAAAACTCAGTATGGCTCCGGACATTCGATTTCCCCATTTAGGGATAGAGATTGCGTCATTGGGGAAGGGAATCACCATTGGCGGATTTACGATTGCGTTTTATGGTATGATCATTGCATTTGGTATGGTCATGGGATATTTGATGACGGCATTTCAGGCGAAGCGTACCGGGCAGGAACCGGATCTGTATCTGGATCTTGCACTGTGGGATATCGTATTTGCCGTGATTGGCGCAAGAATTTATTATGTTATATTCACTTGGGATTACTACAAGGATAATTTATTGCAGATATTTAACACCCGTGGCGGCGGTCTTGCTATTTACGGAGGAGTGATCGCCGGTGTGATCACAACGATCATTTTTGGTAAAGTGCGGAAACAGAACTTCTTTCAGCTTCTGGATACCGCCTGCATTGGTCTGATCACAGGGCAGATCATTGGCCGCTGGGGCAATTTCTGTAACAGAGAAGCGTTTGGCGGTTATACCAATGGCTTATTTGCAATGCAGCTCAAGCAGAGCGATGTGGCAGCCTCCAATCTGACGCACAGTGTTTTAAAGCATGCTGTTGAGATTGATGGAACCAGATATATTCAGGTGCATCCGACATTTCTTTACGAGTCGCTTTGGAACATCGGTGTGTTGATCATATTGCTGCTTTTTACCAAGCATCGCAAATATAATGGTCAGATTTTTTTGATCTATCTGTTAGGCTATGGTCTTGGCAGAGCGTGGATTGAGGGATTGCGGACGGATCAGCTGATCTTTTTTGGGACGGGAGTCGCCGTGTCTCAGGTTCTTTCCGGGGGGCTGGTTGTGGCATCTGCAGCGATCTTGATCTACCGGTTTGTGAAAGACAGACAGAAAGTAAAAAGCGTACAGTAGAACTTCTTTGAATATAATCAGATAAGTATAAAATTCGATGAGTGAAAGATCGAAACATTTTCAATCAAGAAAGGGAAAATGAAAAAGAGAGAAACATGTGAAATTTCATGTTTCTCTCTTTTAGACTATAATAAATATTCTGTTTTAATGTATAGAAAAATGTCTATCCAAATTAATCCTCATCCTCATTCTGTACGGATAAAAGCTGTCTCTTACGAGCCATTTCATCGCTGTCAAGATACTCGTCATAGGTAGAGATCTTGTCGATCAGACCGCCCGGAGTAATCTCCATGATACGGTTGGCGATCGTCTGGATGAACTGGTGATCCTGTGAAGTGAAAAGTACAACACCGGGGAACTTGATCAGTCCGTTGTTCAGAGCGGTAATGGATTCCATGTCCAGATGGTTTGTAGGCTCATCCATGATCAAAATATTTGATGCAAGGATCATCATCTTGGAAAGCATAACGCGGACACGCTCACCACCGGAAAGAACATTCACCTTCTTGACACCATCTTCACCTGGGAAAAGCATACGTCCCAGGAAACCGCGGACATAAGTCGGATCCTTCTCCGGAGAGAATGGCATCAGCCAGTCAACGATCGTATCATCACTGGCGAAAAGCTCTGTGTTATCCTTCGGAAAGTAAGAAAAGCTTGTCGTTACGCCCCATTTATAAGAACCCTCGTCCGGCTCCATCTCGCCGGAAAGAATCTGGAACAGTGTTGTTGCGGCAATCGTATTGCTTCCGACAAAAGCAACCTTATCCTCGCGTCCGATAATGAAAGAAATATCATCAAGAACCTTAACGCCGTCAATTGTCTTGGACAAATGCTCTACGGTAAGCACTTCGTTTCCAATCTCACGCTCCGGACGGAAATCAATATATGGATACTTACGGCTGGATGGCTTCATGTCATCAAGCTCGATCTTCTCCAAAGCACGCTTTCTGGAGGTTGCCTGCTTGGACTTGGAAGCATTGGCACTGAATCGCTGGATAAATTCCTGCAGCTCCTTGATCTTTTCTTCCTTCTTCTTGTTGGCTTCCTTCATCTGCTTGATCATCAACTGGCTTGACTCGTACCAGAAATCATAGTTGCCGGCATAAAGCTGAATCTTCGCATAATCAATATCGGCAATGTGTGTGCAGACCTTATTCAGGAAATAACGGTCATGGGAAACAACGATGACTGTGTTGTCAAATTCAATCAGGAAATCCTCCAGCCAGCGGATCGCTTCCAGATCCAAATGGTTCGTCGGCTCATCGAGAAGCAGAATGTCCGGATTACCAAACAATGCCTGCGCAAGCAGGATCTTTACCTTCTCATTGGCAGGAAGCTCGCTCATCATCATAGAATGTGTCTCGGTCGGAACGCCAAGACCATTCAGAAGCGTAGCAGCATCAGACTCAGCCTCCCAGCCGTTCATATTTGCAAACTCTTCCTCAAGCTCTGCGGCGCGGATACCGTCTTCATCAGAGAAATCCGGCTTTGCGTAGATGGCATCCTTCTCCTTCATGATCTGATACAGACGCTCATTTCCCATAATAACCGCATCCAGAACAGAATACGCATCATACTGGAAGTGATCCTGCTTCAGGAAAGAAAGACGCTGCCCCGGTGTGATAATGACATCACCCTTCGTCGGTTCGATCTCGCCGTTTAAGATCTTTAAGAAGGTAGACTTTCCGGCACCGTTCGCACCGATCAGTCCATAACAGTTCCCCTCGGTAAACTTAATATTTACATCCTCAAAAAGGGCTTTTTTGCCAAGACGTAATGTGACATTGCTTGCTTGTATCATCGAAATCCTCCATTCATGCTCAAAATCATTAAGTACATATTATATATGTATTCCTTATAATAAGGCATACACCTTTCTATTTTACAGAAAACTGGCGAATTTGCAAGGGGGAAATCCAATAAATATATGGCATATCCGGCGGAAAATATTGCCGATATCCGATGGAACAGGATATTGCATTCACGATACAGCGATGCTATTATTAAGATGTGATACGTGAATAAATCCTGAAATTTACTGTTGACAAGATATCAGAGGCCATATATCCAAAGAAAAGAGAGGTAGAGGATTGGCAATCAGATATCATATATTATATGAACGAAGTTGCTCTTGTCACATTCAGTTATTTTGATGTGGGAAGCGGAAATGGAAGTGATCCGGAACCGGAGCGTTTTTATCATGGCTTTGTGCTTGGACTTATTGCAGAGCGTGCCGGCATCTATGAGATACGTTCCAATCGGGAGAGCGGATCCGTCACTATGGATTTGTCTTTGAAGGGAAGAAGGTTTTGATCGGACAGGGAAAGCCGGAGGGATGATTGACGCTCGGGATCCATAGCTCACTCAAATTATTTTGGCAGGGCTGTTTTGGTAGCATAAAGACAACACTTGATTTTATTAGAAAGCATGTATATGCTAATTTTGAGAAAGATATTTTGGAGAGATGCCTGCGAAAGCGAAGTAAAGGTAGATGGGACAGCCTACTTCCTGATTGGGGGCAAATAATAGCCATAGAAAATTGTTCGGTGTATTCCGATCCGCTGTCCATTATATGAAATTTTGCGTCTGTTATACAGCAGACGCTTTTTATTCATATATGGAAAGAGAGTTAGGCTTTGAATTGGATTTAATGCGAGTTTTTCGGAAAATATATTGACAGTATATTACGATACGAATAAAATAAAATGTAGGGACTATAAAAGACACGAAAAGGAAAGGCATTTCACTTTTAATAAATGCCTTGAATTACTACATAATTTAAGATAAGTAAAATGGTGGGAGAAAATGAAAGATTTATTTATAAAAGCGAAAAATACATTACGTGATAATCGAATTTTTGAGCGTTTTTTTATTGGTGCAACTATCTGTTGTTTTATTACATGGCTGATATTACTGTTAAAAGAGGGGACTACAAGTGAACAGTTTAAAGTCTTTTTTGAATCGACAAATGATTTATTTGCTGATATGACGAATGTAGTGGGATGGACATCACAAAGAGATGTCTATAATAACGCTATGTATACGCCGGTGGGTGACAAACCGTATCCTGCATTAAATTATTTGATCGTGTATTTCTTTTCACGCACAATAGATATGAAGCCATATCTGGAAAATGAGTTCTTTCTGAACATATATTGGAATCCACGTTTTATGATAATCTATCTGTTATTTGTTATATTCACTTTAGTGGCATTTTATCAGGTGGTACAGCAAGCTAAAACGGGTTCAGGAAAAGTAAGAGCTTTTATGGCAATGGTAGTTTTGTTTTCCTCACCAATGATCTATACAGTCGAGCGAGGAAATTTTGTGCTTCATTCAATGATATGTGTATTCATTTTCTTACTGTACTATGATAGTCCGGATAAATGGAAACGCGAGTTGGCTTTAATCTGTCTGGCGATTGCAACGGCATTGAAGGTTACACCAGCATTGTTAGGAATTTTGCTATTATATGATAAAAAATGGAAAGAAGTTCTTCATATTATCATACTGATGCGAGTAATAAAAGTCGGATTAGGGTGAACAGAACAGCGGGAATAGCACCGGAAATGATATACGGAATGAGAAATTTTAATTGAGTAAAATTTCTTTCTTTATGTGATAATGTTTTTACGTTCATGTCGAATGATCCTCCTATGGAAAATGTGAAAAGTGTTACTATAAATGTTGAGTTATTTTCTGCGTTTTTTTCTATAAATACTAGGAACTACATACAATATACAACATAGCAGCCAAAAACACAAAGTAATAATCTGGCACTCCTTCAGATATTGTGGGATAAACTTCAATGTGATCTTGTGTTTGCCGGCAGGAGTAGGAATGACAAGATTAGAGTTGTATGGATTGAGTGTTTTGACTTCTTTTCCGTCAACATATGCATGCCAGTTTTTACTATAGCCAAGACTGAGTGTGGTATATCCAGCTTTCTGATAATTAGTGAATCCTGTAATAGTATCATTTTCTATTTTGACATTGGTGAGTTCATTTTTTCGAATCGTAGTTAATAATTCTTGAGCAATGTCATCGTGGTAGAGAAGAATATCAAGTTTATTTGAGGTAAATAGATTATCTCCGGGAAGACCAATAGTAATTTGGTTATTTCCTTTTTCCAATTTACCCAGAGCCACTTGGTAGGATGGATATAAATAGTATGAACCATCAGAAGGTGCTGTATAATTGATGTGTACTTTGATTTGAGTAGATGCAGGGAGTGACAGAGGAAGACTATTAAATAAATCAATAGCCTCCTGGCGTGAAAGTACATTATTTGCAGCATCTGTATAATAATATGAATTTGGTGTTGATGGATTTTCTGTGTAGGAGATACTATCGTTCTCATATACCGTTTTTCCATTTGGTAATAATTGTGAAGCAATCTGATTATAATATATAGGGTTGGCAAAATAAGCCATATCAGAAGAATGGCCTTCAGATGGCAGATAATATCCAAGACTCACAGTGTTTTTTGTTTTAAAAATATAATAGTTTTGCCAACTTCCCAGATATTTGTACTGGTATAAGTCCAAAACGGGGTGATTCGTTGTAATCGGGAGAAATAAATACTGGCAATTAGCAAGAGCTATATTTAAAGGGGTGGATGGATATTCGGTAATCATGCTGTTAACAGTAGTGCTAAAGCCGTTAAAGTAATGTAAATACAATTGTGTTTGACTTATACATGTCCCAAATCCGGCAAGGCATCCGGTGTTATAATATTGACCAAAATTGTACAAACGATTTCCGGTGACAGTAATACGATAATAGGTATTTTTTGGATCCAGTGTTTGATTGATTGTTTTACTAATTTTGGTGTAGTTACCGAGTAAATGAATGGTGCCAGAGCCCCAATTTGTTGATGTATAGAGAGCATTAGAACTTATCTCAATTAAGGCGATAAAGAGGATGTAATAGTAAAATTTGCGAGTATTTCCAGTGCGCTGTTTGCGATAAATAAAGAGGATAAAACAATAAATTAATACAAAAATCAACGTACTGATTAATGCCAGAGTAATGCGCTCGGTAGTAAAAGTATAACAGAGGATGATAAATACAACAGTGGATAAAATAATTCGCTGTAATTGTAAACTAGAAAAATCAGGCAGCAACAATAGACCTTCATAAGCGAGTTGAGCTAATAGGAAGGTAAGGAGAAAGACATATCGGTTTGGACAATTGGATTGATAATGCATTCCGTTCCAAAGATAAGAAAGGATTTGTTCGTTAAAACTAACCAATAAGAGAACAATTGGTAAAAGATAGCGTAGTTTGTCAGATATGCTTTCCTGTTTGTAAACAAAATAAATACCGACAAGAATAAGGGTAATAATGCCGCAATAGAGACAAATATTGGAAGAATCTGCACTGGCGGCTTTTGCTGGTGTATAAAGTAAAAGCTTACCCCATTGTTTCCAAAAGCTTCCGAAGAATCCGAAAACCGGAAACGAACTATCTGAGTCTGTATAACCACTAGAGTGATAAGAAGCTAAGGTTCGATAGACAGTCAAAAAGCCACATCCTCCAGCTAAAAGAGAGGCATAAGTGAAACGAATGCCCTTTTTGAAGAAATCTTTAATATGAGTAAATTTATAAGTAAAGAAGTTAATGACTAAATAGATGCAAACAAACATAGCAAGCTGCAACTCCAAAAAGATGATTGCACCAAGTAATACTGTATAGAGAATCCAATGTCCTGTAAGCATTAAACGATCCATTGCAAGCATGACAAGGGGGAATAACATAAGTACTAAATACCAGGTTGGATATTCATGAACAGCCAGTGAATATGCACATAGAGCATATATAACAGCTGGAAGCAACAGTCGGAAGTCTTGTGATGATGCGGCATTACATTTTAAACGATGGGTCATATAAATAGTCATATTTAATCCACAGAATCCTATCCCCAAGGCAATTAGAAGTTCTATGGTAGGAACGATCATAGATAATGGGATAAAATGGTAGATTTTTGATAATAAATGTATAGTATATGATAAAGATAAATCAGAACCATAGCCGATGTTCATTGATAAAAATGTATTATTAGAATCGTATTTATAATAATTATCCAATATTGTTGGGATGCTGCTCCAAATGCCATCTTGTCCAAAAAGAGTATTTGATCCAAAGAAGCCAGCATCGTTGATAACCATTGCAATAATATATATTATAAATGGTATTAGAAAAGAAAATATGTAGATTCGTTTGTAGCAAATATAGTTGCCAAGATGTATTGCAAGAGGACAATTATTAGCCTTGTTATGGTATATATTTAGAACATGCCATATGTTTTCTTTGTTATCATAACAGCATAAAATCATTAAAATCATTAGTGAGAAGATACTGATACCAATACCTACATAATCATACATTAAATAGGACGGAGTAGATTTGTCAGTAGTGTGAGATTTCAAATAGTTGGTGACATTTTTGTAGACAGAATTATCCTGTTCATAAAACAATATAGTGAAATTGACTGTTTTAGATTTTGGAGTATCAATCAACAAATAATCGGTAGTTGTTCCAGAAAAAAAATCTGAATTTAATCGTAAAAGATTTCCAGAAACGTTGTCAAATTGGTATAAGATTGTATTTTTCTTAAAAGAAGTTGAATTGACCTTAAATGGAACAAGACCATTGGAAAGGGAAGAACCGTTGGCCGAAGAAATATTGTATAGGTCATTACTTTCTTTGACAATAGTATATTTATTTGAAGGGGAAAATTTCAGAGAAACGGTTTGTTTCTTGAATAATGTACCGCTAATGCCCAGCTTTTTACATATGCCATTGATTTCTTGGAATATATCAGGAAAAGGAGTGTTGCAGTATTTCTCTTTCTCATTATCGCTTAAAGTAGCAAGGGATAATAAAGTAGATAAATTTTCTGTGACGCTATCATCGCTATAATTTTTGACAAACTTATTATATTTGGATACGGATGAATCTGTGGAAGTAGATTTCACAGGGGTGTTTTTGGAAGAGTGTTCATGAAATGCAAAAAGGGCATTTGTGGACGAATTAGAAGGACAGTATGATATGTTTGTAGTGATATACCCTGCAATAAATAATTCTATCGTTGTAAACACTAGTAAACAAAAACGATAAGACGTTTTATGGTTGTATTTACAAAGGAAAATAATATAACTAATAAAAAAGAGTAACTGAAAAATAAATGCTTCAGAAGGAAAATCGTGAGCACTCCAAAGAAATATGATGATTGAAAGGGATAAAAAAGAAAAACCACTAAGCAGTATTTCGCGATTAGTTATTTTCTCGATGTGTTGCAGTGCTCGCATGCCAACATACAGTATCCAGAAAATCAGGAAAAATGATATTGCATATGTGGAGCGATATGATGTGTGAAAGAAATTAAACACATACTGTACGGGCGAAAATTCAAGTATTGCGACTATTATCAGCGTGTTAATACAAGAAATAGATTTTTGACGAAATGTAATTTCCTTTTGAAAAAAGAATAATAAAAATATAATTAAAGGAAGGATACCAAAATAGAGATCTACCCGTGTTGATGCACCGCTAATAGTTCGTGATGCAGAAGCTCCGAGAAGAAAACGACTGAGAAAAACGATTGGTGCATATGAAAGGGAAAAACCAGTGTAAGTATAATCCTGATGATCTGCAAAATATGGAGCAAGATAAAATACAATACGAGCAGCGGCGAGACCAAAAGAGAATATAAATATAAATAAGAGCTTTATAAAATCTCCAAAATGACAATTATGAAGTTCAATTTGCCACAGTAATGCAAGAATTAGTAATAAAAGAGCTGCGGTAATACCAGTTTGGGGTTCAATATACATCATTACAGTACAGGCAATCACAAATGGAATTATTTTATTTTCAACCATCATAAGTTCAAAGCAGTAAAAAATAATAGGAAATACAGCATACAGAAGAAGAGATTCAACGGAAGTTTCTTGCAGAAGTGCGTAAGAGCAGAAACTATATGCGAACGAAAAAAGATATGCGAATGTTTTTTGAGATAATGAAATTGTACGAGAGTGTTGAATAAAATAAAAAAAAGTGCCACTTGCAAGAATGATGAATGGTAAGGAACGCAAAGAAAGTAAACCGGGAATGCATTTTTGGCTTGTGAAAAAATATATTCCCTGAAGAAGTAAAAAAAGAATGGTTGGTATTATAGAGACGATAAAATAGTCAGATGAAAATATGAAAAAATGTGACAGATTTAATGGTTTTTGGGTTTTAGTGTTCATTATATGTTTCCTCCATAATTAAAAAAATACCATACGTAAAATAGTAATAACTTTTGATTTCTTTGAAAGTTATTATCAAATCCTTATCCATTTTATTAAAAACATGGAAAGTTTTGGACTTAATTGTATCATTTTGGAAAGACAGATTCAAGTTTTACGAATCATAGAAACGTCAATGATTGTTATTAAATGTAATAATTTTTTTGACACTCTCCCAGAAAATGTAGTACAATAAAATATACGAACGCTGTGACATACAGCAAAACAACTGGGAAGGCTGGAGATACATGGACAAGACAGAGAAATTGTTTCAATATAAACCGGGAGATAACCTGCCTTTTGGCGTAACGAAGGTGGCTGATGGAGTTCAGTTTGCCGTTTCAATTCCGCATGGCAGGGAATGTTACCTGAACTTATACCGGACAGGACAGAAGCGTCCGGCGTGCCGGATTCATCTGACGAGAGAATTTCGGCGCGGATGTGTATACTTTGTAAAGATTACAGGTTGTCCGGAAATACAGAATGATAAAAGTGTAGCTGATATACTATCTCAGGGATATGAGTATATGTATGAGGTAGACGGTAAGGAGTTTGTTGATCCCTATGCGGCGGTGATCCACGGAAGAGAGCGTTGGGGTAAACGTGTTGGCAAGGCATGTGCCGCGGAGGAATCAGTCTCGAGGAATTTGACTGGAAGGATGACAGTCCTTTAGGTACTCCGTTTTCAGACATGATTCTGTACCAGTTGCATGTGCGAGGCTTTACGAAGCATGCTTCCTCGAAGGTGGAGCATCGTGGCAGCTTTGCTGGCTTGATGGAGAAGATTCCTTATCTGAAAGATCTTGGCATCAATGCAGTGCTGCTTCTTCCGTGTTATGAGTTTGATGAGATACAGGCGGTACAGAAGCCGCATGGGATTCCGGCGGGAGAAGTATCGGCGGTTCGCACGGCAGAGGATGAGGCGAAACAGAAGAGTACCGTATCTAAGAATGATCAGGTTAAGTTAAATTACTGGGGATATGGTCAGAGCGAGACCTACTATTGTGCGCCGAAGGCGGCTTATGCGGCTGATCCGCACCGGGCTGGTTTGGAGTTTAAGGCTTTGGTTCGCAGTCTGCATCAGGCAGGGATTGAAGTCCTGCTTGATATATACTTTATGCCGGGAACCAATGTGTGTCTGATGGAGGATTGTCTGCGTAACTGGGTATTGGAGTATCATATTGATGGATTTCGCGTGAATCAGGAGGTAATGCCGGCGCAGATGCTGGTATCGGATCCGGTTTTATCGGGGGTAAAGCTTCTTACAGATTACTGGAATCGTGAACTGATCGCCGGAGCTTATGGTGAGAGCGGTACTTTTGCAGAGTATAATGAGGGATTTATGAACTGTGCCAGACGTTATCTGAAAAGTGATGAGGGACAGGTGGAAGGATTTGCCGGACTGTTTCGAAGGGGCAGTGATAACCTGGCATCGATAAACTTCATGACCCATGTTAATGGGTTTACGATGACAGATCTGGTGTCTTATGATGTCAAGCACAATGAGCAGAATGGAGAGGGCAATCAGGACGGAACCGAGTACAATTACAGCTGGAACTGTGGTGTGGAGGGCAAGAGCCGCAAGAAGTTTATTCAGGCACGCCGTATGTGCCAGATCCGCAATGCATTTGCAATGATGCTTCTGGCGCAGGGAACACCGATGCTTCTTGCCGGTGATGAGTTTGGCAATACACAGGAAGGCAACAATAACCCGTATTGTCAGGATAATGAGATTACCTGGCTGGACTGGCGTATGACAAGTGCCAAGACAGAGATTTTAGAATATGTCAAAAAGCTGATCGCATTCCGCAGAAAGCACCCGGTGCTTCATCAGGGAAGAGAACTGTATATGTTTGATTCATTATCCTGTGGAATGCCGGATGTATCCATTCATGGAACACAGGCGTGGAAAGCGGACTTTTCTTATTACAGCAGGATGCTTGCTGTGCTTTTGTATGGCGATTATCAGAAGAAAGAGGATGGCGGTGTGGACGATTCCCTTTATATCATATTTAATATGTACTGGGAGTCGAAATCCTTCGATCTGCCGAATCTGCCGGGGGAGAAGGAGTGGTATCCGGCCATAGAGACATACGGCAATACATTCAGTGAGGTGCCGGTACCTGTCCGCAGGAAGAAGAGACGAAGAAAACCATCGCTGGAAAGCCAGAAGAAGACAATTGTTCCACCGCGTTCCATTGTTGTATTTGTGGGCAGATAAGATTAAACTATGTAATAGCCGGATATGACTCCGGCTATTTTGGGTCGAACTGTAGTTGAAGTTACAGATCGTGATTTTCCACGATTTCCTCATACAGGTCGATATCACATACCTTGCCAGGTGTGTAATGTGTGCAGTTCTGGCAGGAGATGGCATCGTCCTTGCTTGAGTTCGAACAGTTACAGTTATCGCAACGACAATACTTTGTGCATCTTTCTGCCACTTCTTTCATGGTTTTTGCATCTTTTTTCATGATATTTTCCTCCAGCACAATTTATAGTTAAGACAAAGAATGACCTGCCGTCTCCGGAGTTTTTCGGCAGCAGACTTTGTCGTGGTACTTATTATGTACAGAAAGCAGGTTTTTATGATAGTGATAGAAATAATCGATATTAAAAATTTTATGGCACATCTGCTTCTTAAGGATACCTTTGACCATTTTCTGCTTTTTGAAGCAAGAGCGGTTACCGCCTCAGAGCTTCTAATGAAAGGGGGAAGACGGCGGGAGTGGTACGACAGTGATCAGTGGAGTCAGATGTGTTCGGAACGGGGAGAACATGACTGCATGCATATGACCTGGAATGAAATGAAAGAAATTATGTTTCATTTCATCAAAGGAAAGAAATCGCCGCAGCTTCTATATGTGGATCTGGAAGCTTCGAGCAGACAGAGAGAGCAGATCCTTGGAGGGGCATTTGCAGTGCAGGACAGTGAACTGCCGTCCCTTCGTATGCAGATCCGCTATGAAAACGAGCACCTGACAATCGTCCCTGCCGCGTCCTATCCGTCCTTTTCACCGGATCGTTCGGCAGGTCAGATGTGGGAGGAAGCTTTACAGGAGTTCCTACGCCGCAAAAAAATAGTATTTCACTTGCTAAATAACTCATAAACGTATATAATAATATAAATATATTTATGCCCTTATAGGACAAAGGAGAAGAGACGGTGAACGGACTTGCCGTCCTATGAAAATGAATGAATAGGGGGATCTGTCATGGACAATTCGATTGCAAGCAGACTACGTAGAAAGAAACGACTGGGAGACTTGCTGCTTGGCGCGGGAGTTATTACACAGGAGCAGTTGGAGGAAGCATTAAAGAAGCAGAAGGAAGCGGGCAATGGTCAGAAGCTTGGTATGACCCTGGTAGATATGGGTATCATGAATGATGAGATCATTGCGGAGGCACTCTGCCACCAGATGGGATTAGAGCGAGTGCATCTGGCGGGTATTACGATTGAGGACGAGGTTCTCGCACTGGTTGACGAGAAGGTTCTTCGGAAGTACATGCTGTTGCCGTATGAGTTTGCTCCGGATAATCCGAACGTACTCCGCGTTGCGTTTTCAGATCCGCTGGATATGATCGCGATGGATGACTTGTCGATCATTACCGGTATGCAGATTGAGATTCGTGTTACCACAGTTAAGGATGTGTCGCAGGCACTGGACCGCTTCTATGGTAATTCTGAGGCGATGAAGGTGGCAGACCAGTTTGCTGCAGAGCGCCGTGAGAAGTATGGCAATAATAAGGATGGTAAGGAAGAGTCTGAGGAGGTTAAGCAGGCACCGATCGTACGTCTTGTTAATCAGATCATTGAGCAGGCAGTACATAAGAGAACATCCGATATTCATTTTGAACCGCTGGAGAATCAGCTTAGGATCCGGTTCCGTGTCGATGGTGTGCTTCAGGAAGCGATGAGACATGATATTTCGCTGCTTTCGGCGATGGTAGCACGTATTAAGATTGTCGGCGGTATGGATATTTCTGAGAAGCGTAAGCCTCAGGACGGTCGTATGACACAGATCGTCGACAGACAGGAGTATGATATCCGTGTGTCTATCTTACCGACAGTATATGGCGAGAAAATCGTTATGCGTCTTGCACAGAAGACAGCGCTCAGCCGGGATAAGAAGGATCTTGGATTTGAACCGGAGGAGCTTCACCGGTTCGAGGATATATTAAAGCATCCGAATGGAATCATGCTCGTTACGGGACCTACCGGATCCGGTAAGTCTACGACGCTTTATACAGCACTCAGTGAGCTTAATACCGAGGAGGTTAATATCATCACGGTAGAGGATCCTGTCGAGGCGAATATTAACGGTATCAATCAGGTTCAGGTTAATGCCAAAGCGGGTCTTACCTTTGCGGCGGCACTCAGATCTATTCTGCGTCAGGATCCGGACATTATCATGATCGGTGAGATCCGAGACGGTGAGACAGCAGGTATCGCCGTCGAATCGGCTATCACGGGTCACTTGGTTGTAAGTACACTTCATACCAACAGTGCGGCGAGCACGATCAGCCGTCTGGCGGATATGGGTATTGAGAATTATCTGATCTCTGATGCGGTGATCGGTGTTATTGCACAGCGACTGCTTCGCCGGGTATGTCCGCGCTGTAAGCGTATGGTGCCGGCAGATGATCTGGAGAAGAAGGAGCTTGGTATTCCGGAAGAGAAGTGGGGCGAGGAAGTTCTGATCCCTCATATTGAACCGAATGAAGAATGTCTGGAGTGTGGTGGTGCCGGATATAAGGGACGTATCGGTATCTATGAGATCATGCAGATGTCTCCGGCACTGAAGCGTATCATTGCAACAGGGGGGACCGCAGAGGAGCTAGAGAAGGAAGCAATCAAAGAGGGGATGAACACACTTGTTATGTCTGCCAATAAGCAGGTATTGAAAGGTATTACGACACTGCAGGAAGTACACCGTGTCGCTTATGATAATTAAACTTAAGAATATGGAGGGTTTACAAAATGGAAATCACAATGGACAGTTTGCTGGAAATTGCCAGAGATGTAGGAGCATCCGATGTACATATTACGGTAGGGCTTCCGCCGAAGATGCGTGTCAACGGTACGATTGAGGATATTATCCCACATGTGCTGACGTCGCATGATACGCAGACGCTTGTTCTTTCTATTATGAATGAGAGACAGGTTGCTACGTTGAAGAGAGATGGTGAGGCGGATTTCTCCTATAGTACAGAAGCACTGGGACGTTTCCGTTGTAATGTATTCCGTCAGAAGAACTCCTTTGCGGCGGTTCTTCGTCTGATCAATACCGTGATCCCGGCACCGGAGAAGCTGGGACTTCCGTGGTCTGTTATGGATCTCGCCAAGAGAAAGCGTGGTCTTGTACTGGTTACAGGACCTACCGGATCCGGTAAATCAACGACGCTTGCTTCACTGATCAATATGATCAATGAGAATCGTAAGGAGCATATCATTACTCTGGAGGACCCGATCGAGTACCTCCATCAGCATAAGAACTCCATTGTTAACCAGAGAGAGATCGGATTTGATACCCTTTCTTTCGCCAACGGTATCCGTGCCGCACTTCGTGAGGATCCGGATGTTATCCTCGTCGGTGAGATGCGTGATCAGGAGACGATCGGTGCAGCGATTACCGCAGCCGAGACTGGCCACCTGGTATTTTCAACCCTGCATACAATTGGTGCGGCAGCAACGATCGACCGTGTTATCGACGTATTCCCACCACATCAGCAGCAGCAGATCCGTGTTCAGCTTGCAATGGTACTTCTGGCGGTTATCTCACAGCAGCTGATGCCGACTTCAGACGGTAAGGGACGAGTGGCTGCTTATGAGGTTATGCATACAGTGCCTGCAATTGCAAGTAATATCCGTGATGCGAAGACACATCAGATTCCGTCAACAATTCAGACAAGTAAGAAGATGGGTATGCAGACCATGGATGATGCAATCTTTGATCTGTACCATGATCTTAAGATCTCTGCGGATACGGCGCTGGAATTTGCGCAGGAGCCGGAGGTTCTGAAGCGGAAATTGTTCTAATTTGTCGACAGATACAGAAATGTTTCACAAAGATAGTTCATATAATAGAGACATCATTTGGTCAATGTGTATAAAAATGAAGTCAAAATTATGTGAACTATTTTTATAGAAATTTAATAAATGTCGTTGAAAAAATAAGACGAATGTAGTACAATCAATAAAGTGATACCGTATATAACTGTCGGGGATGTTATGTACAGCACAAATAAATAACCCGTTGTGAGTATGACATCTCACGCAGAGGGGTAGAAAAGGGTGATAAATTGGCAGCATTTAATTATGTGGCGGTTGACGCCAATGGTAAACAGAAGAAGGGAACTCTGGAAGCCGCCAATGAGGCAGCTGCAAGGAATTCGCTGAAGGCAGAAGGATTGATCCCAATCAGTGTGGAGATTCCCAATGCTTTGAATAAGGATATTGAGATTAACATTGGCAAGAAAGTGAAGTCGAGAGATCTTTCTGTATTCTGTAAGCAGTTTGAAAGTATTCTGCATGCCGGTGTTACAGTCATTCAGGCACTTCAGATGATCACAGATCAGGTGACGAATAAGTACCTAAAGAAGGCGTTGGATCAGACTCGTATTCTGGTAGAGAAAGGTGAGTCTCTGGCGGATGCAATGCGGGCTCAGGAAGGGATCTTCCCGGATATGCTTCTGAATATGGTGGAAGCCGGTGAGGCTTCGGGTAGTTTGGAAGTGTCTTTCAGACGAATGGCAGAACAGTTTGAAAAAGATAGCAAGACATCCAGTATGATCAAGCAGGCGATGATTTATCCGATTGTACTTCTTGTTGTTGTAGCAGGTGTAGTAGTGTTGATGCTTACCTATATCATACCGCAGTTTAAGGAAACGCTGGAGGGAGCTGGTATGGATCTTCCTGCTATTACGAAAATGGTTATGGCGATGAGTGATGGCTTAATCAAGTGGTGGTGGCTGGTTGGTATTATTATAGCAGCGCTGGTTGTGACATTTCGAGTTTGGTCGAAGACAGAGACTGGGGCGATTGTTCTTGGTCGTGTACTTCTTCGAATTCCACTTGTTGGGGATCTTCAGATTAAGTCAGCAGCCGCAAGGTTGGCACGTACGTTAAGCACACTGATGGCTTCCGGTATTCCGATGGTGGATGCGATCGCGATAGTGACGAAGTTGATGAGCAATCGTATTGTTCAGAAAGTGATGGAGGAAGCAAGAGACGAAGTGGAGAGAGGTACTCCTCTTTCGGTGCCACTTCGTGACTCGGGAGTGTTCCCACCGCTTCTTTATAATATGGCAGCAATCGGTGAGGAAACCGGTAATATGGAGGAAATGCTGGAACATGCTGCTGACTTCTATGAGGAGGAAGTGGAGAACGCAACGAAAGCAGTGACGGCGATTATGGAACCGGTGATTATCGTATTGATGGCTGGCGTGGTTGTACCGATCATGTTTGCAATCATGGCGCCGATGATGTCTATGTACACGGCGGCAGAAAATGCATAGTTCGTATTTGTGAAGGTTTACATATTTTATTGTTGTGCCGATATTAATAATGATCTTGAGACTGTGCCAAGCAGCCTTATGATAAATAAAATTAAAATGAAAAGGAGATTTTATTATGAAGAAAGTTATCAAAAATTATCTCGCGAAGTTACAGGAAAATGACAAGAAAGGTTTCTCTCTTGTTGAGTTGATCATCGTTATGGCTATCATGGCTATCCTTGTTGGTGTGGTTGCTTCTCAGGTACTTCCATACATGGAGAAGTCTCGTCAGTCTAAGGATCAGCAGATTTTGAGCTCACTGTGTACAGATATCACTTCTGCAATTGCACAGAGTGGTGAGGCTTGTAATGGTGGATCAGATAGTCTTACTAACTTGGCTAGTATTACAAACGCTAAAACAGTTGATGAGCTTACAGCACTTAGAAGTAATAAATCATTAACAGATATTAATGATGAGTCTTCAACAGCTCTTAAATCTAAGCTGATGAAAGGCGAGGGTATTACTGTTGAGGTTAACACTGCTACTGGTAAAATTGCAGTTTGGACAGGAACCTCTAAACCGGCATCTGGTTCAAAGAATATTGTAGAGAATGAGCAGTAATTTGAATCGTTATTTATAGGAGCCTAAATCATGTCAGTAGCAGCATTGACCGTAGTCTTATACATAATCATCTTTCTGTTTGGAATCGTGATCGGAAGTTTCTTGAACGTCTGTATCTATCGTATTCCCAAAAAGGAAAGCATAGTGTTTCCACACTCCCATTGTATGACTTGCGGTTATCAGCTGCGCTGGTATGATTTGGTTCCACTATTTAGCTTTTTATTTCTAAGGGGCAGATGCAGGAAGTGTCACACAAAGTTATCGCTTCAGTATCCCTTAGTGGAAGGCATGAATGGAGCATTATATGTAATCGTTTTCTTGGCGAACGGTTTAAATTATGTGAGTGTCGTATATTGTCTCCTGACATCCGCCCTTATTGTTTTAAGTGTCCTTGATTTTCGTACTATGGAGATTGCGGACGGTATCAATCTATTTATTTTATTGCTGGGGATTGCGGCAACATTGCTTGATCTGCATGCCTGGAAGGATCACGTGATCGGAATGTTTTCTGTCAGCGTGTTTCTTTTGGTTATTTATCTTGTCACCGTCGGAAGGGGAATCGGCGGAGGAGATATCAAGCTGATGTTTGGAGCAGGACTTTTGCTCGGATGGAAAGGTGCGGTTTTGGCGTTTTTCCTGGGGTGCATTATCGGTTCGGTAGTTCATCTGATCCGTATGGCGGTAAGTCATGCAGAGCATCGTCTGGCAATGGGTCCTTATTTGTCTGTGGGAATTTGGCTCACGGCTTTGTGGGGGACGCCGGTAATTGATTGGTATATAGGTATGATTATTCATTAGAAAGTGGATTTACAGAGAATAAGAGTATCTTAATGTAACAGGTTGATTGACGTTTTATTCAGAAGATGGCAGTAATTTTGCTGTCACAGAGAGTTTAACAGCGGGCTTATCACGAGCACAGCGTTAGGCTCCTTTTGCGGTAGAAGACCGCATACGTTGAATTTTGTGTGATGCAAAAATATTGAGACAGGGAGGAAAAGTACGATATGGCGAAACATGTACTTAGTATTGAGATTGGCACGCAGGTGACCAAGATTGTTGAGATTGATTATAAAAAGAAAAATCCGCATGTTTATCGTGCGGTAAGCTTCGCAACACCGGAGGGTGTTATCGAAGATGGTGTCATTCGTGACAAAGATGTGCTTGCAGTTGCATTCCGTAACGAACTTGCCGAAGCAGGTATGAAAGAGAAGAGCGTAGTATTCTCGATTGCTTCCAGTAAGATTGCAACTCGTGAGGTTACACTTCCTAATGTAAAGGAGAATAAGATTGGTGATCTTGTCCGGGCGACAGCACAGGAGTATTTTCCGATTGATCTGAATGATTATACATTGGCATATTCATTGTTAGAGACGATCAAGGAAGGCAAGGAAAAGTCTTATAAAGTACTTCTTCTGGCAGCTCCGGATGATCTGGTAGATAACTATTATAACTTTGCTCAGGAGATGGATTTTAATATCGAAGCATTGGATTACTTTGGTAATGGTTCCATGCAGGTATTAAAGAAGGAGATTGTTCTTGACTATTGTGCATGTATCCAGATCAGCGGCAACACGACGATGATCAACTTCATGAACGAAGGTCAGCAGCTGATGCAGCGTACTATTCCACAGGGTATCTTCAATGTGGCTGAGGCGATGGTATTAAGTGAAGAATGTATGATTGATGATATGGATGCCGCTTGTGAGGCACTTTGCCGTGATAAGCTGGTATGCCGAAGCCTTGATTATAAGGGACTTGATGATGATGACAGCATCGTAAGTGCCCGAATGACCGAGGAGCAGTGGAGACAGCAGGAGGCAAGTAAATCTTCCCGCAAGGTTGTTACCGATGCGATCGGTGAGATCCTTCTGAGTGTACTCCGAGTAATTGACTTCTTCAAATCAAAGTATCAGGGAGTGGAACTGACAAGTATCTATATTACCGGTATGGGATGTAAGGTTTCCGGTATTGAAGAGCTGTTCTCTAATGAGTTGAATATTCCGACACAGAGAATGGAGCATCTGGTAAATGTATCTTTCCCACGTCATTTCAGCGAGGGTCTTTACAACCAGACAGAGTACATTGCAGTTGTCGGTGCAGCAATCGCACCGGTTGGCTTTAAGTCTAAGAATGCAGCAACATCGGGAGCGGGAGCGGATGCACTTCGAAATGCGCAGCTTGTCTTTGGTCTTGCTGTGATCTGTGCGGTGGCAATGTCTGTGTTCTCATTCCTGCAGTATAACACAGAGAAGAATAAGAATGACGACCTGAAAGCCAGAAAGGAATCACTGGCATATATCAATACAGTCTTTAAGGAGAATGAGGGTATTAAATCCGTATACGATCAGGTCAACAGTCTTTATAACTCAACAGAGACACAGAATGAGAATCTGAACAGTCTGGTGAAGCAGCTGGAGGCAAATCTTCCGAGAACAATGACGGTAAGCTATTTACAGTCCTCTGAGGATGGCATCAACATGACGATCAGTTCTGAGACAGATATCTCTATCGCAAGAATGCTGATGAACCTTGAAACATTAGAAATGCAGGATAAGGACGGTCAGAAGATACCGGTACTTACTAATATATCAATTCCTTCCGTGACAGCGGCTGATGCAGATGATGGAAGCACAGTTTATAACTTCACAGTATCTGCACAGTACTATCAGGTGGCGCAGGCTCAGGCGGCGCAGGAATCAGCAAATCAATAATACCAGACAGGAGGGAATGAGATATGGATACGAAAAAGAAAATGTCAAATCGTGACAAAATGATGCTTTTTATCTTTGGAGCAATCCTCATCGTTGCAGCAGCATACTTCTTAGTATTTGCGAAGATGAATGAGAGAAAAGATACATTAAAGACAGAAAACGAGACACTTTCACAGGAAGTGCAGAAGCTGGAGACCATGGAGGCTCAGAAAGACAGCGTTCTGGAGGAGACAAGAAAGACGCAGCTTGATGTTGCGGAGGTTCTTGGAAAGTTCCCGGCAGAGGTTCGTACAGAGAATGCGATCTACGATCTGAATGATATGTACGAGAGTATATCTGATGTAAAGATTCAGTCAGAAAGCTTTAACATGAATCAGATCTTCTATCAGCAGGGTGCAGTCAGTGATGGTAGTGCATCGACAGATGCGACTACAACAGGAGATAAGACAGCAAAGTCAAATCCTGCATCGGTAGCGGCAATCACTTCAGATACACCGGTTAACGATGTGATCACGGCAGCGGCTGATTATACCGGCTATCGTTCAACCGTCAATGTGACATTTACAACGACTTACGACTCATTGAAGAAGGTTGTGAACTTTATCAATGAATCTAAGAATCGTATGACGATTTCGGAGATTTCAGCAACGGCAGGAGAGGAAGACAATCTTTTGACCTGTAACATGGCAATTGATATGTATGCGATTTCCGGAACCGGTGAGGTATATGAAGCTCCGGATGTAAGCAATGGTAATACCGGAGTGGACAACATATTTAGAAAATAGGACATAAGTTGCAACTGCCGGAATTTTCGGCAGTTGCAATTGTTGTATAAAGATTTGAGGTGAGCCCATGAAAGAGAGAAGGTGCAAAACCGCACAGTGCCTCAGGGATGCACGCGGTTTTACTTTGGTTGAGCTGATCCTGACGATCGCAATTCTGGCTATCGTCACGATACCGATTTTGAGCTATTTTACAGATGCTGCAAAGCATAACGCAAGGAGCAGACAGAAGCAGAATGCAACCGTTCTGGCACAGGAGGTGCTTGAGAATTTCAAACATTCTGCCTACAATCTGGATGACCCGAATGTTGTATGTTCTGCGGATCCGAACTGGACAGTAGCTGCTCCACAGAGCAGTGACGGCAGCTATGCATTAACACAGAATAAGACAGTTGACAAAAATTCTTTTAAGGTGACAGCGAAGATCACGCCGGTTGATAAGGTGAATGATGCGGCTGTATCAGCGGCACCGGCTTCATCAGCTGCGCCCGCGTCTGTATCAAAGGATTATGAGAAATTTGTGATTGGTACGATGGACACAAGCAAGGATTTGATGTCATCCGATCATGGTCAGACATTGGTTGCGGCAAGCTTTGCATTTAATAACAAGTATACGGCAGCCTGCGCAGCAAATGGTGTGACACCTGAGCCGGCAGGAACTCCGGATCCTGTGACAGGAGTTACACCGGCGAAGATTGATGCCAATTATTTTAAAAATCGACTGAATTGTGAGATTATTGTATCAGCTAAGAAAGATACATCTAAACCGGGATATGACGTGATTTCGGTGAAGTATCGATATACTTATAATAAAGGCGGAGAAGCATATCCGGAAGGAATTGACGCTAACACAGTTTATGAGGATGTCGTGGCTTCTTCATCCATTAAGGTTGATAAGCTGGAGAATATTTATTTGTTCTATAATCCGTTAAATGTGAATGATAAGATCACGATGACGACAGATGATGATTATCAGCTGCAGAATAATGCAGGTGATCTGAATATGTTCATTATTGCACAGAACAGTGTGCCGGCTTCCACCAGTGACAGTGATCTTCCGACAGGATATTCGAAGCGGCCGGGAAGCTATAAGCTTCCGATCAATGGTGCGGGTTCCGGATTTGAAAACAAGATTAAATGCGTTTATACCAATTTATCCCGGACGGCTGCTATGACAGAGCTGGATGAAACGTCGACGATTGGCGGAAAAGTACAGACCGGTCCAGATGGCAATTACACTTTGGTACATTCTGAAAAGATCAATCGTGTGGCAGACATTACCGTGACGGTTGACAGCAAGGATGGATCTACACAGAAGATTGTAGAAGTAACTGGTTCTAAGACGCAGGATTAGAGAGGAGTGAGATCATGTTCAAACGATTTTTAAAAGATAAAAGCGGATCGTCGTTGGTTTTGGTAATGATCTGCATGTCATTTCTGATCTTGCTTGCAGGAGCAGTCATTACAACAACTGTTACCAATATTTATCTCAAGGCTTCCCAGAAGGTGACACAGGAGAATTTCTATGAGACAGATTCTATACTCGACGCTGTGGCAGCGGGCATTCAGAATGAGTCCTCTGAGGCTTCCGCAAAGGCATATGAGAAAGCATTGGGAGAGTATAATGCCTCATTGACCGCTGCAGGCAGTGCAATGAGCGATAAATATGCAAAGGACTTTTTGAATCTGATGATTCAGTCTCTGACAGGCGGAGACACCTATGATGCAACAAAGACAAATTATAAATATCTGGATAGTGTTTTGCTTGGTTATCTGACCAAGGATCAGGCAAAATCGTATATCAAGCATGCAGACGATGGTACCGGTGTGACGAAAGGTGACATGGTTTTGGATGGAGATGCTTTAGTGCTTAAGGATGTAAAGGTGATCAAAGCACATGACAAACAGAAGGATTATGAGACGACATTGACAACTGACATTCGTATTGAAGTGCCAAAAATCAGTACTGATGCACACTCGGAGTATCTTGATTATGCAATTCTTGCAGATGATCAGGTGATCGCAGATAACGGTACGATTTCGGCTCAGGTCGATGGAAATGTATATTCCGGTACGGTGAATCGTGTGGCAAATGCAACATCACCACAGCCGGCAAGCGTTAAGAATAATACACCGTTAGCCGGTATCGTTATTTCCGGTGGAGCATCACTCAAGATTAATGCGGAGCAGATCATCACACGAGGTGATGTGGATGTATCCAATGGCAGCCGCTTTGAAGTTGGCAAGAGTCCATCCAGTGATAAGGCTGCACAGCTTTGGGCAGAGAATGTGATCACAAGTGGTAAGAACAGCAGTAATGAAGTGACGATTGATGCTTCCTCCTATATCGCGGACGATTTGGAGATCAATGGTGAGGGTGACCGGGTTACTCTGAAAGGAAAATACTACGGTTACAATTACACGAATGACTACACAGCCGGAATAACAGGAAATAAGTTATCTACAACGGCTGCATACAGTAGTTCCATTTCAGTCAATGGTTATGATAACCAGTTGCTGATGAAGGATCTGAATGAGCTGGTGCTTGCAGGACGTACATTTATCTCCAAGAAGACGAATGTTGGCGAGACAGCACTTGCCAATCCGGATATTGAGCTGGGTGAATCTCTGGCGGTAAAGAGCAGCCAGTTGTCATACTTTGTAGCAGCAGTAAAGGACGGATCTACCGATGGATTTGTCAAGAGAGTACAGGATCTTCCGGCAAACAATAGTGTTACGTTGGATGATGGTCAGGCGGTTCCAGGCTTTGGTAAATACTCTTTGGATGCGAAAGATGCCATTCCATGCTTTGTATTTAATGCGAACAATGAGGAGTATCTGTTCGACTATGAAGCATATGAGAACCGTATCGGTATCCCGAAGAAGAATGGTGCAAAGCAGTTTGATATAAAGGCATTGATTACAAGCGGTGCTATCAGCAAGACGACACCGTTAAAGCTGTACAGCCGTTATGATCCGAACGTCAGTGCTAATACGATCAAGTATTTCTATCTGAACTTTGACGATTCCAAGGCTGCAAGTAATTTCTTTAATCTGTTTTATGAGAATAGTTCACAGCAGACGATTTATGATGTTGTGAATAAGACATATGTAGATACCGTGGGAATTCAGCTTCCTTCCTTTGGATCAAAGGCGGGATATCTGTTATCTTCCGGTAATATCATGTACAGCGATGAGAATGATAAGGATGCCAATGGAAAGGCAAAGATCAAGCTGAAGATTGATAATGGCGGTCAGATACCATCAAGCTCCTTTAAAACATTTGCGGAGCAGAACAGTAAGCTGTATATGTCTAAACAGCTTGCATTGGTGGACGATTACGATGATGCAACCAATAGCCCGAAATGGAGACTGTATGATGACAGCGATTCCAACCGGGGTGATGATACCTTGTTAAAGAGTGGTAGTGCCGATGGAACAAATCTGTTTGCAAAGCTTGTAGATGCAAGCCAGATCAAAACTACGCAGATTGGACGTTATTCGATTACCAAGGATGATGGTTCTAACGGCGTATGCGGATACATTGTTTCAAACGGTGATGTAAAGTGGCCGGAGGATTACACGGCTAAGGGATATAATCAGGACGATCCTTGTTTTATTCTTGCAAAGGGATCTGTAACGATCAACAGCAACAAGTTTAATGGTCTGATCATTGCAGGAGATGATGTGGAATTTGCAACAAACACAACAGTATCTTCTGATTCAGAGTCCATTGAAAAAGTATTTGAGCAGGATAAGAATTCCGGTAGTCCGGCATTCTTTAATGCAATGAAAGAGTATTTCAGAAAGTCTGTAAGCTCTTCCATTGGAACGAAGGAAGATCAGGATAAGGTAAACAACGTTTCATTTGAGAACTGGAAGAAGAATGATTAATGCAGGAGGTGAAGGCAATGGATATCAGAAAAGATAAGCGCGGTTTTTCTCTAATCGAGCTGATTATTACGATGGCGATCATGGCAGTCTTTGCCGGAGCGATCATCGGTGGAATGTCATATATCAATGCCGGTAAGACCAAGAAGGCCGCTGCAAGATTGAATAATAAGATCTCCAGCATTCAGACGGCGACAATGACCAAGAAGGGTCAGACGTTCCTCTACATTTATCGGACTTCTGATGGGGTATACAGTACTGCGGTAAGTAGCACGATTGATACAAACAGTGATGGCAATCCGGATTATCCTAAGGGATTTACACAGAGATCGGAATTAGATCAGTGTTTATCAAGTGGAAAGATTTCCGGAGATAAGCTTTGCGACAGTACTGTGACCATTACCGGAAAGCAGGGAACCGGTGGTTCTAACTCCGTAACGCTGAGTGAAAGTAATTTCCTCAAGTTGGGTTATTCAAAGTCAACCGGAGCATTTAATTATAGTAATGATGGTTCACTGGATACGAATGGTGAATTTACGGATGTACCATTTTACAGTATGATTGAGATGTCAGGCAAAGAGAAATTCTCAATCAAGCTGGTAAAAATAAGTGGTAAGCATTTTGTAAAGAAAGGTTAAGGGGAGGTGATTGTTCTGAACTGGAAAGATAAGAGAGGTTTTACTCTCGTGGAATTAATTATTTCAATGGCGATTCTGGCAATTGTAGGAGGTGCAATCACTCTTATGATGCAGTCGGGAAGCAGAAGCTATTCGAATACGAAAGCGGAGCTTGATCTGCAGATGGAATCCCAGACATTGATGGCGCAGATGAGCACCATGATTATGGAATCAAATTGTGTCAAGTATGACAAAGACAACAATACACTGGCATTGTATCAGGTTGAGCTTAAGTCAACAGCTCTTCCGGCTGTATCAGGTACACCGGGAGCAACTCCGGTTTGTCAGCAGACAAAGACAGTAAAGGATCTGAAAGTGATTCAGTTCAAGGATGGAAAGCTCTATCTGAACGAGCACAATGCAGATGTAGCTTTACCGGCAAGCGGTGGATCGGTAAGCTGTACAGAAGATGATCTGCTTTCTGATTATATCAGTGATTTTAAAGTAGGCATCGATGGAAACAAGGTCACGGTTTCGTTTGATATGAAATCCGGTAAAAAGACTTACAAAATTGACGAGACAACAAAGGTAAGGAATGGTATGGTAGTCTATCCGTAATGGGTAGGCTGCCCTTGAACGTTATAGTGGAGTAAGGAGAGAACGGTTTGCAGTGCGAAACTGTGGAATGGAGGCTGTATCTATGAAAAAATGGTTTAAAAACTTGACGAAAGGAAAACTGGCGATTGGCGTATTGGCCTTGTGTCTGCTGGTGTTTGGCGGATATTTTGGGTATCACAAATTTATTGTAAAAGCGGATAGTATGCCAAATAGAGCAGTTGTAAATACGCTGGAAGATTATCGCAAACTTTGCACCGGAAGTGAGAACGGTGAAGTAGATAAAACACAAAATATTGCGGATGCAAATTCAAAAAATGCTTTTTTAATTTTGGAAATTGTGCCGTATTATGGTGATGCGGAGGTTGGCTATCTAATCGATGGCTGTGAGCCAATTGATCTCACGAATGTTGGAAAGTCTGTTTATGCAGCTGCCAAGGAAAGTACACGTTCTGTAGCAACAGCCGTTTTTAAGGATGAGTATGATAGAGATCGTAAGGATTATGACGATGGTTTGTATAAGGAAGATACTCGTTGGACCGTGGATGATGATTGGGTATTGACCTCCGGAAAAACAATCAAGACACATGGATATTATGAAAAAGTTGCAAATGGTGCTTCCGGTGACTTTGTCATTGATCATTATGAACAGGATACAACAGGAACCTTCTATACAAAAGATGCAGAGGGTAAGGATATTCCGGCGTATCGTCCGGTTTTTAGAAAGGCAAAAGATGGTGAGACAGGTCAGTTTAACTGGACAACACTTTATTATGCGTCAGCAGATACATTTGTTATGTCACGGTCGCAGTTTGATACATATGCTCTGAGTGAAAATAAGTATGTGGCATCGGCAGATGAAGGGATTGATTATAACCCGGGAGAAAGAGAGTATACGACAAGAGAAGACAGCGATTTCTATAGTATTTCTTATACAAATGATAAGGGAGAAAAAGTTGCTTCAGAGGGTAATATCAGTAACTTGTGGGTTAACATTGAAGGAATGCAGGTGTTAAAAGGTCATGTGGTTAACACTAATGATTTTGTACGTACATCTTTGGATTTGGATGATGAATCAGAGACTGCGTGCAGAAATTTAAAAATTGCAGTTAAGACAATTGAACCTCAGGAATTAAAGAAACATCCGGAATGGATTGACTACGCGGATTTGTTATATATGCATCAGAAAACATCAGTTGGTACCTTCCCGGATTTATGGTGTAATGCAAATTTGGATAAGTATCATCGAAATAAAGATGTACTTGGAGAGTCATATTATAAGGATAAGGATCCGTTTATCATTGAAGCGGATGGAACGGTGAAATCCAAGAGTACAGATAAATCAATAAGAGAAGCGTTATTGAATTCTAATTTTATCTCTGATAACGATTGGGGTTGGACAGTAGCGAAGAAATTATTCTTCAAGATCAATCAGTTGGAGACATATGATGGGAGCGGAAAGTATGGATTTGCTCCATTATTGACTTCAAATGATATGATGAATGATTTGAAGGGACTTTCCGGGAACAGCAGATATAATGCTGATGATTTAAAGACAGTAACGAATCAGCATTTGGATTATACTACCATGGAGGTCGGAATTCCTAAAACTCCTTGGACTCCAGGTGAAAATACTGGTAAATATACAGGTACAGGTACTAATTGTGGTATGTATAAATTCTTAATCATGAATTTTTTAATGAAACAGGAGAATTTTTACAATTACTTCTTCCAGACAGAAAGAGATGCTGGAGGAAAGGTCATTACAGAAAATGGTGATATATCCTACTGTAGTCCACAAAAAAGTGCTGATGCACAGGAATATTGGAATCCTGATGCATTTCTTCCTGTTGCGGAGGGCAATGATTATACAAATCTTACTGATGCGCAGAGAGAGCGGTATTCAATATATTATTCACAGGGATCATATCTGCAATTCCCTACACCGGGTCTTGCCGGTGCTACGTTCATTTATAACTCAGATACATCCTTGTCACAGGGATTTAATAATGCCAGAATTGATGAAACAGATTCAACCAAGGAGGCATTTGACTGGTTTGAGAAAGAGTATGGTGAGAGACCGGATAAGCTGACTCCGGCACAGATGGTTCATTATCTTCTGCAGTATAAGAGACATGGTAATGACGATGATGATGTAGGAACACGGGATAAGGACACTATGCATGTGCTTGAAATTGAGCCATGTGCAGATTACTTTATTACAGAAAAGTATCTTGTTGGAACATATCTTCCGGCATCACGTTTCAAAGGTAAGATTGAAGTAGACCATATGACTACCGCTGAGTTTAATGGATCAAAGCGTGATATCAATGGATATTATGACTTGATTTATATCGGGGATAATATTGGTAAATTTAATACGACAACTACGCAGAATAATGGCGTTAACTATACCAATACCGCATATAATGACAGTAATTTGGATAAGTATGTATATCTGCATGTTGGTGATAAATCAGGAGATGTACGTTCTTCCGGTAATGATATTTCCAAACTGAAGAATGAACAGCTTCAAAAGTATGCAGAAGGTGGAAATGCGTTGGTGCTTGCTGACAGTTTGGCAACGTTTAAGTGGGACACAAACGATACAACAAAGATTTCGGATTCATACAAGAATAATTATTTGTCGATTGTTGATTCGACTTCACAAATGCATGCACTTCTGGAAAAATTAAAGAGTGCTAACAATGTAAATAAATTTAGAAAGAATAACATCTGTGCGCTTTCGAAGCTGAGTGTTAAGTTCCTGAGCGAGAATTGTCTGAATTATATGAAAAATGGATTTTCGCTTCCTGTGAAAACTAAAACAGGATTAACCACTAAGAAGTATAAGGAATTAACCACTCGTTATAAAGATTATGTTGGTCTTTACAGTAAGATAACATCTACTCCGGATCGATATGTTTCGGACGATGGAATGGCAGATAGCAATGAAGTTAATCCGGCAAAGGCAAAACAGTTGGCGTTGACCGATCCACAATTGAACTTCAGCTTTATCATTGGTGATCAGTCATCAGACTATGCAGTACGTATGTATATTGATCTGAATGGCGATGGTAATATTTCTGATGACGAGTTGGTTCAGGATACATTTGCAAATAATTCAGGTTCTCCATATAAATTTGTTGGAGAGGATGCAAAGGATGCCGATGGAAATGTATTCAAAGACAAGAGTGGCAATGCAATTCAGGTTCCAGTAGCGCAGAACTATATTTATGACTTTAGCAGCAATAAGAGACTATATCTGAACAAGACCAAAACATCGGGTGCTGTTTCTTGGAAATTTGTATTATATAATACAAAGACTAAAGAAAATTATCAGTCAGTAACGGGAACATCATTTTATAAGCGCTCTGATGGAAAGACAACATCAATCAAAGCATTACAGATTCTCGAAGATGATCAGATGAACAGTCAGGCAAATTTGGAGAATCAGCTTGCAGGAAGCGGATTGTTCAAGGATTGGGTTGATAAGTTGAATGATACCATTGGTTTGGATGAGAACTATAACGTAACAGTTAAGACAGTAAGTCTGACAGATTTCAATTCACAGCTTCAGGCAGGGACAATCGGTGGTGCTAACGGAGAGGATTATAATTGTTATATAGTCAGCTGTTCTACTAAACTATTCGGCGATAATGCATATAAGGATGCAGCAGATTATGTATCCTCAAGGGCAAAAGCGGGTGCTTCTGTTGTAGTAACCGGTGAAACAATTGATGACAGTAATAAATCATCAGAAGTAAAAGATATCCTTAACATGAGCCGTTTTACAGATGATTTGAAGTTGTATGGCGATATCAAGGACACTGCGAAGAAACCAAAAGAGACAGACAAGGAATATGATAATAAAAATAAATTAGAATATACCTATGCAAAGGTTATGAAGGAGGGATCCGGAAAATACAAAGTATATAATAACAAGCTTTGGAAAGATGTCGATTACAATAAGGTTGCTAAGGCGAAGACGATTAGTAGAAACAATATAGGAAGCCTTACAACATACCCATATACTATTAGTAGTTCTGTTGATATTGCGTCATCAGCAGCTCAGGTGTACCAGTTGAACATGAATAATGAAGGATTGGTTGTCTGGTATTCGTTGGGACCGGATGGTGATGGCGATGATACAGAGTATGGTATTTCGCCGAGAGATGCATCGAATAACTATTATTTGTATTCTGTTGAGAATATCACATATGATATGATAGATCTCGCAAATACAACAAGTGATCTGGAGATGAAGTTATTTATTAATACATTGCGAGGAAGTGATGTATCTCCAGCAGTAAGAGTAGATTCTGCTAAGACAGTGGATGCCAACTATAGAGATTTTGATGTTTCTGAAGTAACAGATGATTACTTCCCGAAGCAGGACTCTGATGCCATCAAGAAGTCGGAAGATGGTTCTGAGATGACTGTATTCAAGGGAGTAATTCAGCCGAATGGCAGTGATTACCGTGATTATAAGTCAAACTCTAAGATTGTAAAGGGAGACAGTCAGAGTCAGGGCAGTGGTGGTAAGATTGATGATGACACTACTATTACGCCTGCACCTGCTACACCGACACCTAAACCGAAGAGAGAGCCGGAAATATTAACACAAAAAGTGAATAGTTGGGATAATATTAAGTCTTATCGTTCCGAGAATGGCTCGCAGTTTAAGGGATGGGATAATAGTAGTATATTAGTGATTGATTATATATCTAATGCTGCTGGTAACTCTTGGTATAATGACGGAGTTGGTTACATAAAGGACAAAAATGGAACGACAGTGTTGACGTTACCGAATAAAACACAAGTATACAAGATCACTCTTGGTCAATTGAAAGAGAAATATGGCTTAGATAAAAACGATGATATTGGATATTTTAATATCGAAGCTAGAGACGGATGGTGTATTAGTATCAATTTGATTGGTATTTTTGAGGATGAAGAGCAGTATAAGGACTATAAAAATGGTGGGTCCTCTGTAGATGAAGATACTTCTGGAACAGGTGAGTCTATTATTGATAAAGAGTCCCAGAAAGATATTTATGGAACTCACGATTCGTATGACTTGCTGGCAACTCCGGCGCCGAAATATATTCCTGACACGGCTACACATCGTGTATCGTTTACACCATATACAAACGCAACGGATTGTGTTAACGTTAATTCGTTTAAGATTTCTATGGTGACAGCAAGTGCATCAAACCTTGGAACTTCTAAGGAAAAGACAGTTAGCTATGTGGATGAGATTTATCAGAAGGTAACGACTGCGACCGGTAAGTATGTATGGAAGTTCACAGCCAATAAAGATCATACGTTTACGTTGAAAGAAGGTAATTTCCTGAAAGATAGAACGCAGTATTTCTTCTTTAGTGATGACAACTATATTAATACGACAACAACGTATGACAATGATAATACAAGATGGGTACGTTTCGATATTTCGAACCGCAGAAAGTCAGCAATCAGTTATCTGCATCTCTACTATGAAGGAAATGTAGATACAACATATGTATTTGATCTGGATTAATCAGATGATATAAGCGTGGTTTATGAACCACTGTAGAGAGGGCTCTGTGCAGCAATGCGCAGAGCCTTTTTAATATATAGGAAAATGCCCGTAACGTAGCGTTATTTCAACGAGAATTGCGAAGCAATTCTTGGAGGGCAAAACGCTGGTTTTGCCCTTTTGTGTGGTCGTCAGGTCGTTCGTCATTGACGTTTATTATAATGTAGAAAAATACTGCAAGGTTTTGGCTATTATGACGAAGCGTGCCGTGTGGCAAACGGCATCAGTTTATCGAAAATTTATCAAATCCAGCAACTTGTCTAAAAAACAGTGCTATTTTCGTCAATATGGAGAAAAGGTATTTTTATCTCGACAGTGTTCGGCAACCGTGCTACAATCCGTACAAAGTATATATAAGCATAAGGATAGCCGGTGTTGATTTACGGAAGGCATAATGGTATGATTAAAATGTACATAATTTATGGGGTGTTTCTATCAAGTGGAGTAATAATATAGTAGATAGAATTGGATCGGTCCGGCATGGTAACTGTGATAACAGATTGTCAAAACAGGACTGTACCAGGGATATTTTCTCTGTTTTGGCTTACATTTTCAGAGAAAGTGAGAATTGTGTATGAAAGCAAATGATGGTGTAAATTACAATCGAAATTACAAAGACACATTGTTTCGGAAGCTATTTGGTGAGAACAGGGAGAATGCACTGAGTTTGTACAACGCAGTCAATGGAACACATTATACCAATGCGGAGGATTTGGAATTTACCACGTTGGATGATGTTGTCTATATGAAAATGAAGAATGATGTATCATTTATATTTGGAAATTATCTGAATCTTTATGAACATCAAAGTACATTGAACCCGAATATGCCATTGCGTGGGTTGTTGTATTTTGCAGATATGTATCGTCAGATTATACCTGCGAGTGAACGCATTTATGGTAGCAAATTGCAGGAGATTCCGGCACCAAAGTATATTGTATTTTATAATGGAACAGACCGGCTTGAGGGGGGGCGAAAAGTGTTGCATTTGTCTGATGCGTTTCGTCCCTTTGGTGTTAGTGAGGGGTTTGAATGGACAGCAACGGTGATAGATATTAATTATGGAGCTAATGCAGATATTATGGAGAACTGTAAGGTTCTTTCTGAGTATGCTCAGTTTATTGCCAAGATCAGGGAGGAATGCGGCAGATTGGAGAAAGCAAAATCAAACAATCAGGATATTTTAAGGCAGGCGATTGATGCGGCAACAGAGTATTGTATTCAGAATGATATCCTAAAGGATTTTTTAGAAAAAAATCGAAAGGAAGTGATGGATGTGTGTTTAACAGAATTTAATCAGGAACGTTACAATCAGATTGTGCGTGAAGAGGGACGTGAAGAAGGTGAAGTGATAGGATACATCCATATGGGAGAGAAAATGGGGCTTACATCACAGGACATTATACGATTTATCGTGGAGGAAACAGAGATTTCACAGGAGGAAGCCAAACGCCTATATGAGGAATATAAGGGGAAATAAGATGTGTTGATGGAATAGGAATGAATAGGGTAGAATTCATTTTGAAATTTATTTTCTTTGGAGATTTGACTTGCTAAGAATATGAAAAAAGAGTATAGTGATTATATCTGTTAGATTCCAATGAAAAGAGTAGGAGGACATCGATATGAAGGTTTTAGTGACAGGAGGAGCTGGTTTTATTGCCAGTCATACGAACGTGGAGCTTTTAGAGGCTGGATTTGATGTGGTGGTCATTGATAATCTGGTGAATGCAAGCAAGGAGTCCATTCGTCGTGTGGAGAAGCTTACAGGGAAGAACGTGCCTTTTTATGAGGAAGATCTGATGCATGAACAGGCGGTTTATGACATTTTTGAGAAAGAGAACTTTGATGCGGTGATCCATTTCGCTGGTCTGAAGGCAGTGGGTGAGTCCTGCCAGAAGCCGTTGGAATATTTTGATAATAATATTACAGGAACATTGAATCTCCTGAAGGCAATGAGAAAATATGGCGTTAAGAATCTGGTATTCAGTTCTTCCGCGACCGTATATG
Source organism: Roseburia sp. AM59-24XD (assembly GCF_003478445.1). Taxonomy (GTDB): domain Bacteria; phylum Bacillota; class Clostridia; order Lachnospirales; family Lachnospiraceae; genus Jutongia. The sequence goes on from NZ_QUET01000005.1 coordinate 74,802, forward strand.
GTTTGCCGAAGACCGTGCCGATCACAGAGGATTTCCCATTGTCAGTATCCAATCCATATGGACGTACGAAGCTGATGATCGAGGATATGCTTCGTGATATTTATAAGGCGGATGACAGCTGGAATATTGCACTGCTTCGTTATTTCAATCCAATTGGAGCACATGAGAGCGGTGAGATCGGAGAGGATCCGAATGGCATTCCGAACAATCTGCTTCCATATGTGGCAAAGGTTGCAGCAGGACAGTTAGAGTGTGTTCATGTATTTGGTAACGATTATAATACGCCGGACGGTACCGGTGTGCGTGATTATATCCACGTTGTTGATCTTGCTAAGGGGCATATTAAGGCGTTGGAGAAGCTGGAGCAGAATCCGGGTCTTGTTACATACAATCTTGGTACCGGTGTTGGATACAGTGTACTGGATATCATTCATAACTTTGAGAAGGCATGCGGTAAGGAGCTTCCATATGTGATCGATCCGCGCAGACCCGGAGATATTGATATCTGTTATGCAGACTGCACGAAGGCGAAGGAAGAGCTTGGCTGGGAGGCACAGTATGGCATCGATAAGATGTGTGAGGATGCCTGGAGATGGCAGAGCAAGAATCCAAACGGATATCGCAGTTAATTTGACAACAGATATATTCCATGATATACTTGGATTTGTAAGTTTCGTGAGTTGATAACCATGAGAGATTTAGAATTGAATATTTCATGATTTGATGACCATGATATATTTGGAATTGAGTAGTTCAAGAGTTGATAACCGCGAGACACTTCAACACATATAAATGCGAGGAAGGGAAGAAGTAGTACCAGAGGAAACCTACAGAAAGCAGCCGGTTGATGAGAGGCGCAGGGGCATCCTGATATGAATACATCCTAGAGCAGCCGGCTGAAGGTTACAGTAGGTCCGGACGGTATTGCACTCCGTTATTGTGCAGGGATATAGAGGTATCCTGCAGAGCTTCTCATCGTGAGGTGAGGAGGAATAAAGGTGGTAACACGATTACATCGTCCTTTATCGGCATTTGCCGGTAAAGGACTTTTTTTGTGCAAAAATGCATAGAATCAAAAAGAAAGGAAAAGAACAATGACAACTTACGACGAATTAGTAGCAAGGGGTTTGATCGCTCAGGTAACGGATGAGGAGGAGATCAAGGAATTAGTTAATGACGGAAAGGCTGTCTTTTATATTGGTTTTGACCCGACAGCAGACAGTCTTCATGTAGGTCACTTTATGGCACTCTGTCTGATGAAGCGTCTACAGATGGCTGGTAATAAGCCGATCGCATTGATCGGTGGTGGTACTGCAATGATCGGTGATCCGAGTGGTCGTACCGATATGCGTCAGATGATGACAAAGGAGACGATCGCACACAATGTTGACTGCTTTAAGAAGCAGATGAGCCGTTTCATTGATTTCTCTGATGGAAAAGCACTTATGGTCAACAATGCAGACTGGCTTTTGGATCTGAATTATGTGGAGCTTCTTCGTGATGTAGGACCACATTTCTCTGTAAACCGTATGCTTACCGCAGAGTGTTACAAGCAGCGTATGGAGCGTGGTTTGAGCTTTTTGGAGTTTAACTACATGATCATGCAGAGCTATGACTTTTACGCACTGTTCCGGAAATATGGCTGTAATATGCAGTTCGGCGGTGATGATCAGTGGAGTAACATGTTAGGTGGTACGGAGTTGATCCGTCGTAAGCTTGGTAAGGATGCGTATGCAATGACGATCAATCTTCTTTTGAACTCTGAGGGTAAGAAGATGGGTAAGACACAGTCCGGTGCGGTATGGCTGGATCCGAACAAGACGTCTCCGTTTGATTTCTACCAGTACTGGAGAAATGTGGCAGATGCAGATGTACTCAAGTGCCTGCGTATGCTGACATTCCTGCCATTAGAGCAGATTGAAGAGATGGATCACTGGGAGGGAAGCCGTCTCAATGAGGCAAAAGAGATCCTAGCATTTGAGCTGACCAAGCTGGTTCACGGTGAGGAAGAGGCACAGAGGGCACAGGAAGGCGCGAGAGCACTGTTTGCCGGTGGCGGAAATACTGCCAATATGCCTGAGGTTCAGCTTAGCGATGAGGATTTTGAAAATGGTGAGATCGGTATTCTCAGACTCCTTGTGAAGGCTGGTCTGGCGTCCTCCAACGGAGAAGCACGCAGAAATGTTGAGCAGGGCGGTGTCTCCGTGGATGGTGAGAAGATTACTGACGTGAAAGCACAGATCGCAAAGGACAGCATCGGTGAGGACGGAATTGTTCTCAAGCGTGGTAAGAAGAAATTTATGCGTATTGTGGTAAAATAATCATTTGAAATTGCACTTAAAAGTGTCAATAAAGAATTTAGAAGTTTTTAATCAATAATGTCCATGAATTGGACAAAAATATACCGGTTCCCCAAAGTTCGTGATGATTGGCAGGTATCCAGAGGTCTGGAAGCTTATCAATCAGCGGATGATTGGGAAACCGGTTTTGTTTTAAAAAAAATTAATCCATACATAAAAGAGAAAGGATCTGTGCATACACATCTTCGTTTTTCTCTTTGAAACGGCGGCAGACATCAACTGCCTCCTCTTCGCTGGTTACATTCAGTGAAACTTCAAGAAGCTTGCTGCCACGTTCGTAAATGCAGCCGGTAGCAAGGTACTCGTTCGGACGGATCATCGTGTAATCGGTCTTGATGGAGGTTGTCTCCACGATCGCAAGACGGTTCTTCTCAAGATATTCATCAATCTGGCGGCAGGTATCCGTAGGAAGCTGATTACCAAAGAAACGAAGCGTCTCCTTGCCGATCTCCGCAATGGTGTAGTAGGATTTTTCGTGTGTCTGATCCACGAGGATCATGGCATCCTCCGTAAGCTCCGATAAGGTCTGCTGAATAGACAGATAATCGGTATATCCCGTTTCCAAAATGAAATCAGAGAGAATAGCATTTGGCATAGGCTGGTCTGCCTGATTCAGAAAATATAGGATGATCAGCTTATATAGCTGCAGCGACTCTGGTGTCATAATGGTACCTCCTTTGCGTTTTATATAAGGCATCCCTGATAGAGATGGGTTTGTTTCATCTGATGTGCGATGGTATTTAAAATATCGCGCTTGTGCAGACTCCATGTCGGAGCCAGTAAAAGATCCTTTGGCCCGTCCCCTGTAATGCGGTGTACCACGATATCCGGTGAGAGATGGGCAATACAATCAAGTAGGATAGCAATATATTCGTCTTTTGTCAATGGGGCAATGAGACCTTTTTGCCAGTCATCGGCAAGTGTTGTTCCTTGCAGGATGTGAAGCAGTTGTAATTTGATACCGTTAATCCCAAGTGTGTTCAGGTAGCGGATCGTTTCCAGCATGTCCTCAGGTGTTTCTCCGGGAAGTCCGAGAATGACATGGACGATCACCGGAATGCCGCATTCTTTAAGGCTTTGAACCGTCTCCTCAAAGCAGGAGAGCGGATAGCCTCTGCGGATCAGCTTTGCCGTGCGTTCATGCATTGTCTGCAGCCCCAGTTCGATCCAGACCGGCTTTTGCTGATGACACGTTGCAAGCAGTTCATGAGTCTCTGGTGTAAAGCAGTCCGGACGTGTGGCAATGGATACGCCGGCAACAAGAGGATGGGACAATGCTTCCTCGTAGAGAGGACGCAGATAGGAAATGGGAGCGTAGGTATTGCTGTAGGATTGAAAATAAGCAATATAACGGTTTCCACAATATTTCCGGCTGTCTTTTAGCCGGCGGATCCCCTCATCAATCTGGCGAGTCACAATGCCTGCATGATATGTGAGAGCAGAGTAAACGGGCGCACCATGAATCGGAACAGGAGATAAGCAATCTCCGGTCATATTGCGTGGAACCGCAAAATCACCGGAACCTCCTTCACTGCAGAAGCTGCAGCCGAGCCTTCCTTTCGTGCCGTCCCGGTTGGGACAGGTCATACCGCCATCAATCGCGATCTTGTACAGCTTTTCTCCAAACTGCTGTTTTAAATAACAGTCCAGAGAGTAGTAGGGCTTTCCGTTCCATTGTCTGCAATGCATTTCGTAAGCAGCTTCCTCAGGGGAATGACTTCGTCGGTGTCTGCCCATCTTAGTGAATGTGATCCTTGATCGCCCGGGATACAACCTCGGCAACGCGTGGATCAAACGCTTCCGGAAGAATATTATCTTCGTTTAGATCTTCATCGGCAACAAGTCCTGCAATGGCATAGGAAGCGGCAAGCTCATTTCCTCAGTGATCTGGCTGGCACGTCCCTCGAGAGCACCCTTGAAGATGCCCGGAAATGCAACAACATTGTTGACCTGATTTGGAAAATCGGAGCGACCGGTACCAACGACACGCGCACCGGCTTTCTTTGCAACATCCGGCATGATCTCCGGTACAGGGTTCGCCATGGCAAACAGGATCGCGTCCCTGTTCATGGAAGCAACCATCTCCGGTGTGACGATATTTGGAGCGGATACACCAACGAAAATATCAGCACCCTTCAGAGCATCGGCAAGAGTACCTGTCTTGCCGGTCAGGTTGGTAACCTCCATCATGTCCTTCTGCATCCAGTTAAGATCGGCAGATTCTCTGGAAAGGATACCGGACTTATCACACATAACCACATCCGGGAAACCGAAACGAAGCAGCAGCTTGGTAATCGCAACTCCGGCAGATCCGGCACCGTTGACAACAACGTGGCAGTCCTCTTTCTTTTTATTGACAACCTTCAGTCCGTTCATGATACCGGCGAGAACAACGATTGCTGTACCGTGCTGGTCATCGTGAAAGACAGGAATATTTAATGCTTTCTTGAGACGCTCCTCAATTTCGAAGCAGCGTGGTGCGGAGATATCCTCCAGATTGATGCCGCCGAAAGCAGGAGCAATATTGATCACGGTCTGGACAATCTCATCCGTATCCTGGGTATCGAGGCAGATCGGAAATGCATTGACACCGCCAAACTCTTTAAAAAGGACAGCCTTTCCTTCCATAACAGGCATTGCAGCCTCCGGACCGATATTACCCAGTCCTAAAACAGCACTTCCGTCAGAAACGACGGCGACAGTGTTCGACTTGATGGTGTATGTATATGCCGCTTCCTTATCCTCGGCAATGACTTTGCATGGTTCAGCAACGCCCGGAGTATATGCAAGTGCCAGATCCTCTCTGGATTTCACCTGACATTTCGGTGTTGTTGTGATTTTTCCGTTCCATTCTTTGTGAAGCGATAATGCTTTTTCTTTGAGATCCATAATTCAATCCAAACCTTTCTATAAACGTGTTCTTGGCGTAAGCCATATAAATCAATCATATCATATTTTATATATGAAAACAAGAAAATCCGGTTGGGTATTTACAGATTGGGAATTTTTGTATATACTTAAGAAAATTGATCTGTCAGACGGAATTCATTTGTTCTATTGTTGATTATTTCAGAGTTTATTTCGTTGAAGATTCATTAAATTTCAGAGGATATATAATTAAATAGTTATTCCAAATGGAGGTAATGCATGGAAGAGTTAGAAAAAATGTCATTGGTGGAGTTACGTTTGTATGGCAGAAAGCTTGGCATGAAGAACGCAACGACATTTAAGAAAAAGGAATTGATCGGAGAGATTCAAAAAATTCTGGCATCCGGGGAGGCACCGGAAGCAGAGAAAACTGCGAAAAGTTCTGCAAAAGGTTCAAGAGAGAAGAAATCAGATACGACCGAGGGGAAAAGAACAGCAAAGACAACGGCAAAGCCGGCAGGAAGAAGAACAGAGAGACGTCCGGCAAGAAAGAATGATTATGAGGACAGAGGTGCGGCAGGAAGCAGAGCACCAAGACCGGTTGTCCGTGGCGGATATACCTCGAATCTGCAGGAAATGCATACCGTCCGTGAGGACCGCAGATATGGATCCGGCAGAGATAACCGTTATAACCGCGACGAGAGAAGTAACGGACGTGAGGACCGCTATAGCCGTGATGAGAGGAATAACGGACGTGAGGACCGTTACAGCCGTGACGAGAGGAATAACGGACGTGAGGAGCGCTACAGCCGTGATGAGAGGAATAACGGACGTGAGGACCGCTACAGCCGTGATGAGAATGGAAATAATCAGGAAAACTACAGTACACATGACAGGAATGCGGCTCATGACGATTCACAGCATACCGGTCATGTAAATATGAGAGGCGATGCAGCAACGATGCCGTTTTCTGAGCTGGCACAGCTTGACAGTGGCGAGACAAAGACAGGTATTCTTGAAGTAATGCCGGAGGGATATGGTTTTGTGCGCTGCGACAATTATCTGCCGGGCGAGGCGGATGTTTATGTATCTCCTGCAATGATACGCCGTTTTGGCCTGCGCACCGGTGATATTCTTGTGGGTAATACAAGAATTAAGAATCAGAATGAGAAGTTCAGCGCACTGCTTTATGTGAATACGGTCAATGGCTTTAGTCTGGAGGAGACGGCGGCAAGAGCGAAGTTTGAAAATCTTACCCCGATCTTTCCGAATGAGCGGATCCGCCTGGAGGTGCCGGGAGCCGGTAACAGTAATATTTCCATGAGAATGATGGATCTGATCTCGCCGATTGGAAAAGGACAGAGAGGAATGATCGTATCCCAGCCGAAGACCGGTAAGACGACACTGTTAAAGCAGGTAGCAAAATCAGTCACACATAATCATCCGAATATGCATCTGATCGTTCTTCTGATCGATGAGCGTCCGGAGGAGGTGACCGATATCAAGGAATCGATTCAGGGAGAGAATGTAGAAGTGATCTATTCGACCTTTGATGAGCTTCCGGAGAATCATAAGCGTGTATCGGAAATGGTGATCGAGCGTGCAAAACGTCTGGTGGAGCACGGCGGTGATGTGATGATTCTTCTGGATTCCATTACACGTCTGGCGAGAGCGTATAACCTGACTGTTCAGCCAAGCGGTCGTACATTATCCGGTGGTCTTGATCCGGCAGCACTTTACATGCCGAAGCGTTTCTTTGGTGCGGCGCGTAATATGCGCGAGGGCGGAAGTCTGACCGTGCTTGCAACAGCACTGGTGGATACCGGCAGTAAGATGGATGATGTTGTGTTTGAGGAGTTTAAGGGAACCGGTAACATGGAAATGGTTCTGGATCGAAGTCTTTCTGAAAAGCGCCTCTTCCCGGCGATCGATCTGCCGAGATCCAGCACGCGAAGAGACGATCTTTTGTTAGATCAGGAGGAGCTTGAGGCGAATTTCCTGATCCGTAAGGCGTTTGGCGGTTCCAAGTCTGAGGAGGCGGTGGAAAATATTATTTCCATGTTCCGCAAGACAAAAGATAATAAGGAACTGATCCAGCTTGTCAAAAAAGTGAAAATTGTCTGAGAAAAATGCTTGCATTTGAAATTATGCTATGATATACTGAGTAAGTTGTGTGTAAGTAATAGGTTATCCCTGTCAGGATAACGAAAGGAGGTTACTAACATCATGAGAGAAGGAATTCATCCTAATTATTATCAGGCAAAGGTTGTCTGCAACTGTGGAAATGAGTTTGTAACAGGTTCTACAAAGGAAGAGATCCATGTAGAAATCTGCTCTAAGTGCCATTCATTCTACACCGGACAGCAGAAGGCTGTTAAAGCTCGTGGTGCGATTGATAAGTTCAATCGTCGTTATGGCATTAACGCAAACTAGCGGGATATCTGGCCGGTTTTCCGGTCTTTCAAATGGTCACAGTACCTTTGTGGTATTGTGACCATTTGTGTTAAAAACAGTTTTCGTTGGAATGCATTATTGAGGAAGGATAATTACTATGAAATCATCAGGAATTGGCGGGCAGGCAGTGCTCGAGGGCGTTATGATGCGCAACCACGACAAATACGCCGTGGCAGTCAGAAAGCCCGATGGAGAAATTTCTGTTAAAAACTGGGACACACGAAGTATCCGGGAACGCAATATTTTGCTGCGGCTTCCGATCATCAGAGGTGTTGTCGCATTTATAGAGTCGTTGGTGCTTGGAATTAAGACGCTGACGTATTCCTCCGGCTTTCTGGAGGAGGAAGAGGAACGTTCCCTGCAGCAGGGAGAGACGCAGGTGTCAGACCGGAGAGAGGTTCTGGAGAATGTTCTGATCGTGACATTGTCTATTTTGCTGGCAATCGGATTTTTTATGATCCTGCCGTTTGCCGTGTCGGAGCTGTTTCGTGGCAAGGTGCATTCGCAGACAATGCTCACAGTGATCGAGGCTGCATTGAAGATGCTTCTGTTTCTCGGGTATGTGGTTGCAATATCATTTCTAAGTGATATTAAGCGTACCTTTATGTATCATGGCGCAGAACATAAGACGATCAACTGCGTGGAGAACGGACTTGATCTGACGGTTGAGAATGTACGGACACAGTCGAGATATCACAGACGATGCGGGACAAGTTTTCTGCTTGTGGTAATGATCGTCAGTATTATCTTTTTTATGTTTATAAGGATTGACAATCTGTGGCTTAGGATGCTGTATCGTATTCTGCTGATCCCGGTTGTAGCGGGTGTTTCCTTTGAATTCATCCAGTTTGTCGGTAATTCGGATAATCCGGTGGTTCTGTTTCTTGGAAAGCCGGGAATGTGGCTGCAGAAGCTGACGACCAGGGAGCCGGATGACGGAATGATCGAGGTTGCAATCGCATCGGTAGAGGCAGTATTTGACTGGAGAGCCTATCAGGCAGGGATCCGGAAGGAATTAAGCAGACGCAAGCGTCATAAGAAGCATCGTGAGCGGGAAGAAAAGAAGGTCATTCCGGAAGATATTGTTCAGGATGCCGATTACGAGCAGTCCTTCGCCGCACCGGATCCGGAGACTTCCATGGAGCTGAGTGCAGAGGATGAGAAAGCCTTTGACAGACCGCAGGAAAGCAAGAAGGCAGAGAAAGCTTCCACAGCAAAGAAGTCGAGGCAGAAGAGGAAGCAAAGGAAGAGAAGACTTCAGCAACACAGAAGAAATCAAGGACAGAAAAGGCGGAGAAATCTTCCACAGCAAAGAAGCCGAAGGCAGAAGAGGAAACGAAGGACGAGAGGACTTCAGCGACAGAGAAGAAGACCGTGGCAAAAGAAGAGAAGGTCTTTGTAGTGTCTGAGAAAGAAACCGAGGCAGCAGTCAGGGAAGAAAAGGCTGTCCGGAAAGAAAGCAGAAAATCTGACCGCAGACCGGCGAAAAAGAAAAATATTTTTGATAAGCTTCCACGTTCCAAGAAGCGCCGTGAACTGGAGGAGCGCGAAGCAAGATACCGCAACCGTGCGGCAGAGCGTATGCGCCAGATCAAGGAGCAGGAGGAAAGAGAGGCTGCTCATGAGCGGGCATATCAGGAGGCGAGAAAGCGGACGGCAGAACGAATTGCAGCAACGCAGGAGCTGCCAAAGCTGCAGCTTGATCAGGATAAGGACGAGCTGAAGAGTCTGGATCGTTTCTTCGATGATAAATAGCAGCCGGCGTCTGACGGGGTTTGGAAAGGAATGAGTGTTTGCGTGGTCTATAGAGAGCTTCTGGAAGAAGGAAAGCACATTCTGGCTCAGGCAGAAATTGTCGATGCGGAATGTGATGCATGGCTTTTGCTTGAGCATGTCAGTGGAATGAACCGGGCGCAGTTTTTTCTGCATCAGCAGGATACGGTGCCGGATGAATTGGAAGCGGATTATCGGGGAATGCTCCGAAAAAGAGCAGAGCATATTCCACTGCAGCATTTGACGGGGACACAGGAGTTTATGGGACTTGAGTTTCAGGTGTCACCGGATGTGCTGATTCCGAGACAGGATACAGAGCTTCTGGTGGAGAAGCTGTTGCCGCATATACAGGGGAAACGGGTACTCGATGTGTGTACCGGTTCCGGTTGTATTGCGATATCGTTAGCCGTGCTTGGAAAGCCGGAGCAGATGGACGCAGTGGATCTTTCTGAGAAGGCACTTATCCAGGCCGGAAAGAATGCAAAGAGGCTTGGAGCGGACGTTTCGTTTTACCGGAGTGATATGCTGGATGAGATCAACGGCAGGTATGATGTGATCGTATCAAATCCGCCGTATATTGCATCTGATGTGGTAGATGAACTGATGCCGGAGGTGCAGGAGCATGAGCCACGCATGGCATTGGACGGCGGTGCAGATGGACTTGATCTTTACCGCAGGCTGCTTGCACAGGCACCGGAACGGTTATTGTCCGGCGGACTTCTCGCCGTGGAGATCGGATATGACCAGCGGGAGGCTGTGATGGAGTTATTCCGGGAGCAGGGATTTACGGATGTGTATTGTGACCGTGATCTGTGCGGCAATGACAGAGTAGTAATGGGAAGATATCAATAAATTGGACTGATAAGGAGGAAAACAATGTTTGATCGTTTAGAGGATTTGGCGCGGAGTCTGGAAGAAATTAATATGCAGCTTACGGATCCGGATGTCATTAATGACCAGAATAAGTATCGTCAGCTCATGAAGGAGCAGAGCGAGCTGACCCCGATCGTGGAGAAGTATCAGGAATACCGTGCGGCAAAGGACGGCATTGAGGAAAGTCTGCAGCTTCTTGAGGAAGAGAATGACGAGGAAATGCGTGAGCTTGCCAAGGAAGAGCTGTCAGAGTGCCGTGCAACGGTAGAAAAGTGCGAGCAGGAGCTTAAGATCCTGATGCTGCCAAAGGATCCGAATGATGATAAGAATGTTATCGTGGAGATCCGTGGCGGTGCCGGAGGAGATGAAGCAGCACTCTTTGCGGCAGATCTGTTCCGTATGTATTCGAAGTTTGCCGAGACGAATCACTGGAAGGTAGAAGTGATGAGTGCCAACGAAAACGGAATCGGTGGATTTAAAGAAATAGTATTTATGGTAAATGGTCTGGGAGCGTATTCCAAGCTGAAATATGAGAGTGGTGTACATCGTGTACAGCGTATTCCATCCACCGAGTCCGGCGGAAGAATCCATACCTCTACGGCAACCGTAGCGATCATGCCGGAGGTAGAAGAGGTTGACGTACAGGTTGATCCGAAAGATTGTAAGATCGATGTATTTCGTGCATCCGGAAACGGTGGTCAGTGTGTCAATACGACAGACTCTGCGGTACGAATCACACATATTCCGACCGGAATTGTCGTTTCCTGTCAGGATGAGAAATCGCAGCTCAAGAATAAGGACAAGGCGATGAAGGTACTGCGTTCCAGAATTTATGATCTGGAGCGGGAGAAGGCGGAGAGCGAGCAGTCAGCAGAGCGCCGCAGCCAGGTTGGTACCGGTGATCGTTCCGAGAAGATCCGTACCTACAATTTCCCGCAGGGACGTGTGACCGATCACCGTATTAAGTTTACAAGTCATCGTCTGAATGAGATCCTTGATGGAGATCTGACCGAGCTTCTTGATAATATCATTGCGGTGGATCAGGCGGCGAAGTTGGCGAAGATGAATGAAGAAGCATAAAATAATGCGTGTAAGCTCAGCATTTGACAAAAAACTAAACCGATTATTAAATACAGAGGAATCAAGATAATGGAATTTTGGGATATATACGATGAGAATAAACAGCGTACCGGACGCACGATGAAACGCAACGACTGGTGTCTGAAGGAGGGAGAGTACCATTTGTCTGTACTCGGAGTGATCAGGCGCCCGGACGGAAAGTTCCTGATCACAAAGCGTGCCATGGATAAGGAATGGGCACCGGGCTGGTGGGAAGTTCCGGGAGGCGGTGTACAGGCCGGAGAGGATTCTGCCGATGCTGTTGCCAGAGAAGTGTTAGAAGAAACCGGACTTGATGTGTCAAAGGCAGAGGGCGGTCTTTTGTTTTCCTATCGCCGAGAGAACATCAAGGAAGGCGATAATTACTTCGTGGATGTTTACCGGTTTACCATGGACTTTGAGGAGTCCGATGTCAAAGTTCAGCAGGAAGAAGTAAAGGGCTTTGAAATCGCAGATCCTGCGGAGATTGAAAAGTACGGAAAGGAAGGAATCTTCCTTCATTATGACAGTATCCGCAAGGCATTTGAATGACCACAATTAAGAATATTCAATGATATTGGGGGCAAAATGATTTTGCCCCCAATTGATATTATAAAATGAAACAAAGAATAATTTACGAAAACTTTCCATACCAACAACAGATGTGAGTGTGTCCATAATATTTTTTATGACATATATTTTCGAATATGATTTTTGCTTTGTAAATTTTTTAAAGCTCTGGGAGATTGTGTTTGGAAATTGTCTTGTCGCTCTACGGTTTTCAAAAAATCTAAATGCTTTGTTGTTTCGATGTTTGATGAACGCATCTTCCCGTACTCGCCTCAGGGTGGGATTCAGGTGTTTCAAAGGGCACTTGCGCTCGCCACTACTTGAGCCTTGTTTTTTAAGGCGCTATGTAGTGCTGCGTAGCGCAGTGTAGCGGAAGCGTGCCCGCTGAAATAACTGAGCCCACCCGAGAGGCTCAAGTCGTCCAGATGCGTATTCATCGAAACATTGCAAAGCAAAGATTTTTCAGAAAACCTAACGATCTGCGTCAATTTCCAAACACAATCTCCCAGAGTAGTTAAACGTCAGAAGCAAAAATCATAATGCAATTTCTCAGAATAAAAAAATATTATGGATATACACAAATTTGAAGTATGGAAAGTTTTCGTAATTTATGATGCTCATTATATCATATATCCGCGCACGTTTTCTGCGCATGACGGAGTTTCGAAGAAACTCCTAATATGAGTCCTTTAGGACTCATTATATCATCATAAGTGTACCTAAGGTCAGCAGCCCCAAACCGGCTGCTGATTTTTTAGTGAGTTTTTCGCGGAAGACAATTCGTGAGAATGCGATCGTGACGAGAATACTCAGCTTGTCGATCGGAACGACGACGCTGGCAGGTCCTTCCCGGAGGGCATGGTAGTAGCAGAGCCAGGAAGCACCGGTGGCAAGTCCGGACAGACAGATGAAAAACATCTCCTGACGGGAAATACCGCGAAGCTCCGATGCTTTTGACTTGGCAAATACCATGATCCACGCCATGAAAAGAACGACGGTAGTACGGATCGCTGTTCCGAGATTGGAGTCGATACCGCTGATTCCGATCTTACCAAGGATGGCGGTCAGACTGGCGAAAACCGCAGACAATACCGCATAGATCAGCCAGCTTTTCTGTCCGGAGTCGGCATTGGCTGCGTCTGATTCCTTCTTTGTGATCATCAGAAATGTGCCGAGGGCGATCAGGATAACGGCTGCACCCTTTTTCAGACTCATTCCCTCATGGAAGAAGATCAGGGCGAGAAGAATTGTTAAGATCGTACTTGATTTGTCAATCGGAACGACTTTATTGATGTCGCCTTTCTGCAGGGCGTGAAAATAGCAGAGCCAGGAGCCGCCGGTGGCAAGCCCGGACAGGATCAGAAACAAAAGTGTCGATCTGGAAATCTGTCCAATGCCACGGTATGCTCCGGTCAGAGACACCAGAAGCCAGGAAAATGAGAGGACAACGCAGGTGCGGATCGCCGTTGCTACGTCAGAATCTGTTTTGCGGATGCCACATTTGGCAAGTATGGAAGTGATGCCGGCAAAAAAGGAAGAGCCGACGGCATATAAAAGCCACATAAAATCCCTCTTTTCTGAATGTATCAATGTTGTTGATCTTAAAGTATATCATAAACTCATTCTGTTGTGTTCATGATAACCCTTTTGAAATGATAAAAAATGATTTTCTGTTATATCTGACAGAGAAAAAAATATGGCTGGAAACACGGAAGATAACAGTGCTTTCCACAATATGAACGAATTATAACAAAATGAACATACAATTTCTGTGAACCGTTGTATTTTAGAAACGGCAATGCTAAGATAATGATATCGCGATACGGTTTACAAGAAAATGCAGCAAATAGAATGGAGGAAGGAAAATGAGATCAGGCAAAATGAAACGATGTGCCATGACAGGGGTGTTAGCGATGGCGATGATTATTTCGGCGGCACCGGATGTGACTGTGACGGCAGAAATGGATGCCGGCAAAAACGAGGAAGCATTTATCGACACGGAATTAACCTACGGAACGCTTCCGGTGCAGACGGTATCTGCAGTGACAAGAGAGAAGTGCAGCGGCAAGGAGTGGACCGGTACAGGGAACAATTTGGATATTACTTCGGTAAATACGATGGAGGACAGCTCCAATCTGATTCCGTACGGTACAGTAGAGACGGCATTTCTTGGAGCAAGAGATTACGACAGAGAGGAATCAGACTATTATCAGCTTCTGACCGGAAAGGATGAAAGCTGGGATCTGACGGTTCTTAATAACCCGGAAAAGGCAGAGGGACTTGGTTCGTTTGAACAAGAGGATTATCAGGAACAGAAGGGAGACGGCTGGAAGACAGTGACACTGCCGGCAAGCTGGACCAGCTACGGCTTTGATCATTCGATCTATACGAATACGGTTATGCCGTTTGAGAGTGACGCAGAATTTCCGATGGCACCGACGGAAAAGAATCCGGTAGGACTTTACCGAAAGCAGTTTACCGTGAAGGATTCGATGCTTCAGGATAACGGTAAGGTTTATATCACGCTGGGCGGCGTGGAGTCTGCCTATTATCTGTATGTGAATGGGGTAGAGGTCGGTTACAGTGAGGACAGCTATGATCCGCATACCTTCGATATTACCGATCTGCTTCACGCAAAGGGAGAGAAGAATACACTTGCGGTTAAGGTGTTTAAATTCTGCGACGGAACCTGGCTTGAGGATCAGGACATGATCTACGATGGCGGTATTTTCAGGGATGTTTATCTGACAAGTACGCCGGCGGTGCATGTGCAGGATTATGATCTGAACTATGATCTGAACGAAGATTACACGGCGGCAGATATGAAACTGTCCCTGAATACGGTCAACGATGCGGTTACGGATGCGGCAGATATGGCGGCAAAGGTGGCACTGTATGATGCACAGGGAAATGAGGTTGCAAAGACAAATGCTGTTCTTGGTACGATCGCAGCCGGAAAGACCGGTGAAAAGGAAATTTCCATGACAGTAACCGATCCAAAGCTGTGGGATGCGGATCATCCGAATCTGTATACGATGGTTGTTTCATTGTATGACCAGAAAACAGGGCTTCACTATGAGAGTGTCAGCCAGAATGTGGGATTTCGGAAGCTGACATTTACATCGACGAAGGTCACGACCGATGGAAAATATAATAATGCAACCAAGCGTTATGACACGGTAAAGCTTAATGGTAAGCGTCTTTTGATCAAGGGTGTCAACCGCCACGATACGGATGTGGATACCGGAAAGTATGTCTCTCACCGTGTTTATGAGGAGGATGTGCGTCTGATGAAGCAGAACAATATCAACGCAATCAGGACCTCTCATTATCCAAATGATGACTATCTGTATTATCTCTGCGATAAATACGGTCTTTATGTGATGTGTGAGAGTAATAACGAATCGCATGCGATCTATTCCGATGAGGAGAAATTAAGTAAGCTTGAGACGGCAGCAATGACAAGGCAGTCGGCATCCTACGAGCGTTTCAAGAATACGACAAGCAATCTGTTCTGGTCGATCGGCAATGAATCCTCTCAGGGCTGGTCTGAGCGTGACGGCAATTATGCCAATGGCATGTTTGCACATCTTGTACAGTTTTTCAAGGATCGTGACAGCAGCAGAATGGTGCATTATGAGGGCATGAGCGGTGGAAGAAAGGGTTCTACGGCAATTGATATGGTCAGTCATATGTACTATGATCCGGACAGTATTTTATCCTATGCAAAGGATGAAAGCCGCATGCCGTTTATTCTCTGCGAGTATGATCATGCCATGGGAAATGCGGTAGGAAATCTGAAGGAATACTGGGATATTATCAGGGAGTATGATAACATGCTTGGCGGCTTTATCTGGGACTGGGTGGATCAGTCGAGAAAGATTGCGATTAAGGATGGTGCCTGGAATTATTACGGAACAAAGGATGCGCATACAAGCGGACTTTATGATCTGAGTGGATATTTTCTCGGATATGGAGGTGATTGGGGAGATAAAACCGGAGACAAGAATTTCTGTCAGAACGGTCTTATTTCTGCAGACAGAGATCCACAGCCGGAGCTTAAGGAAGTTCGATATCAGTATCAGGATTTCTGGTTTACCTCGGAGAAAGATAAGCTGACCGGGCAGACCATTCATGTCAAAAACGAGAGCGTTTCCAAGGATCTGTCCGAATATGATGTGATATGGGAACTGAAGGAAAACGATACCGTGATCGGACAGGGGCAGATTACAGAAGAACTGGAAGCGCAGCAGGAAAAGGATATCGTGATCCCATATACATTGCCGGAGTCGTTGAAGGAGGGTGCAGATTATTATCTGAATATTTCGGTCAGAACAAAGGCAGCAGACGGTCTTTTGGAAAAGGGACAGGAAATTTCCTATGCACAGTTTGCAGTGGATGCAAAGAAGGCTGCAAAGGCACATAAGTTTAGCAGCGAAAACGTAAGCATTGTAAAGAACGGTAATTATTATAATGTATCCGGAAAGGATTTTAAGTTTAATGTGAATCTTCAGACCGGTCTTCTGGAGGATTATTACTATCAGGAGAAGCTGCTGATGAAGCAGGGACCGCAGCCGAACATCGGACGTGCAAAACTGGATAATGATAACACAAGCTATGCTGATATCATGAAGAATCTGACACTGGCTGCTTCACCGGAGGTGGCATGGAACGCAGATGGCTGTTATGTGATCACTGTGAAATGGCTTTCTGATTTCCAGCTTGATTCAAAGGCAGTGGAGCCTTCTGCAATCGTGATGCATTATCTGGTCGAGAGTGATGGAACCGTTACCGTAAATGTTCAGATGGATCTGACGCATACCGGTATGAAACGTATCACCAAGGCGGGAACAATCCTGACACTGGCAGATGGCATGGAACAGGTAAGCTGGTACGGAAACGGTGACGGAGAAAGCTATAATGACCGTCAAAGTTATACCAGAAAAGGCGTTTACCGGTCAACTGTCAATAATATGTATTATCCGTTTGCGATGCCGCAGGATTGCGGTAATCTTACCGGCGTACACTGGATCAGTGTGACAGGAGAGGACAAGGACGCTGTCGGCATGCTGATCAGTGGCAATCAGGAGGTTAATGCATCGGCACTTCACTTTACGCCGTCCATGCTGCAGGCGGCAAAGCATGTCAGTGAACTGACGCCTTCCAAGGAAACCTATGTGACCGTGGATGCGGCAGTGAGAGGAACCGGAAATGCTTCCTGTGGATATGAGACTTTAAAGAAGTATCAACTTGAGAAGAAAATGTATGATTACAGTTTTTCTCTGATTCCGGTGGCAAAAGAGACCGATTGTATGGAAAAGGCAGTCGATTACAGAGAGCAGACGTATCATTTTGAAGCCACAAAGCAAGCCGAGATCAAGGATGTGACTCCGGCGGAGCCGACACCGGTACCGACAGTGACACCGGATCCGGGAAATGGAAGTGCATCTGTGACACCTTCACCGGTGCCGGATCTGCAGCCGGCGTCCGACAACGGAAATGGAACCGCGGCAGCCGCAAAGACACCGGGTAAAGTGACGAAGGTGAAGGCAAAGGCACTTGGCAAAGGGGCAAAGCTTAGCTGGAAGGCACAGACAGGTGTTGCTTACCGTGTTGCATACGGCACAAGCCGCAAAAAACTTGCTGCACTTAAAAAAGGAAACAGTAAGGGAGCAAAAGGTGTTAAAGTCATTACGGTAAAAACTGCCGGCAAGAAGCTTTCGAATCTGAAGGCAGCGAAAAAGTATTATATCCGGGTATGTGCTGTTGACAAAAAGAGCAAAAAAGCAGGAAAATGGTCGGATATCATATCGGTTAAGACAAAATAAAAGTCTATTTCTGAAAAATAGATAAAATAAAGACCGTCGCATCGAATGGGCGAAAAGTGACAGGAACCCTGTTTTCGGGATGAAACAGGAGGTCTGTTATATGAAAAGTCTGTTTGTGCGGCGGTTGTTTTTTTGAAAATATATGGTAAGATACATAAGTAAAATAAAAGCAAGGGAAATGTGATAATGAGGGTGGATCGATGAGTGTTTATCAGTGTATGTTGGCAGATATCAGTGATGTGGCGGCGTTTTTGCCAAAAGCCGTGCTGATTGGGATCCTTGTGGGGATCGTGCTGCGGCTTTGCCATGTCAGAGGACGGCAGTGGACCGGCAGTGTATTGTTTGTGATCTATGTTGTGGTACTTCTGCAGACTGTGTTTTTTTGCCGGGAGCCGGGAAGCCGGTGGGGGACGGATATGCGGTTGTTTGGTACCTGGGGAACGACGATGCAGGATCATGCATGGGTGCTTGAAAATGTCCTGTTGTTTATTCCGCTTGGACTGCTGCTTCCTTTATTGCTTCCAAAACGATGGCATCCGATCACGGTTCCGGCGGGACTTTTTGGCAGCATCTGTATTGAGTTTGTGCAGCTTCGCACCGGAAGGGGTTTTTGTCAGCTTGACGATATTGTGATGAATACGCTGGGGGCATTGGCGGGATATCTTCTGTGGCTGGCAGGACGGGGGCTGCTTCGGGGCATTCTTCGGTTTTGCGACAGGCAGGGCAGGCGAAGAGGGCTGTTTGGCGTATTGGCTCTTTTGTGGATGCTTGTGATATTTTCCTTTTCCGCACAGCCGGCAGATGAGTCGACGCAGACGAGCCTGCGGGTTGGCAGGGCTGTCTGTGCGGTGATCGTGCCGGATTATGCGCAGATGACGCAGGAGCAGCAAACTGCCTGGGCTGAGCGTATTGAGTTTCCGGTGCGAAAGGGTGCTCATATGACGGAATATGGAGTGCTTGCCATGTTGTGGCTTGGTGTGCTTGCCGGAGAAGAGATCACAAGGAAACGGGCAGTCATTGCCATTGCCCTGACGGCTCTTTACGCATCGACCGATGAGTTTCATCAGCTGTTTGTGCCGGGACGAAGCGGTCAGGTGCGGGATGTGCTTATCGATTCCTGTGGTGCTGCGATTGGCGTATTGATCGCATGGGGGCTGATAAGAATTTACAGTAACAGAGAGAAACAACACTAAGAAGGGGGCGTTTCCAATGGATCTGATGGTTGGAAGTGTAGATGCCAAAAGGCTGCGCAGAGATCTGATCAGACAGCTTCGCAGCATTTCGAATCAGAAGTCACCGAATGTGCGCAACAAAATATACACCGCAGAGATGGCAGATGAGCAGAGTCTTGTTGCCATGGCGAAAAAGGAAGGGCTGGAGATCCGAAGATATATCCGGTGATAACAGATACAAAAGGAGTACGGTAGAGATGGAATTAAAGGAACAGAATTTAGGGGAGGAGTTATATAATCTTCTGGCGGAACTGCTAAACAGCAAGATGAACCGGACGGTTATGGACAGTATTCGTGGAGAATACGGGGTTTTGCGCTATCTTTGTTATATTGAGGATCATGTGCATGCCGGTAAGCTGACCGAGCATCTTCGTGTTGTGCCGGGAAGAATGACCGACATTTTAAACAGTCTGGAAGCAAAGGGATTGATCACGCGGATCCGCGGGGAAGAGGACAGACGTCATGTAAATGTATGCATCACGGAGGAAGGAAAGAAGCAGGCGGTCCAGATGCGGCAGATGATCAGCCGGGAATATGAAGGGATGTTCCGGATCCTGGGACAGAAGGATACGGAGGAGCTGATCCGGCTTCTGAAGATTGTTCTGTCCTATCCGGATGCAAAGGAGACAAAACGCGAGTGATACGGGAAAATGACAAAAGACAGCTCGTCAGACAGGGAGAACTGTTGTTATATATTGAAAAGAACGAAGAGGGTGTCACGCTTCTCCGGTGCTATGGGGACAGCCCGGTTGTCACACTGCCGGATATGGTGGATGGTGCTGCGCTGACGCAGATCGGAGATTACTGCTTTGCGGACTCGGCGAGAGCGCAACGCTGTGATGAAGCTTCCGAAGGAACTTACAGGGAGCTTTACGGAGATTATCTGCAAGAGATCTTTCTGCCGGATACGGTCAGAAAGCTTGGAAGTCTGGCGTGTTATAACTGCAAGCATCTGCATACACTCGGATTTGGAGCGGCACTGACAGAGGTGGGCAGCGATGCCTTTATGAACTGCCGCAGTCTTCAGGCGTTTCGGATATCGGCGGGGATGCAGCAGGAGACGGGGCTGAAGCAGCTGCTTGCCCAGAGAATGACCGATGTGGAGGTAACCTTTGTTGAGGGGAACAGTATTGTAGGAAAGCTGTTTTATCCGGAGTATGAGGAGGATCACGATGAGATTGGTCCGGCACATATCTTTGCGATGAGTATTCATGGCGAGGGATTTCGGGCAAGACAATGCTTTCAGAACGGAAGACTTTCGCTGGCTGCGTATGACGAGATCTTTGAGCAGGCGTGTGCTGAGGAAAGTGAAGAGACGCTGTGTCGTCTGGCGGCAGATCGTCTGGCGTATCCGGTAGTACTTTCCGGACAGGCGGGGGAGCGATACCGCAGATTTCTTGCCGGACAGCAGAGTACACTGGCAGAGCTTCTTGTTAAGCAGCATGATATCACAGGGATCAGGGAGTTTGTACGTGGAGAGATCCTTACCGGAGACGGAATGATGACCGCTGCCCGCCTGGCGGCGGAGACAGAATGGGTGCAGGGAGCGGCAGAACTCCTTACATTGGAAAAGGAACAGGCAGAGCAAAAGAACGGGGAGGATCAATATGCCTCGAAGAATGGTGAGAATGTCACACCCTCACATATTATGACACAGACCGAGTGGGAAGAGATGATGGCACGCAAGGTGCTTGCTTACACGACCGATGCACTTCTGGTGGATTTTCGTTATATGGGAAGTGCGATTCAGATCCTGCAGGCGGTTCCGGACGGACAGATCACGACGCTGGCGGTGGACGGAGCAAAGCTTCATTACTCTGCAGAGCAGTTGATACGGGTCTTTAGGAGCAATGAGAAGTATCTGAACAGACTGTATCTGCATGCACTGTTACATTGCCTGTTCCAGCATCTGTGGATCGGCGGAACAAGAGATAGAATGCGCTGGCATATTGCCTGTGATATTGCGGTGGAATATGTGATCGATCAGCTTAAGCAGCCATCGGTGCACCGGATCATCGGATGGCTCCGGGAGAAGACGTACCGGGAGCTGTCGGAATACGGAGACGGGATATCGGCTGCGATTGTTTACCGATGGCTTGAAGAGAAGGATATGGAGCAGATCGCAGGTCTCAGGCAGGAATTTTTCACGGATGATCACCGTTACTGGCCAAAGCAGGAGCAGAGGCGTGCAGTGCCGTCTCCGGTGCAGAATAAATGGCAGCAGGCGGCAAGGAAGATCTCGCTGGAACAGAAGAGACAGGGAGACGATCCGCAGAAGGGACAGCGTCTGCTCACGCAGCAGATGAAGGAGGGACGGAGCAGGCGGTCTTACCGGGACTTTCTGAAGAAGTTTGCGGTCTATCAGGAGGAGCTTACGCTGGATCCGGATGAATTTGATCTGAATTTCTATACCTATGGACTGCGTCTTTACGGCAATCTGCCTCTGGTGGAACCGGTCGAGAGCAGTGAGGTATGTAAGATCCTTGATTTTGTGGTGGTGGTTGACACCAGCTATTCTACGAGCGGAGTGCTTGTGCAGGGATTTTTGCAGGAAACCTTTCAGATCCTGACCGGGAAGGACAGCTTTTTTCGGAGGCCAGGATCTGGGTGCTGCAGTGCGATGAGACCGTGCAGAAGGAGGATGTGATCTGTTCAAAGGAGGAGCTTGACCGGTTGTTTACGGATTTTGAGATCTACGGTGGTGGCGGTACGGACTTTCGACCGGCGTTTGAACGGGTACAGGAACTGATTGAACAGGGGGCGTTTGAACGGCTGTGCGGTTTGTTATATTTTACGGACGGCAAAGGCATTTATCCGACTGGGAAGCCACCTTATAAAACGGCATTTTTGTTTCTGAATGATTACGAGGAAGAAAAGGTGCCGGTGTGGGCGATGCGCCTGAAGGTGGATGAAGGGCAGTGGCAGAGACATGCAGACAGAATGGAGAATAACGATGAACATTAAAGAAGCAAAAAATGAAATTAAACATACCGTACAGGCATATTTGAATAAGGATAATCTGGGGGATTATCGTATTCCGCCGCTTCGCCAGAGACCGATCCTTCTGATCGGACCGCCCGGAATCGGTAAAACGCAGATCATGGAGCAGATTGCCAGAGAGTGTAAGATCGCTCTGGTTTCCTATAATATTACTCATCATACCAGACAGAGTGCGGTTGGACTGCCGTTTATCCGGGAAACCTCGTATGGAGGAGAGACATATTCCGTCACCGAATACACGATGAGTGAGATCATTGCCAGTATATACCGCCGGATGGAGGAGACCGGGCTTGACGAGGGAATCCTTTTTGTCGATGAGATCAACTGTGTGTCTGAGACACTGGCGCCGACCATGCTGCAGTTTCTGCAAGGGAAAATGTTTGGTAATCAGAAGATCCCGGAAGGCTGGATCATTGTGGCAGCCGGAAACCCGCCTGAGTACAACAAATCGGTCAGAGAGTTTGATATGGTAACCCTGGATCGTGTCCGCAGAATTGATGTGGAGGCTGATTACGGTGTCTGGAAGGAATACGCCAGAGAGCGTAAGCTGCATGGGGCTCTGTTAAGTTATCTTGAACTTCGTCCCAACAATTTCTATCGCGTGGAGGCGGATGTTGACGGCTTGCAGTATGTGACGGCGAGAGGCTGGGAGGATTTAAGCCAGCTTATTTATGCGTACGAAGAGCTTTCGATTCCGGTGACGGAGGAGGTCATTTATGAGTTCTTACATCACAGGGATGTTGCGGAGGATGTGGAGGCGTATCTGGCACTTTACCACAAATATCAGGATGATTACGGGATTCCGGAGATCCTTGCGGGAAATGTGCGGACAGAGGTTTATGCGAGACTGTTTCAGGCTGGCTTCGATGAGCGGCTCAGTGTGGTCGGTCTGCTTGCAGACGGACTGCGTGGTATCCTTGAGAAGGTCATCCTACAAAAGAACAAAACCGATCAATGGTATGACTATCTGAGACAGTATCAGCATACGCTGAAAGAGGGAACGGATAAAACGCCTGCAGAGGATTACCGGCAGATGCTGGAGACGATTGCGGAGGAGAATGCGCAGCTTGAAAAGACAGGCTTGCCGACAGGAAGGAGCTTAGCAGGAGAGAGATACTCAGGCAGCAGATGGCAGAAAATGCACCGTCTGCGGTAGAACCCAGGGAAGCCTTTGCACAGGCAAAGCAGGGCTTTGATAACTGCAGGAGCATTCTTGCCGCACAGGAGCAGGCAGGAGAGCAGGCAATGGAAGCAGCATTTGATTTTATGGAAAATGCCTTTGGAAACGGACAGGAGATGATACTGTTCGTCACGGAATTGACGCTGATGTCCGAGGCAGTGCAGTTTCTGGCACAGCATCCGTGTGAACGTTATCTTCAGTATAATCAGGAGCTTTTGATCGGAACCAGAAGACGGGAACTTTTAGACGAATTAAATCAATAGATGTCCGGTCGTCTACTGGACGAAACAGGAAAGATATGTTATACTTTTGCAATATATGGGTCTTGTTTCCATAAGGAGAGAGGGGGACAAAATGACACGACAGGAGGAACGCATCCGTGCAAGACGGCGTCAGAGACGCAGACAGGCGAGAATGGTGCGCCGCGTTGTTTTTGGAGTATGTCTGTTTATCATCCTGATCCTGTGTATTTACGGACACCACAATCATAAGCGGGTACTGTCGCTGCAGAGTGAGATCGACCGGCTGGAACAGCAGCTTAAGAAAAGCAAGTCGGACAGCAATGATCTGAAGAAGCAGTTGGATGAGCTGCAGAAGGAGCTGGAGCAGAAGCAGCAGGAGCTCGATAAGAAGGAGGCAGCCCTTTATGATGATCCGAACAAGCCAAATGTCTATATGACCTTTGATGATGGACCAAGCTCCAATACCGATACGATATTAGATACACTGGCGGCGAACAACATCCGTGCCACCTTTTTCTGTATTGCGCAGAAGGGGGAGGCGAATGAGAAGCGGTATCAGAGGATCGTAAATGAAGGTCATACGATCGGTATGCATTCCTACACTCATGAGTATGGAACCGTTTATGCCAGTCTGGAATCCTTTGAGCAGGATGTGACGCAGATCAGTGATTATATTTTTCAGATGACAGGCGTCCGACCGAAATATTACCGTTTCCCGGGAGGAAGCAGTAATACGGTCAGCAAGGTGCCGATGAAGGAATGTATCCGGTATCTGAACCAGAGTGGTCTGACGTATTTTGACTGGAACGCACAGAATGATGATGCAACCGGTAAGTCCTACACTGCATCGCAGCTGGTGGAGCATGCCATGAAGAATGTCAAAATGGCGGGGGACAATGTGGTGCTTTTAATGCATGATGAGCAGACAAAGACTGCAACAGCCGAGGCATTGCCGACGCTGATCAAGAGGCTGAAAAATGCCGGTTATGATATATTGCCGATCACGGATAAGACACCTTTGGTACAGCATGTGTCAAAAGACTCCGTGAGCTGACAGCCGGGATCAATCAATAAGGAGGACATAACATGAGTGAATTTGAAGATGCAAATGTAGATAAGGATATACTCAGCCAGATCTTCGGTGACGATATTGCCGATGACAAGGACGATGAGAAGAAGGATGACAGTCTTTTCGCTGACAGCTCTGCCGGAGATAATGAAGACGAGGAGACGGCAGAAGCTGTTTCTGAGACAGAAGAGGAAGTATCAGCAGAGGATATCTTAAAGGATGCAACCGAGGAGGAAGAACCGGAGCCGGTTGAGGAAGAGCTTTCAGTTGAGGAGGTTCTGGAGACTGCCAGAGCGCAGAAGCCGGTTGAGGAGACAAAGGCACCGGTTAAGACTGCACAGATTGATGTTGATGACGATGATGTGACGGTGATCACTAAGGGAACCACAATCAACGGTGGCATTTCTTCCGAGGGCTCTTTAGAGGTGATGGGTACGATCACAGGAGATGTTGACTGTCTTGGCAGAGTTGCCGTATATGGCACGATCTCCGGTAATGTATCGGCATCCGATGTGCTGGTTCAGACAAAACGTCTGGAGGGTAATATCAAGAGTGACGGCAATGTCGAGGTGGCAGAGGGAACGATCATTCTGGGTGATATCGAGGCAACCTCAGCAACCGTAGCCGGAGCTGTTAAGGGTAACATTGATGTGAATGGTCCTGTTATTGTGGATTCCACAGCAGTTGTACAGGGAAGCATCAAGGCGAAATCAATTCAGGTCAACACAGGAGCTGTTGTCGATGGATACTGTTCATTAAACTATGCAGGTGTAAATCTGGAAGAGTTTTTTGAAGATAAATAAGATATGGGGATGGACAAAGATTATGGCAAAGTATAAGAGAGTATTATTAAAATTAAGCGGTGAGGCACTTGCCGGTCCGAATAAGACAGGCTTTGATGAGGAAACCTGCCTTGGCATTGCGAGACAGGTGAAGCAGTTGGTCGATCAGGGGATCCAGATCGGTGTTGTAACCGGAGGAGGTAACTTCTGGAGAGGCCGTACCAGCAAGAATATTGACCGTACAAAGGCAGATCAGATCGGTACACTCGCTACAGTCATGAACTGTATTTATGTATCAGAGATCTTCCGCTCTGTCGGTATTAAGACAGCGGTTCTGACACCATTTGCGTGCAGCTCCTTTACAGAGCTTTTCTCAAAGGATCTTGCCGTTCGTTATATGGAGCAGGGGGTTGTAACCTTCTTCGCGGGAGGCACAGGACATCCGTACTTCTCCACAGATACGGCTCTTGTTCTCAGAGCAGTGGAGATGGAGGCAGACATCATTCTGTCCGGCAAGTCGATCGATGGTGTGTATGACTCTGATCCGGCAGTCAATCCGGATGCGAAGAAGTTTGACGAGATCGATATCAATGAGGTCATCAATCAACGCCTTGGCGTGATCGACCTGGCAGCAGCCGTATTGTGTATGGAGAATCATATGCCGATGATGATCTTCGGACTCAATGAAGAAAATAGTATCGTAAATACCGTCCGGGGAACCACTCATGGAACCCTTGTGACAGCATAATTATAATGGAGGATTACAATGAGCGTGGAATTAAAACAGTATGAAGAGAAGATGAACAAGACACTCGACAGCCTTTCAGGAGAGTATACAACGATCCGTGCAGGACGTGCCAATCCGCATGTGTTGGACAAGATTACCGTTGATTATTACGGAACACAGTCCAATCTGCAGGCAGTCGCTAACATTTCCGTATCGGAGGCACGCACCCTGGTTATTCAGCCATGGGAGGCAAGCCTGATCAAGGAGATCGAGAAAGCGATCCTTACCTCTGATCTTGGTCTGACACCGAACAACGATGGTAAGGCGATCCGTCTGACATTCCCGGAGCTTACCGAGGAACGCCGTAAGGATCTGGTAAAGGATGTCCGTAAGAAGGGTGAGAATGCCAAGGTTGCAATCCGCAACATCCGCCGTGATGCTAACGACGCGATCAAGAAGGAACAGAAAGCCAATGAGATCTCTGAAGATGAGGAGAAGACATTGCAGGATGATATCCAGAAGATGACAGATACCTATATCAAGAAGGTTGACGGCATGGTAGAGGATAAATCAAAAGAGATCATGACAGTATAAGATACCGGCAGGGATAGGCATATGTCTGTCCCTGTGTTTCCTTATATGGACAGATTATGAAAGGAACAAATTATGGGTGAGAATACAAAAGCAGTGCCGCGGCATGTCGCAATTATTCTGGATGGCAATGGAAGATGGGCGAAGAAGCGTATGCTTCCGCGCAATGCCGGACATGCAGCCGGCAGCAAGAACGTAGAGAAGATCTGTGAGGCAGCATGGAACATGGGAATTGAGTATGTTACGATGTATGCCTTTTCAACGGAGAACTGGTCCAGACCACAGGAAGAAGTCGATGCGTTGATGAAGCTTCTTCACAGCTACTTAAAGGACTGTATTAAGACCAGCAAAAAGAACAACATGCAGGTACGCGTGATCGGCGATATCAGCCGCCTGGAGCCGGAGCTGCAGGATAAGATCCGAGAGCTGGAGGAGATTTCCGCACAGAATACGGGACTTCATTTTCAGGTGGCTCTTAATTACGGCGGCAGAGATGAGATCCGCAGAGCTGTCCAAAAAATGGTACAGGATGCTGAGGATGGCAATTTGAAAGCTTCTGAAGTGACAGAGGATAAGATTGCGGATTATCTTGATACAAAGGATATTCCGGATCCGGATCTGATGATCCGCACCAGTGGGGAGCAGAGACTGTCCAATTATCTTTTGTGGCAGTTAGCTTACGCGGAGTTTTACTTTACAGACACACTCTGGCCGGACTTCAATAAGAAAGAGCTGGAGAAGGCAGTGGAATTTTATCAGACAAGAGACAGACGTTTTGGCGGCGTCTGATCAAAGAATTGGAGATTACTATGTTTTGGACAAGATTAGCAAGTGGAATTGTTCTTGTAGCAGTGACGATTGCATTGATGGTGAATGGCGGATGGCCATTATTCTGGGTAGTGACAGCGATTTCGCTGATCGGACTGTTTGAACTGTACCGTGTGGCAGATCTTCACAAGACACCACCGGCAGTGATCGGTTATATATCAAGCGTGGTTCTTGATATTCTCATATTAGACGGTTATTATGAATATTTAATATTATGGCTGATCCTGACGCTGATGGTTATGATGGCATGTTATGTGATCGCATATCCAAAGTATCATACGGATCAGATGACATTGTTGTTTTTCGGTCTGGTTTATGTGACGATCATGATGTCGTTTATTTTCAAGGTGCGTTATTTGGAGGGAGGTATCCTTACGGTATGGCTGATCTTTGTGGCATCGTGGGGATCTGATACCTGTGCGTACTGTGCAGGCAAGTTATTCGGAAAGCATAAGCTTCCGTCAAAGCTCAGTCCGAACAAGACGATCGAGGGATGTCTTGGAGGCATTATCGGTGCAGCGTTGATCGGATTTTTGTTTGCGCTAGCGTTTTATCGTCAGGAGACCGAATACTGGTGGCAGTTTGCATTGATCGGTGGAGTGGGATCCGTGATCTCACAGATCGGAGATCTCACCGCATCTGCGATCAAGAGAAATTATAATATCAAGGATTATGGTAAGCTGATTCCGGGTCACGGTGGTATTCTGGATCGTTTTGACAGCATTATCTTTACGGCACCGCTGGTATATCTGCTGGCAATTCTTTTATAGTAACAGTGTGCCTGTGGCGAAAATCCTGCGGGCGGGGAAAGGAATGTAAATAGTTATGAGACATTTGGCGATTCTTGGGTCTACCGGTTCGATCGGGACACAGACGCTTGAGGTTGTAGATAATAATGAAGATATGAAGGTAGTCTCTTTAGCTGCCGGAAGTAATATTGATCTGGTAGAGCAGCAGATCCGCAAGTATCATCCGGAGGTTGTATGCATCTATCAGGAGGATAAGGCAAGAGAGCTTGCGCGCAGAGTAACAGATGAAACTGTCTCTGTGCTTTATGGAATGGACGGACTGATCGCGTGTGCTACTGCAGCTTCGGCGGACGTGGTTGTTGCGGCTGTTGTCGGCATGATCGGAATCCGTCCGGTCATCGAGGCGATCCGCTGCGGCAAGGATATTGCGTTTGCCAATAAGGAGACGTTAGTGACGGCGGGTCATATCATTATGCCGATGATACGGAAGTATCAGGTGCTTCTGACACCGGTGGACAGTGAGCATGCAGCGATATTCCAGTGCCTGAACGGGGAACATCATGGTGAGATCGCAAAGATCCTGCTGACCGCCTCCGGTGGACCGTTCCGTGGCAGGAAGAAGGAGGAACTTGCCAGTGTGACGGTCGAGGATGCACTGAGACATCCGAACTGGACTATGGGGAGAAAGATTACGATTGATTCCTCTACAATGGTCAATAAAGGACTTGAGGTTATGGAGGCACGCTGGCTGTTTGATGTGGATTATGACCATATACAGGTAGTGATCCAGCCACAGAGTGTGATCCATTCGATGGTAGAGTTCGTGGATGGAGCTGTTATGGCACAGCTTGGCACGCCGGATATGAAGCTGCCGATCCAGTATGCGTTGACATATCCGCAGAGAAGAAATCTGCCGGGAGAGCGTCTTGATTTTTCGAAGCTGACCGATATCACCTTTGAAAAACCGGATCCGGATACATTTCGTGGTCTTTCGCTTGCTTATCAGGCGGGACGCGAGGGAGGCAGCATGCCGACTGTCTTTAACGCAGCCAATGAGAAGGCTGTGGCAATGTTTTTGAACCGTGAGATCGGATATCCGGACATTCCGCGGATCATCGAGGAGGCGATGATGGATCATCGTAAGATCGCAGATCCATCGCTGGAGGAGATCCTTGCGGTCGAAGCCGAAGTATATGCAAAAATAGAGAAGAGATAAGAAAGGCTGGTTGTTGGAATGAATATAGTTGCGGCATTATTGATATTTACCGTTATCGTAGTGATCCATGAGTTTGGGCATTTTCTGCTGGCAAAGAAAAACGGAATTGAGGTTACCGAGTTTTCCGTGGGAATGGGACCGAGACTCATTACGTTGTGCAAGACGAATAACGGCATGGTGTGCAAGCTCTTTTGCAGTCAGAAGCTGTTTGAGGAGAGAGAGGACTGGCAGCATATTACGAAGTATTCCTGGAAGCTGTTTCCAATCGGTGGCTCCTGTGCCATGGTTGGTGAGGACATGGAGGATGATTCCGAGAACTCCTTTAACAGCAAGGGTGTCTGGGCGAGATTTTCCGTTATCTTTGCGGGACCGTTCTTTAACTTTGTGCTGGCGTTTGTATTCTCGATCATTATCCTTGGCAATGCCGGAATCGATATGCCGGAGGTTGTGCAGGTTTCAGCAGGACAGCCGGGAGCTGCAGCCGGTATCAAGGAGGGCGATATGGTCAAGAGCATCGATGGACACAAGATCTCCATCGGGCGTGAGATCACCACATATCTGCAGCTTCATCCGTTAAGCGGTGATACCGTTGCGGTAAAGGTGGAGCGTGACGGTAAGGAGCAGACGATCAATATTGATCCGGATTATAAGACTTATCTTTTTGGCTTCGGCTATTCTTCCGATGAAAAGGTTAAACCGACGGTTTCCGATGTGACCGATAAGGGTGCCTTCCAGAAGGCAGGGATCAAGGCAAATGATGTGATCCTGTCTGTCAACGGTACCAGGGTTTCCAACTGTGAAGAACTGACCAAGGCAATGGAAACTGCCAAGACCGGCAAAGAGGTTACCTTTGAGGTTGACCGAAAGGGGAAGGAAATGACCTTCAAGGTGACACCAACGCCATATGAGGGCAAGACGCTTGGCTTTGTTGCCGGAAAAGACGAGATGAAGGGACCGGGAGCGGTTCTTAAATACAGTGTGATCGAGGTGAAATACTGGATCGAGACAACGGTTGCCAGCCTTGGTCAGCTGGTACGAGGTAAGGTATCCCGCAACGACGTATCCGGTGTCGTAGGTATTGTCGATGCCGTGGGCGGCGTGATCGACCAGAGTGTGGAGTACGGTGTGAAGGCAGTTATCATTAATATGCTTTACATGTCAGTACTTTTAAGTGCCAACCTTGGTGTCATGAACCTGTTGCCATTGCCGGCATTAGATGGTGGAAGACTTGTATTTATTCTGATCGAGGCAGTGCGCGGCAAGCCGATAGACCGTGAGAAGGAAGGCTTCGTACATGTGATCGGTTTCTTCCTGCTGATGATACTGATGGTTCTGATCATGTTTAACGATATATGGAAGATAATTCACTAATCAGGGAGGGTGTGTGAAATGTACAGAGATCATACAAAAGTAGTTCATATTGGAGACTGTGCCATCGGAGGAGGAAATCCGGTGGCGATCCAGTCCATGACCAATACTAAGACAGAGGATGTCGCAGCAACCGTAGCCCAGATTCATACCTTGGAGGATCTGGGCTGTGATATCATCCGGTGCGCCGTGCCGACGATGCAGGCGGCTGAAGCGCTGGAGCAGATCAAAAAGCAGATCCATATTCCGCTGGTTGCAGATATTCATTTTGATTACCGTCTGGCGATCGCAGCCATGGAGCACGGTGCTGATAAGATCCGCATCAATCCGGGCAATATCGGTGACAATGACCGGGTGCGCGCGGTTGTGGATGTGGCAAAGGAGCGTAACATTCCAATTCGTGTCGGTGTCAACAGCGGTTCGCTGGAGAAGGAGTATATTGAGGAATACGGTGGTGTGACCGTGGAGGGCATTGTACGAAGTGCTCTTGGAAAGGTGAAGCTGATCGAGGATATGGGGTATGATAATCTGGTGATCAGCATTAAGTCATCGGATGTGCTGATGTGCATCAAGGCACATGAACTGATCGCGCAGAAGACGAATTATCCGCTGCATGTGGGGATTACAGAGTCCGGAACGGTCATGTCCGGCAATATCAAGTCGGCGATCGGACTGGGCAATATCCTGTATCAGGGAATCGGTGATACGATCCGCGTTTCCCTGACCGGAGATCCGAGTGAGGAGATCCGGTCTGCAAGACTGATCCTTCGCACGCTTGGACTCAGAAAGGGCGGCGTGACCGTGGTATCCTGCCCGACCTGCGGCAGAACACAGATCGATCTGATCGGACTTGCCGGAAAGGTAGAGGATATGGTGCGTGACATGGATCTGGATGTTAAGGTTGCCGTGATGGGATGTGTTGTCAACGGACCGGGAGAGGCAAGAGAAGCAGATATCGGTATTGCCGGAGGTAAGGGTGAAGGTCTTCTGATCAAGAAGGGGGAGGTCATCAAAAAACTGCCGGAGGATCAGCTTCTGAATGCACTTCATGATGAGTTAATGAAAATGCAGAAGTAAAGACGTATGAGGTGATAAGGAATGGAACAGACATTATTGGATACATTTGAAGGGCTCAAGATGACGGATCGTCAGAAGAACCTTTTTGCGGATGTGGTAGTGGACCGTGTCCGGCTGTTCCGTGGCAAGAAGATGATGTGTGTGGAGCTGAAAAGCAGCCACATCATTCCTTATCGGGAGATCCGCCTGATCCGTCACAATCTTGAAGCGGTGATGGGACCGGTGGGCTTTGATGTAAAGGTGGACGATCATTATAATCTGTCAGAGCAGTATCGTCCGGAGGACTTCTGGAAGGAATATCAGGACAGTGTGCTGGATATTCTGAAGGAGGATAATATTCTTGATTTCAATATCCTGTATCGTGGTCAGATCCGGATGGAGGGATCTGTATTGTCGGTAAGCTGTGAGGATGACTCTATGTACCGGGCAAGACAGGACAAGCTGATCCACAAGCTGCAGGATATTTTTGCCCGTAAAGCAGGCTTTGATATTGATGTGGTCGTAGAGTATACGGAGCCGCCATCTTTAGAGGCACCATCCAAAGAGTACGAATATGTGCGTCTGGAGAACCGTCCGGCATCGGCGAAAGCGCAGGCTTCAGGGAATGCACCGGAGCATAATGCAGAGGTTCCATGGGATGCTCCGGAGGGAAAGAAAGCTTCTGAAGCCGGAGCAAATCATGCGGATGAAGAGGCCGCTGCGGCTGCTGCGGCAGCAAGTGCGGCTATGCAGTCCGGCATGAACAGCGCACCAAAGGCACAGGCAGACAGTGGTGCCAAGAGCGGTGGAAAGAGCAGTAATGCAGGCGGTTACGGAAACGGTGGCTATGGCGGCAGATCCGGCGGCTGGAAAAAGAAAGGCTTTTCCAGAGGCAATATTGATGAAGAATGCTTCTATGGCCGTAACTGTGAAGGAGATCATGTACAGATCACGGATATCCAGGATGAGATGGATGAGGTCGTGATCGAGGGTATGATCACCGGTGTGGAGGAGAAGGAGCTTCGCAGCGGCAAGATTCTTTTGATGTTTAATATCACTGACTTTACCGATACGATCTCGGTCAAGATCTTTATGCAGCCGGAGCAGTATGCGGAGATTGAGGACAGCGGCAAGATTAAAAAGAACGAATTTGTTATTGTGAAGGGAATGCCGCTTCGCGATAAGTTCAGCCATGAGATCAGCATCGGCTCCGTGCGCGGTATCAAGCCGGGTCATGATACGAGAGTATACCGTATGGATAATTATGAGGGCAGGAAGCGTGTAGAGCTTCATGCGCATACGCAGATGAGTGAGATGGATTCTGTTATGGACATTAAGGCATATGTCAAGACGGCACTCAAATGGGGACATAAGGCGATCGCGATCACCGATCACGGTGTGGTTCAGTCCTTCCCGGATGCAGATCATGCCTTAAAGCCGGATGATGATCTGAAGGTGATCTATGGTGTGGAGGCATATCTGGTCGATGACCTGATCGAGACAGTATCCAATGACAGAGGCAAAGCCTCAGTGATCCTTTCGTTGTATTCGATCTGGAGACAACCGGTATCGGAGCCAAGAATAATGAGATTATCGAGATCGGTGCCGTGAAGGTTGTCGATCAGACGATCGTGGACCGCTACAGCGTTTTTGTTGATCCGCAGCGACCGATTCCTTATAAGATCGAGCAGCTGACCGGCATCAATGACAGCATGGTCAAGGGAGCAAAACTGATCACAGAGATTTTGCCGGAGTTTCTTGCATTTTGTGAGGGCTGTGTCATGGTGGCACACAATGCCTCCTTTGATATGGGATTTATTCATCAGAAGGCGAAGGATCAGGGGCTTCAGACGGACTTTACGGTTGTCGATACCGTTTCCATGTCAAGAGCACTGCTGCCGCACCTTGGCAAGCACACTCTTGATCATGTCGCAAAGGAGCTTGGTGTGTCACTGGAAAACCATCACAGGGCAGTCGAGGACGCGGAGGCAACGGCAGAGATATTCCTGCGCCTCTGCAAGCGTCTGGAGGAGAAGCAGATCACGACGCTGACTCAGTTAAATGAGTTTGGCAGACCGACCGAGGAGGTCATCCGTAAGCTGCCATCGTATCATGCGATCATTCTTGCCAAAAATGAGATCGGCAGAGTGAACCTGTACCGTCTTGTGTCAGAGTCACATCTGAAGTATTTCAACCGGCGTCCAAAGCTTCCGAAGAGCCTGTATTTGAAGTATAAGGAAGGACTTATCATGGGCTCTGCCTGTGAGGCGGGAGAGCTGTACCGTGGTATTCTCGAGGGAAAGACCGACGAAGAGATCGACCGTCTGGTGCGCTTCTATGATTATCTGGAGATCCAGCCGCTTGGCAATGATGAGTTTATGCTGCGCGATAACGACAAATATCCACAGATCCAGGATGAGAATGATCTGATGGAGATCAACCGCCGTATTGTTGCTCTGGGAGAGGAGTATCATAAGCCGGTTGTTGCAACCTGTGATGTCCATTTTCTGAATCCGGAGGATGAGGTATACCGCCGCATCATTATGGCAGGAAAGGGCTTTTCTGATGCGGATCAGCAGGCACCGCTCTTTTACCGCACAACGGAGGAGATGTTGTCTGAATTTCAGTATCTTGGCGCAGCAAAGGCAGAGGAGGTTGTGATCACTAACACAAATCTGATCGCAGACATGATCGATTATATTCATCCGTGCAGTCCGAGAAAATGTCCGCCGGAGATCGAAAATTCCGATCAGGATCTGCGTGATATCTGTTACAATAAGGCACATTCCATGTATGGAGAGGATCTGCCGGAGATCGTAACAGAGCGTCTAGAAAGAGAGCTTAATTCCATTATCAGCAATGGATACGCCGTTATGTATATTATTGCGCAGAAGCTTGTGTGGAAGTCGGTGGAGGACGGATATCTGGTAGGTTCCCGAGGCTCCGTTGGATCCTCCTTTGTTGCGACCATGGCGGGAATCAGTGAGATCAACCCGCTGCCGGCACATTATTACTGCGGCAAATGTCATTATTATGATTTTGATTCCGAGGAGGTGCGGGCATATGCCGGTTCTTCCGCCTGTGATATGCCGGATAAGAAATGTCCGGTCTGCGGGGAGATGCTGATCAAGGATGGACACGACATCCCGTTTGAGACCTTCCTTGGATTTAAAGGTAATAAGGAGCCGGATATCGATCTGAACTTCTCCAGTGAGTATCAGAGTAACGCACATGATTATACCGAGGTTATTTTCGGTGCCGGTCAGACCTTCCGTGCCGGAACCGTCGGAACGATGGCGGAGAAGACTGCATTTGGCTATGTCAAGAAGTATTACGAGGAGCACGGAGAGTCAAAGAGAACAGCGGAGATCGAGCGTATCGCCAGCGGCTGTGTCGGTGTCAGACGTTCGACCGGACAGCATCCGGGTGGAATCGTTGTTCTGCCGGTAGGCGAGGAAATTTACACCTTCACGCCGGTGCAGCATCCTGCCAATGATATGAAGACAAGAACCATCACGACCCATTTCGATTACCATAAGATTGATTCGAACCTTTTGAAACTTGATATTCTGGGACATCAGGATCCGACAATGATCCGAATGCTGGAGGATCTGACCGATGTGGATGCGGCAGCGATCCGTATGGATGATCAGGATGTGCTGTCACTGTTTGAGTCACCGCGGGCTCTCGGCATTACGCCGGAGGACATTGGAGGCTGTAAGCTGGGAAGTCTCGGACTTCCGGAGCTTGGCACCCATTTCGTAATGAACATGCTTGAGCAGACGAAGCCGAAGAGCTTCTCTGATCTGGTGCGTATTTCCGGTCTGTCGCATGGAACGAATGTATGGCAGGACAATGCGGAATATTTCATTTCGCAGGGCTATTGTACACTGTCTACGGCAATCTGTACCCGTGATGATATTATGACATATCTGATCCGTATGGGTGTCGAGAATGAGCGTTCCTTCAAGATCATGGAGAGCGTGCGTAAGGGAAAGGGTCTCGACGACAGTATGATTGCCGATATGAAGGCGTGCGATGTGCCGGACTGGTATATTGAATCCTGTCAGCGTATTAAGTACATGTTCCCGAAGGCACATGCGGCTGCGTATATTATGATGGCGATGCGCGTGGCGTGGTTTAAGGTACACCGCCCGCTTGCCTATTATGCGGCATATTTCAGTATCCGCGCGACCGCCTTTAACTATGAGTTAATGTGCCTTGGCAAGGAGAGGCTGGAATACTACATGGCTGATTACAACAAACGGTCCGACAGCCTGACCGATAAAGAGAAGTCCACTTTGGAAGATATGAAGATCGTGCAGGAGATGTATGCAAGAGGTTTTCAGTTTGTCAAGATCGATCTCTATCAGTCAAAGGCAACCCGTTTTCAGATCATCGATAATAAGCTTATGCCGTCTTTCTCATCCATCGACGGACTTGGCACCGTGGCGGCGGAGATGATCGAAGCAGAAGCGCAGAAAGGAAAATTCCTCTCCAGGGAGGACTTCAAAAACCGCTGTAAAGTCAGTGCAACCACAGTCGACACCATGGCAGAGCTTGGTCTGCTTGGCGATATGCCACACACCAATCAGATGTCACTCCTCGACTTCATGTAGTAAAGTGACTATGTACGGGATAGATGAACAAAGAGGGATGGACGCAAGCGTTTGCTTGTGTAACCATCCCTCTTTGTTTAGATATCAGCCGTATAGGCTGGGGCTTCCAACAACCTCAGACGGAAGTCCGCGGGTTGTGCGGACGAAAGCCGCTGATTTTGCGGCGGTCTGTGGTTTGTTGGAAGTCCCCCGTACATAGTGACGAATAAATTGTTATTCTTCGCTTTCCGCCGTCATCGGTTCAAATGTGCGGCGGGCATTCTGTTCCTTCTTCCTCTGGCTTGCATTTTTCATGGCTTCCTGACGGAAATAATCCTGCGCACAGAGCTTTTTCTTGCCGCGCAGATCCTGCTTGCGGTAGGTGCCGTCCGGTTGCATGATATGTGCCTTCAACGTATCCTGAAGCTGGATAGTAAGGATATGGATCACCTCAGACTTCAGTGTCTCGTCCTCCACAGGGAACAAGATCTCCACACGCTTATCCAGATTTCGAGGCATCCAGTCGGCACTTCCCATATAGACCTCCTCATGTCCGTTATTATGGAAATAGAAGATACGGCTGTGCTCCAGAAAATCACCGACGATCGAGCGGACATGGATATTCTCGCTGACACCCGGGATTCCGGTCTTTAAACAGCAGATACCACGGACAACCAGATCAATCTGAACACCGGCGGCGGAAGCTCATAGAGAGAAGCGATGATCTTTGCATCACACAGGGAGTTCATTTTCGCTTTGATAAATGCTTTCTTACCGGCTTTGGCAAACTCTGTCTCACGTTCGATCATCTCAGTGAAGCGGTCGCGCAGCCACAGCGGTGCAACGGCAAGCTTGTTCCAGACGGCAGGCTCAGAATAACCGGAGAGCATGTTAAAGACAGCCGTTGCATCCTCGCCGATCGCCTTGTTGCAGGTGAGAAGTCCCATATCGGTATAAAGTTTTGCGGTACTATCGTTATAGTTTCCGGTTCCGAGATGAACATAACGGCGGATACCGTCCTCCTCGCGTCGTACAACCAGTGTGATCTTGCTGTGTGTCTTTAAGCCGACAAGACCATAGATAACATGGCAGCCTGCCTGCTCCAGCTTTCTCGCCCAGATAATATTATTTTCCTCATCGAAACGTGCCTTCAACTCGACAAGAACCGTAACCTGCTTGCCGTTCTCGGCAGCTGCAGCAAGCGAAGCGATGATCGGAGAGTGGCTGCTGACACGGTACAGTGTCTGTTTGATCGCCAGTACATCCGGATCCTTCGCAGCTTCCCGGACGAAATTGACTACCGGATCAAAGCTCTCATATGGGTGATGCAAAAGCACATCGTGATTGCGGATCTGAGTGAAAAGGTTCTCCTCACTGTTCAGCCATTTTGGCTGCTGTGGTGTGTATTTCGGTACTTTAAGCTCATCGTAGCCCTCCATGCCGGAAAGCTTCATAAGGAAGGTAAGGTCGAGTGGCCCGTTGATATGGAAGATATCGTCTTCCTTAATATGGAGCTCCTTTTTGAGAACCTTTAACAGCTTTTTGTCCATGCCTTCCTCAACCTGCAGACGGATCGCCTCGCCCCACTGGCGGCGCTTGATCTGTTTCTCAATCTCCATTAAGAGATCGGCGGCCTCATCCTCCTCGATCGTCAGATCGGCATTTCTCATGACACGGTATGGAAATGCGCATAATACCTCGTAATTCATAAAAAGGCGGTGGATATTGCGCTCAATGATCTGTTCCAGCATGATATAAGTGCGGTCAAAGCCCTCCTCGGATGGAATCTCAACCACGCGTGGCAGACCGGAAGGAACCTGAACCGTCGCAAAATCCGTATCGGCAGTGCCGTCCTTTTTGGAGTTGTTGTGGGTGATGTAAAGCTCCCGGAAATGACCGTTTCCGGAGTGATCGCTATCTGTTGTTTTCATCTTGAGGATCGCACCGATATTTAAGGAACGGTTGCGGATCAGAGGGAAAGGTCTTGAAGAATCCACTGCCATCGGCGTCAGCACCGGATAAACCTCGGATTTAAAATAATTATCCACGAATTTTGCCTGCTTATGGCTCAGATCCTCATGATGGGAGAGGATGGCAATGCCCTCTTTTTTGAGAGCTGGGATCAGGCTGTTATTGTAGGTACGGTACTGATCCCTCATAAATTCATGGGTAACCTTGCTGATCTCCTCTAACTGTTTGGAAGGAGTCATACCGGCAATGTCCTTTTTGTCGTACTCAGCGTGCACCATATCCTTTAGGGATGCCACACGCACCATATAAAATTCATCCAGATTGGATGCGGTAATACTCAGGAATTTCAATCGGTCCAGAAGAGGAATCGTCTTATCCTGCGCCTCTCCCAGAATACGATAATCAAAGGAGAGCCAGCTTAATTCTCTATTGTAGAAATATTGTGGTTTTAAATAAATCGATTTATTCATGGTTGCCTCCGTTCTTTGCTTTGGTGGAATCTGTATGCTTCGGTGTCATTGTCTTTTTCTGCTTGAGGATCGGCTGGATACCGAATACCTCCTCGAAAAAGTCGGAGTGATTCCGGAAAATTCCCTGTTCCAGTGTGATGTCATATAAGGTCGAGCCGGTGATCGTTAGTGTCTGGCGGCGAAGGGACGTCGTGATCGCTGTAAACTTCTGCTTGTGGCTTCGATCCATGGCATCTGCAAGACGCAGGATCGCATTGAGCTTCGCAATACGCACATAATCCTCCTTATCAAAGCCATCCTGCAGTTCGCTGTATTCCGGAAAATAATCCCGCAGATACCGGACAGCCGTAGCAACGATCATACGCTCCTTGTGGGAAATGCCGATCAGCTCGGTCGACATAATGATCTTGTAGGAGTTTTCGCCGACCTCGTTCAGATTGATAAAGCTGCCGCAGTTGTGCAGGATGACAGCAATCTGCAGAAGCAGGCGGTCATGCTTTGTCATGTTCTGCTGGCGCTTGACCGCATCGAAAATCTTCAGTGCCGCATTTTCCACATATTCGCAGTGATTCCGGCTGTAATCATAGCGTGCTGCCGTGCTTCGTGCCGTATGAATGATATCCTCCAGAAAGCTATGTGCCGGAGAGATACGTTCCTTACGCTCCGCAAAGTCGGCAGCCATGCCTTCACAGAGAGTGATACCGGACAGCCACATCTGCTCCGCACCGGTCTCCTCAAAAATATTATGATAGATCATC
The DNA here is from genome assembly GCF_003478445.1 of Roseburia sp. AM59-24XD. Taxonomy (GTDB): domain Bacteria; phylum Bacillota; class Clostridia; order Lachnospirales; family Lachnospiraceae; genus Jutongia. Next base: position 114,463 of record NZ_QUET01000005.1, read on the forward strand.
GCTGTCGGAAGCAGGAGAGATGCCTGATCGACAGAGGTATTTAATTCCTTTGCCAGATCCTCCGGGTGCTGGGACGAGATCGCCTCGTAAAATTCATCATATTCCTGACGGCTGACAGAATCCTTCTTCTTGCCCTTGCTGTCTGTCGGCTGCAGGTGTCCGAAATTATGGACAGTGAGATATTTCACAAAGGTTCTGAGCTGATTGCCGACCGCAATGATATTCTTGATCTTGTGATCCTTCAGATACAGCTCGGAAAATGTATGAAGATCATTGGAAATATATTCGTACACCAGATTCTGATAGTTGTCGGTGTGCTTCTGCATATCCTGTAAAAACTCCTGAATACGAAGAGAGCCAAGCAGTATATTCTGTGTGCAGATCAGATTATTCTTGTCGAAGAGGGAAAGCTGCATACTGCCGCCACCGACATCGACCAAAAGAGTACCCTTCTGGATCAGACGATGAAAGGAATTCTCCTTAAAGGCGATGGATTTGTAGCAAAGATAACGCTGCTCGGAGTTGCTTAGGATCTTGATCCTAAAGCCCGTGCGCTGACGCACCTGATCCAGCACGATCAGATTGTTGTCTGCCTCGCGAAGGGCACTGGTGCTGGCGATCATGTAATCGGAGATGCCGTATTCTTTCATCTTCTCCTTAAAGCCGTTTAATATGGTACAAAGCTTATCAATGGAATGATAGCTGATATGTTTCGTTGAGTAGGTTTCATATCCAAGACGGGCGGTATGATGGACATAGTCCAGTTCGCGGATCCCGAACTTTTTGGATACTTCATAGATACGCAGGGATGTCTCGTGGGAACCCACGTCGATCGCTGCAAAGGTAGTGACTGCCATATCTGAAATCCTCCTTGCCGGTCGTAATGTAATAATGATGGAATTGTCCCTGAAAAGCAGATTCGGGGTAAAATGCCACCTGTTATTATTGTACGTTATTTTCGGGAAAATAACTAGCGTTTTTGGCGGATAATTCGACATTTTACAGTACCTTCAAAAGAATTTACCCAATGTTTACAAAAGGCTGGATTTTTTGAGGCAGAAATAGTATTATCTATAGATATACGATGGTGGAAAGGAAGTACAGATATGAAGACAGCAGATTTTGATTATGACCTCCCTCAGGAGCTGATCGCGCAGGATCCACTGGAGCAGAGAGATTCCTCCAGACTTCTGATCCTCGATAAGGAGACCGGGGAGAGGACACACAAGATCTTTCATGATATTATCGATTATCTTCACGAGGGAGACTGCCTTGTGATCAACAATACTAAGGTCATCCCGGCTCGTCTGATCGGAGAGCGTGAGGGGACCGGCGGCAAGGTCGAGGTTCTGCTTTTGAAGCGCAGATCGGACAACGTCTGGGAGACACTGGTAAAGCCCGGTAAGAAGGCAAGACCGGGGATGCGTTTATCCTTCGGCGGCGGACTTTTGCACGCCGAGGTGCAGGAGGTTGTGGACGAGGGCAACCGTCTGATCCGGTTTGAGTATGAGGCATTTTTGAGGAAATCCTCGATCAGCTCGGACAGATGCCGCTGCCTCCGTATATCACGCATCAGCTCAAGGATAAGAACCGTTATCAGACGGTATATGCCAAGTACGAGGGATCGGCGGCTGCACCGACGGCAGGTCTTCATTTTACGGAGGAGCTGCTTGAGCAGATTCAGGCAAAGGGGGTTAAGATTGCCAGAGTCACGCTTCATGTCGGACTTGGAACCTTTCGACCGGTCAAGGTGGAGGATGTGACCGAACATCATATGCACACGGAGTTTTATCATGTGTCTGAGGAAGCGGCGGACATCATTAATGAGACGAAGAAGCAGGGTGGCAGAGTGATCTGTGTCGGCACGACAAGCTGCCGTACGATTGAGTCAGCTGCGGATGATCAGGGAATCGTGCATGCCACAGAGGGGGATACGGATATTTTCATTTATCCGGGATATCAGTTTAAGGTATTGGACTGTCTGATCACGAACTTTCATCTGCCGGAGTCAACGCTTCTGATGCTGGTTTCCGCACTGGCAGGCAAGGAAAATATAATGGCAGCTTACAGGGAAGCCGTAGAGATGAGATATCGCTTCTTTTCCTTTGGAGATGCCATGTTCATAAAGTAATGATACAGAAAGGATATGGTGAGTATATGGACAAGCATTATGATGGCGAGCAGCCAAGACTGCGCAAAACATTGTTATTCATTTACAATCCCATGGCAGGTAAGGAGCAGATCAGGAATAAGCTGGCAGACATCATCCAGGTGTTCTGTGAGGCAGATTTCATTGTGACACTGATGGCAACAAACCGGCAGAATGATGCGAAAAACGCAGTGATTGAGTACGGCTCCCGATATGATTATGTTGTCTGTTCCGGGGGAGACGGCACAATGAATGAGGTGGCAAATGGCATGATGCGTCTTCATGAGAAGCCGATCTGCGGTTATATTCCGGCAGGCACGGTCAACGATTTTGCCTCCAGCTTAAGGATACCGAAGATTATGCGTCATGCGGCAGAGCTGGTGACACAGGGAAAGGTATTCCGCTGTGATCTGGGTTCCTTTAATGACAAGTTTTTCACTTATGTGGCAGGCTTTGGTGCATTTACCGAGGTGTCCTACACAACGCCGCAGGAATGGAAGAACATGCTTGGGAAAACCGCTTATTTCATAGAGGGACTGAAGCATCTGGCAGAGATCAAGCCGCATCATATGCGGATCACTTACGATGACGGTGTGGTGGAGGGTGATTTTGTACTGGGACTTGTCAGTAATTCCGTGTCCGTGGCAGGATACAAGGCATATCAGAAGGAAGACATCAAGATGGATGACGGTCTGTTTGAGGTGCTTTTCATCCGCGATCTAAAAAATGCACTGGAGCTGCAGGAGGTGCTCAATGCCCTTCTTACCAAGCATCTGGATGCGACAAAGATGTTTCGATGCAGCAGCCGGCATCTTCACATTGTCAGTGATGATGAGGTACAGTGGACGCTTGACGGCGAGGATGGCGGAAGTTGGGATGAGGTAGATCTGTTCAATCACCAGCAGGTACTTCCGATTATCTGCGGAGATGAGGCACTGGAGGATATTTCTTCCCAGATGGGAGAGGAGCCGGTATAACAGCGTGTAAATTGGATATGAGATCGACATAAGATAACCCGGAGGAAGCTCCGGGTTAATTTATACATTATGATATCAGGGATTGTAAAACATATATTGTATCCGGCTAGGACAGCTCCGCAATCCGGGAGACACCGACATAGATATCGCTGATGCGGTACCAGGTCGGATAGTCGACAACACCGGTCTGTGGCAGATGAAAGACCTTCTGGAAGATTTTTACGGCATTGGCGGTATCCTCGCCGTAAACACCGTCCGCAGCGATCTTCGGGATCAGCGGATAGCCTTTGGAAATGGTGTTTAACTGATTCTGGAGCTGGCGCACCTTCTCACCGGTTGAGCCGATCGTCAGATCGTAGCCCGGCCATGAGGCAGGAATTCCGGAAATTTCCTCTGACGAATTGATAAAGACTGAATCTCCATAGAAGCGCCGCAGGATCTCGATCGCCGAATAACCCTGATCTCCCAGTGTTTTGGATTCCCACTGGCGCATCCAGCGCGGACAGGAAACGCGTTTTCCGTCGCAATATTGCGTGAAAAGAGGTTGCGTAATATTTGGTCTCGATATATAATTGGAAAATATCGTATCAACTGCCTGAGAGATGCTTTCAAAGATATTGCGGCCGGGTATAAACTTCTGGTCGTAGGCGGTTGAGCTGGTGATCGTGAAATCGTATCCACGATTGCGGTACCATTCCGTATAAACACGGTTTAATGTTATGGACTGTATTGCCAGAATATTGGCAAGCAGCGTTTCTTCCGGCCAGGTGGCATAGATTTCGCTGGATGCAACATTTTTGATGTAATCCTTATATTTTACATAATAGTTCTGCGCTCCGGAGTCGCTTGGCGGACCGTCATGCACGATTACATATTCGGGGGATGGAGTGCGATAGAGAACGGGGGAATATTATGAAGGAACAATTATCCCGCAGGGAATTAAAATGGTCGAGACTTGACAATACGGCAAATCTGTTTCCGGTGATCGCAACGGAACGGATGACCAATGTCTATCGTCTATCTCTGACCTTGGAGGAGAAAGTTGATCCGGTGATTTTACAGCAGGCACTGGACAAGCTCCTGCCTTTGTTTGATCTGATGAATGTTCGGCTTCGAACCGGGGCATTCTGGTATTATTTTGAGACGAACCGCAAGCCGGCGCCGCGCGTGGAAAAGGAAACCGAGTATCCCTGCCGCAAGATGGAGCCGCAGTTAAATAACCAGTATCTGTTCCGTGTCAGCTACTATAAAAGACGTATCAATCTTGAGGTGTTTCATGTGCTGGCAGATGGCATGGGCGGCGTGACATTTTTGAAGGAATTAGCCTGTCAGTATCTGCGTCTGGCGCATCCGGAGCTTTGCAGTCAGGTTGGTGATCATTTGTCGGAGCAGACATCGCTTAACACGGAGGACAGTTATCTGAAGAACTTCCGAAAGGGGCAGCCAAAGGGTTACAAGTCCAAGCCGGCATTTCATATGAAGGGTGAGAAGCTTAAGGACGGAGCGTTTGGGGTGATCCAGGGATATCTTCCTCTTGATCAGGTCAAAAGAGCAGCCCATGAGCGCAGTGTGAGTATCAACGAGTATCTCGCAGGCGTGTATGCCTACAGCATCTACAGGGAATGCCTTCACGGCGCGGTGTCAGACAAGCCGCTGGTGCTGTGTGTTCCGGTAAATTTAAGACCATATTTTGAATCGATCACGACGAGAAACTTTTTCGGAATGGTTAGTGCAGCCTTCGAGCCGGATCATGAGGACTATTCGAGAGATGAGATCGAGCATATAATTGTGGAGTCATTGCGGGCACAGATCAACAAGGAGAATCTGGAAAAGCTGTTTTCATATAATGTGTCCAATCAGAAGAATCTCATGTTGCGTGCCGTACCACTTATTCTGAAAAAAATCGTGATGCAGTGGGTTTATCAGGTCAGCGCCAGAGCAACGACAACGACACTGACCAATTTAGGCGTGCTGAAGGTGGGTGAGGAATACCAGCCGTATATCCGGCATTTCTCGGCAATCCTGTCCGTTTCGCAGGGCCAGAATACAAAGATGACGATCTGCTCTTACGGGGGAGAGATGGTAATTACCTTCAGTTCGATTCTAAAAGACGTCTCTGTACAGAAACGGTTTTTCCGGACATTGGCAGAGGATGGCATACAGCCTGCAGTAGAGAGCAATCTGTAAGAAAAGAGGTGAGACTGTGAAGTGTTGTAAACGATGTGGCATTGAAGTTCTGGGAAATCGGGAGGTGTGCCCACTGTGTAACAGTGTTCTTCATCGGGAAGAGCCGAAGAACGGGGAGCGTGATACAGAGGAGGACAGCTTTCCGGATATTGCGGCAAAGCACAGAGTGCGCCGTCAGATTTTCTGGATCGCCACATATATCTGTGTCATTTTGGAAGCATTGTTTTTGTTCCTGAACAGGCTTTTTTCACCGGGCGTGCGCTGGTCTTTGATCACCGGAGTGGCAGCCGCATATATTTTATCAAGTTTGTGGCAGATGTTAAGCCGCCGCAAGGGACATATTGTAAAGATTTATTTTCAGGCTGCTGCTGTATTTGTTCTGCTGGCGGGTATTGATTATTCTCTGGGCTTTCAGGGCTGGTCGATCAGATACGGACTCCCCTGCGTGCTGCTTGCGCTTGCTGTGATCATTCTGGTCTGCATGATCGTGAATTTCGCCAACTGGCAGAATTATCTGACGATGCAGATATTTATGGTGCTTTTCAGTCTTGGATATCTGATCTATTCGGTTGTAGGCAGAGGCGGCAATCGGATCCTTTCGTGGATCGTGTTTGGAACGTATCTGACACTGTGGGTGATGACGATGATCTTAGGCGGGCGGAAAGCGGAAAATGAGGTTCGCCGCAAATTTCATTTATAATACAAAGGAGGATGCATGAGCGTAAAAGGAAAGATTGTCACTGATATGATTCGTTTCTTTACTTCCCAGAAAATGCTGGGACCAAAGATTCAGGACGGAACACTTCGCAAAAATCTGGTCGAGCCGCCATGGCACTGCCCGGACGAGTATCTGAATCTGCCTATTCATATGCGACAGTTTGAAATGGAGCTTCTCACGCCGAAGGCTGCCGACAATGGAGAGGTTGTGCTGCAGCTTCACGGCGGCGGTTATATTGCAAAGATCCGGAATGCGTACCGGGATTTCGCTGTCCGCTACAGTAAGATCGATCAGTACCGCGTGCTGTCGGTCGATTATCGCGTGGCACCACAGCATCCGTATCCGGCGGCATTTCAGGATGCCATCGAGGCATACCGCTGGCTTTTGTACTCAGGCTTTAGCGGGGATCGCATCATTCTCGCCGGAGATTCGGCGGGTGGCGGACTCGTATTGGCACTTGCCATGTATCTGCGCGATCAGAGTATGCCGCTTCCCAAGAAGCTTGTGATGATGTCGCCGTGGACAGATCTGACCGCATCGGGGCCTTCCTATCAGGAGAATTATGAGAATGATCCTCTTTTTGGCAATACAAGGGAGAGCATGATCTACAACGGCGAATATGCCGGCACACAGGATCCGAAGCTTCCGTATATTTCTCCGTTGTTCGGAGATTTTCACAGGCTTCCGCCAATGCTGTTCCAGGTGGGAAGTCTGGAAATGCTTCTGAGCGATTCTGTCCTTGCGGCGCAGAAGGCGAAGGAGGCAGGCTGTGATGTGACACTGACTGTGTATCAGGACATGTTTCATGTATTCCAGCTCAGCATGGATAAGCTGGCGGAGTCGAGAAAGGCATGGGATGAGGTGGCAGCATTTCTTGGTAAATGATGACAGAAATATATAATATGAAATTTCAATCAATAGGTATGTCCTAATTTTGGGACATACCTTTTTTGTTCTACACCTGATCTTTGATGGATACAATATAATGATATTGGTAAAAGGATATCGGATTGGAATGAAAGAAGAGAATCAATATGAGGATGCTGTCTTTGAGGGCAATTTCGAGGGATACGACGTCTATGTCTCTTATGACACAGACGGACTTGATATGGAGGAAGCCTATGCGTTGTATCAGGAGGCATGCAATAGCATTTTGTATCGCAGTCTTGCACAGATGGCACAGGAGGGGAAAAAATGATCCGGTGCGCCTTATACCTGCGTCTGTCCAGAGAGGATGGCGAAGGAGAGAGTAACAGCATTCAGAGCCAGCGCATGCTGTTATTACAGTATATGAAAGAGCAGGAACAGATGGAATGTGTCGGTGAGTGGATCGATGACGGTATCAGCGGCAGCCACTACGAACGTCCCGGATTTCAGACAATGATGGGCGCTGCACAGAGAAGAGAATTTGACTGTATCCTGTGCAAGGACTTGTCGCGTCTTGGAAGAGAATATATTCAGACAGGCTATTTGCTGCGGGAGATTCTGCCACGGCTGGGAATCCGCCTGATCGCCGTGGCAGATCATTATGACAGTTACGATGCCGGTTTTATGGAGGATTCCCTGCTGATGCCGGTCATGAGTCTGATGAATGATGCGTATTGCAGAGATATTTCCAGAAAGGTGCGGTGGCAGCAGCGAACAAAGCGGATGATGGGGGAGTATATCGGTGCATTTGCCTGCTATGGATATCAGAAAAGCAGCGTGGATGCGCATGTGCTCGTCATTGATCCGGAGGCGGCGAAAATTGTCCGCATCATTTATCTGCTGCGGCTTGGCGGCATGGCGGCAGAAAATATTGCCGGTGTCCTGAATATGGGACAGATCAAAAGCCCGTATGAATATAAAAAAATGCAGGGAAGTCATTATCATTCCGGGTTTGTTCCGGAAAACAACGGACGGCAGGAAAAACTCTGGACACCGCAGACCGTGCGCCGGATCCTTTCCAATTCCATGTATACAGGTGTAATGATTCAGGGAAAAGATCAGAAGCTCAGCTACAAGCTTCAAAAACGCGTTGCACTTCCGAAGGAGAAGTGGATCTGTGTAGATGGTGTGCTCCCGGCAATCATTCCGAAGTGGGTTTGCGAGCGGGTCAGAAAGCTTCAGACGAAACGGATCCGTTGTCAGAAAGGAAATGTGTTTTGTGTGCCGTTTGCCGGATATGGTCTGAATGCAAAGGAGCAGGAAACGGCACAGAAATGGCTGCAGCAAAAGATGACACAGCTTTCCTGTGGAATTGCCGATCATGAGCCATGGTGAAACGGTTGTGGGTGGCTTTGTTTGTAGAGGAAATTCATGTGGTTCGGCAGGGGGGGAGGGCTGGAGAGGCAAGGAAAGTAAATGCAACCCAGCAGGTGGACATGAAAGAATAATAAGTGCAATCTGACAGATGGAACTAATCGGAAATGAAAGAATAATAAATGTGATCCGACAGACGGAACGGGCTGAGGATAGAATAACAAATAGATCCGGAGTGATAAGAAAGGTGGGGAGAGAATGGAGTATCTGGTTGGAATTTACGCCCGCTTGTCCGTAGAGCATGGCACTGCCAAGGACAACAGCATACAGAATCAGATCCGACTGGCGAAGCAATGGCTGGAAGAGCAGAACGCCAAGCTGGCTCAGAAAAAAATACGGTGCGAAAGCTTGAGTGAAAAACAAAAGGAAGAAGGAATTTGCGTAGCGGATCGTTGCAGACTTCAGGATATTTATGTGGACAGCGGTTGCAGTGGAACCACATTTCGCCGCCCGCAGTTTCAGCGGATGCTTGAAGATGCACAGGAGGGGAAGATCAACTGTATTGTGTGTAAGGATGCTTCCCGGATTGGCAGAGATTATCTGCGAACCGGTGAATATCTTGAGAAAATTTTCCCGCTGATGGGAGTGCGCGTAGTCTGTGTCAGCGATGGATACGACAGTGGGCGCGAGATGCCGGGAAGCCTCGCCGGTAATCTGAAAAATCTTATGAACGAATGGTATGCAAAGGATATCGGAAGAAGGGTACGTCTTGTCAAACAACAGCAGAGAGAGCGTGGATGCTATCTGGGGAGCAGAGCGCCCTATGGCTGGCAGATTATTTACTGCGATGGAAGAAGGGGGCTTGAAAAGGATCCGCCGGCGTATGAGGTGATCAAGCAGATGGCAGAAAGGCGGCAGCAGGGGATGAGTTATCGGCAGATCGCGGGGTGGCTGGAGCAAAACGGGGTCAATACACCGGAACATTACCGGAGGACCGGTGAGGTGTATCGGTTTGAGTATGGTGAGAAACAGCGACAGACCTGGGAGGCATCCGGGGTACGCCGTATTCTTTTATCACACACCAGAGGGGATTACCACACGACTTAATACGATCTCACCCGTTTCGCTGACATCCTTGACCTCACTCTCCGGAATCTTCGGCGGGTAATCGCCGTACAAGGTGTGTGGTGGAATTACATAAATCACGCTGTTATCATTCGGCGCCTCAAACTGCGGAATCAGGGAAATATTCTGCAGTGCCGTCTGCCCTGACAAGATTTCCGCTCCGGAGATCACTGTCGGTTCAAAGCCGGGAGCGGTAATCTTTAAGTTAAATACAGAATAAGGCTGTGCGGCTTCCGGCTCAAGGCTGTATTCGAGCGGCGGTGCCGGCAGATCAATGGTATCGGTCTGACCATTGGAATCCGTGGAAAGCTCATCAATCACATCCTCCGGTTCATTGCTGTCCGTAATCTGTACCGTGGCTCCCGACACGGCGCGCGAGCTGATCATCGAACTGACATTTACAAGCAGCCTTCCGGTATCCGGGAGGTCCTGCTGCATGGCATATAATTTAGACATACTACTCCTCCATATAAAAAGAATCTACTCTTTATAGTATGGCGAAAAGAAAGAGAGGTGAATGAGGGATTTTGACATATCACGAAGTTCGGGTTAAAATAGCAGAAAAGAAAGCCTGTAATCATTTTGTAGGTTACGAGAAAGGAAAATTGATACCAATGGAAACAATAAAGATTAAATATTTTACAGACAAGATTGATAAACTGGAGTATATTGATGGAAAGTCCGACTGGATCGATCTGCGCGCATCGGAGGACGTGATACTGAAGGCGGGAGATTTTGCTCTGATCCCTCTGGGAGTGGCAATGGAGCTTCCGCAAGGATACGAGGCACATATCGTACCGCGCAGCAGCACATACAAGAACTTCGGAGTCATTCAGGCAAATCACTGTGGCATTGTCGATGGCTCTTACTGCGGTGATAATGATATGTGGAGAATGCCGGTGATCGCTATGCGGGACACCGAGATTCATGTCAATGACAGGATCTGTCAGTTCCGTATTATGAAAAATCAGCCTCAGATTCAATTTGACGAGGTGGACAAGCTGGCCGGAAAAGACAGAGGAGGCTTTGGAAGTACAGGAAAACAGTAATCCATAGCTTTCTAGGATGGCGGGGCGCAGTTGTTCCATAGGGGGGAGTTTATCCTTGCTCCGTTAGATAGCTTCGTGCTTCCGACTTGGAAATCTGATAAATCTCGCGGAGCTTCGTGCAGATAAAGGAGTCGTCACAGCCCATGGAGCGAAGCGCAGCTATTGTTTTTGAAACTGACAGGGTCATTTGAACTTGAGCCAGCTTAATCTGAGCCTGTTCAACTTCGATCTGAGCCATCTTGGCATTCATCTGAGCCTGCTTTGCCTCGGCTCGAGCCTGTTTGGCTTTGTGTTGCATTGCAGCTGCCTGAGAAAAGGCAATCTGCGCTCTCAGTATTGCCCTGTCCCGCTCCTGCATGCAATGGTGTTCTTCGGGATCGTATTCGTAAAGATTCACAGCAATCACCTCACTTTGTCTGAATTGAAAGCGATTATAGCATGTGAAATCATAAAAATCCATTGTATAAATCAACAAAATGACAATAAAATAATGGCAGATATGCCGGGCAATAAAAGCAGTTCGTTCAATATGCGTGAAAAATATATGGACGAATTTGTTGAAACGTTACAGGTATCCGATGAAAAATATGGCATTTTGACGGATAATGAGGCACATCCCATACAGCAGCTATGCAGGTAGATTGGCATATTGCCAGTGCCGCGCAAAGTGTTGCAAGCCCCTTATGAGTGAGAGGGGGGAGCTGAAGTGGGCTTGCCCGCTTGATTTTAAAAGAAGAGAGTTTCGTGGGAGAGACTCTTTCTTTTTTTGTGCACATTGTTCAATTATGTGCTATTCGGCAGAAAAAGTGTTGCAAATTCCAGTTAAGTATGTTATCGTTTTAGTGTTTAATAAGTAGACATAATACATATTATGTCGTACTATTGTAAAATAGGGAGGAAGGAGACCGGATTATGTGGTATGTCATTCATACAATGTCCGGAACCGAGCAGAAGTGCGTGCAGCAATGCAGACAGTATATTGATCCGGCGGACTATGTCGAGATGTTCGTGCCTCAGTATATTACGAAGAAGCACTTCAAGCAGGAGTGGCATGATGTAGAAAGGACCTTATTTCCAGGATACATATTTGTAGACACGGATCGGATCGATCCGGTGCTTGAAGGTCTGAAGAAGGTACATCAGTACACCAAAGTCCTGCGCGATGCCGATGTTATCTCTCCAATCACCAGGCAGGAGCAGAAGTTCCTGGTGGACATGATGGATGACCGGCATATCGTACAATATTCCGAAGGATTTCTTATTGGCGAAAAGGTTTGTATCACCTCCGGTCCTCTGAAGCATTACCAAGGCTGTATCAAGACGGTGGACAGACACAGGCGGATCGCCAAGCTGGAAATACCGGTCTTTGGCGGAATGACCCCAGTCGAAGTGGGGTTTGGAGCCGTTCGCAGAGTCAGTCAGGAAGAATTTCACCAGATGAAACAACAAAATATCCGGAAACATCAAACATCACCCAGGGGAAAGCCAGGACAGGTCAAAGTGCTTAGCGGTGCCTTTGAAGGAATGACCGGCAAGTTGCTTTGTGCAGAACCGGAACGGGATGAGTGGACGATCGAACTGGAGCTCTTTGACGTGGCAACAAAGGTAATCTGCCCACGGGAAGAGATTGAGATACTGTAATGTAAGAAGCCAATCGGTGGAGTGACGAGTGTCGCGCTGCATCGGGCGGTGGATAGAAAGAGCGTAAGCGAAGCCGGAATTGCGGGCTGCCGGAGGGCGGTTGGCGAGTGGCGAAGCACGCTCTTTTTCTGATTCGGTTATAGAGTAGAGATGAGTGTACTCGATGGATATTTTGTGGAGTGGAAAACAAGGAAAATATGATTGCAGGGGAATTGGATATAACAGCATAAGGGAATACTTAGGCGCGTGTGATGAACACATGAGGAATTAGAGAAAAATACCATCTGCGAATAGCAGATGTGTACATAGATTTGCGGAAGAAAAACGACGAGGAGTATTTGAGGGATGAGGAAGAATAAAATTAGAATATTGCATGTGGCGCAAGCCGCTGGTGGCGTGGATCGCTACATCCGAATGCTCCTCAAGTATTTGGACAAAGAGAAGTTTGAGAATATATTGGTTTGCTCACAAGATTTCCATGAAGAAGACTACATAGATTTGGTGGATTCATTTGAAAAGGTAGAGATGACAAGAGCCATTGGAGGTAGCGACCTAAAGGCAATTAAAGATGTTAGAACACTGATAAAGAAATATAATCCTGATATTGTCTATGCACACTCCAGTAAAGCTGGAGCAATTGCTCGAGTTGCAGATATTGGTCTTAAGAATCACTGTGTATACAACCCACATGGGTGGGCATTTAATATGCGATGCTCTGCGAAGAAAAAAGCAATGTACACAGCTATTGAAAAGATTGCAGCACCATTCTGTGACAAAATCATTTGCATTTCAGATGCAGAAAAACAGTCAGCACTAAATAAGAGAATTTGCAAAGATGATAAATTGCAGGTCATTTTCAACGGTGTTGACATCGAAGCCTATGAAAATGGAGTACATGGCGCAGTTAAAAGGAAAGACATGGGCATTCCAGAAGACGCATTTGTTGTTGGTATGGTTGGACGAATGAGTCCACAAAAAGCACCAGATGTGTTTATTAAGATGGCAAAGAAGGTAAAAGATGCAATTCCAAATGCACACTATATTATCGTCGGCAATGGAAATCAGGAAGACGAAATCAGAAAGTATGCGGAGGATAATGGTTTCTCAGATAGTCTACATATTACAGGTTGGGTTGATAACCCAATGAGCTATGTGGAGCTTTTTGATGTTGCATGCCTGTTGAGCCGCTGGGAGGGATTTGGATTAGCACTTCCTGAATACATGATGGCGGGTAAGCCGATTGTAGCAAGCAGTGTGGATGCTATTCCGAATATAATCCGGGATGGAGAAAATGGCTTACTTGTTGAAGTGGATGATGCTATTGGTGCAAGTGAGGCTGTACTACGGATTTATCAGGACAGGAAATTGAAAGATAAATTGGTGGCACAAGGATTAGAAGATGTACATAACAGATTCAATGCTCGAAGGGTATCAGATGAGCACGGGAAGTTGTTTGAAAATATGTGAGAAATAGTAGACTGACTTTTAGGATGGCATGTGAGGTTAATAAAATGAAGGACAAATTGAAATATATTGATGTATGCGTGCTAAAGATTATAGCAATCTCGATGGTTGTTGTGGCACATTATTTTAGATTCTTTGAGCCTACTTCACACTTGAACGGGTTGAAATCTAAAGGGTTCTTCGGTGCTGCACTTTTTGCATTTTTAAGTGGATATTTGGCTGATATCAATAATGGAAAAGTTTTCGGGGGGGGATGGCTGTTTCATAAAATCGGCTCGGTATATTTGCCCTATGTGATAACTAATTTAATTTCGATGTTTATGTATAAATCATGGGCATTTAATCCGCTGAAACAAGTTTTAATGGGAAGCAATGACGGGGTGCTTTGGTATGTGCCATTTATAATGGTGTTCTACATATTGTTTTTTATTGTCGAAATTAATGAGTGGCCGCGGTTAATTCTACCTAGTATGGGAGCAATGATATTTATTGTGCTAGAAATCGCAGGTGCGGACAGTCAATGGTACACATCTATTGGAGCTTTAATATTTGGCTTGTATGCTGACAGATTTAAAGATAATAATTTGAGGTCTGTTTTTCAAAGCGTGACGCTTTTTTTGCTCTGTTCAGTTGCCGCAATAAAGTTAGAAAATATTCCATTGTTAAAGGATGTACTAACAACGCTTGCAGGCATCGGATTTTGTGAGATGGTTTTTAATATTACCATGCTTGTTCCAAATAGAGAACCCAAAAATTGTAAGACATTGTTATCAATAGCAAGTGGTTCGGCCTATTGGACGTATTTGATTCATATGAAAGTTGGGTTTATTCTAAATAATCTGATGGCACCTTCGCTGCTTCCATTTTATCTTATATCAGTCGTAGCTGCTACTTTATTGAATGGGTGCTATTTGAAATTCAAAAGAGATTTGAATCGGCTTGATTTAAAATCGAAGTGAGACCTAGAAAACGACCATCTAGGCAGGTGGAATAATACGAAGGTTATGTTATCTGAACTGAAAAGAGATTTAGAACGTAACGGAGAACTAAAGAACTATGCTTTTTTTATATTTCGATATGGAAACTATTGTATGACATACAATGGCACATGTGCAAAAGTCTTTAGTATCCTATTCCGCCTTGTTATGAAATTGACATACAGCAAATAAAATCATATTCCTTTGGAAACAAATATGGGGGTTAAGAACACACCATCTTCTAGGAATTGTTTTGTCAGACAAAGCATCAATTGATGAGCAATGAACAATAATGCACCAAGTTATAATCGGTGTTGATGCATTGAAAAACAATAAGGCTCCAGTGATTGGAAACAATGTGCTTATTGGAGCAGTCGCAAAGATCATAGGCAATATAACTGTCGGAAACAACGTCGTTGGTGGAGCGGGTGCAATTGTTACAAAACCCGTTCCTGATGAAAAGACAGAGGTTGGAATTAATCGAATATTAGGATAATTGGTGGTGATGATATGGAGAAAGTTAAGGTCCTTCACATGGAACTCGATGTTCATATGGGAGGAATTGAGTCTTTCCTCTTTAATCTTTATAGTCAAATAGATAGAGAACGTGTACAATTCGATTTTGTGACAAGATCGAATAGCCCGGCAATGGAATCGGAATTAAGAGAACTCGGAGCGAAAATATATCGGGTTTCATCGTACAAAAACCCATTGGCATATATGCGTGATCTGAATGCAGTTATAGAATACGGTTATGACATAATTCATATTCATAAAAATTCCGCTGCTGTAATTCTGCCGTTTATTGTCGCGCATAAGCATAAAAACATTAGAGTCTTTGTACATTCGCATAATACAAGTCCAAGCATAGGTGGAGCAACTCAATTATTGCATATATTAAATAGAAATATTTTATGGAAATATTCGGATGAACATTTTGCGTGTTCACAGATTGCGGGCGAGTGGCTATACGGAAAAAATAAAACCTTCACTGTTTTAAAGAATGGAATTAATACCAATGCCTACAAATATGATTTGCAAAGGCGTATGGCTAAGAGAAAAGAGCTTGGAATAGCGGAAAATATATTTGCTATTGGTAATGTTGGTAGATTTACTGAGCAGAAAAACCAAAAGCGATTGGTACAAATATTTGAAGAATATATTCGGAAGAATAGCAATAGTGTGCTTTTGTTAGTTGGAGATGGAGAACAAAAAAATGTGGTTGAGAATTATTGCAAGGAAAGAAATCTGACAAAACATGTAATGTTTCTTGGAATTCGGAAAGATATTCCAGATTTGATGATGGCGATGGATGCTTTTGTAATGCCATCGATATATGAAGGATTGCCAATTGTGGCAATTGAAGCTCAGAGTGCAGGATTGCCACTTTATTTATCAAATACGATTTCTGATGAAACGGACATAACAAGCAATGTCAAATGGTTCTCATTGGAAGAAGATAATAAAGCAATTGCCGGAATAATATGCGATGAGCAGAGTACAACTCAGGAGCGAATAGAACGAAACAGTAAAGTTGTAACTGCTGGATTTGATATGGGAGAAACTGCAAAGATACTGCAAGATGCATATGTTGAGACTACGGAAAATAATCCAAGAAAAGAGGGGCAATCATGTACATTATAACATTCGTGATATCACTGCTATTGTTGCATATTTCAGAAAAAGCACAAAAAAAAAGCATAAAACGAATATTTGTTGCGATGGCACTATTATTGCCAAGTTGTTTGGCGGGGATAAGAGACTTCACTATCGGATGGGATGTTCTGCTATATGGAAAGGGCTGGTTTGAAAGAGCATGTGAGTACAACTCGCTGATAATATTTTTAGAAAAAGCGAATGAGTACAGTGTCGGAATAGGATATGCATTTATTAATTATTGTGTCTCAAGAGTAACACACAATTTTCATGTGTTTCTTTTTGTATATCAACTCATACAATTGTGTATTGTGTACTACACGGTCAAACCATTGAAAAAAGAGATAAGCCTAACATTTGCGTTTTTTGTCTATTTCTTTTCTTACTATAATCTGTCGCTGAATATTTTAAGGCAAATTATGGCGATAATGATTGTTTTCTTCGGCTATAGATTTATTTTAAATCATAAACCAATTAAATTTGTTTTAACGATAATTGTTGCATATACTTTTCATAATACAGCTATAGTAGGATTGGTTTTGTATCCTATAAACTGGGCGCTTAATAATAAACTACTAAAAAAACTGTCAAAAACTTTGATTGTCGTAGGTAGTGTTAGTGCTGCTATTGCGTATCAAGTGCTATTAGATGTATTTGCAAAGTTTGGATTATTACAGATTGAACGGTATTCTCATTATGCGTCTGATACAGAGGTTGGAGGGCGATACATAAGGTTGCTCTATTGGCTTATTATCTTAATTGCAATATTATGGAAAGGCAGAAAGTGTATAGCATATAATAGCAAGAACTTAACATTGGAAATGTATATGACAATGTCAGGAATCTTTTCTTTAATGGTATTCATGGGTAGTCCTTGGATTGTTCGGATTGTATATTATTTTGATGTATTTCAAATTATATTTTTACCTATGTTGGTTCAAAGATTGCCATTTGCTCTTGGAAAGAAGAAAACGATAGGATCCTATTTCATTGTAGGCATAATTATCATGGCTTTTTGGCTGTTTAATTATGTCCTGAGACGAGGCGGAAATACATATCCGTATATTTTTATGCGCAATTGATGCGATTCCATATTTGATATTATATTTGCAATAGAATAAATATAAATTGAAAAACTAAACGATAGGAAAATGCTATGGAAAATAAAAAGATAAAAATTGCATATTGTGTTAGTGGACTAGCTGGGGGCGTGTGTAATGTAATAGCAAATTATATGAAATACATGCCAGATGATTACGCTGTAGATATTATTACTCAAAATATAACTTCTGAAAAATATCGTGAATCGTATGAAAAACTAGGATTCAATATTGTACTGGTTCCAAGCAAATCAGAATCCATATTAGGAAATATATGCGCATTGTATAAATTAATGCAGTCTCAAAAATATGATATTGTACATGCGCATATGACATTGACAAATTTCTTCCCTCTGTTTGTGGCCGGTTTGTGTGGCATTAAAATCAGAGTGAGTCATTCACATATGGCGGGAAAAATAACAATCAAAAGTAAACTGCTATCTTTTTTATCATGTAAAGTGGCAACTGATTATTTTGCATGTGGAGAAAATGCAGGAAAATATTTATATGGTTGTCGGGAATTTCAAATAATAAATAATGCGATCGAGTTAGATAAATATTCTCCCAATGCTGAAACTAGAAAAATCCAACGAAATAAGCTTGGAATAAATGAAGAAACAACAGTGCTAGGCCATGTGGGAAGATTTACTTATCAAAAAAATCATGAAAGAATAATAGACATATTTGGAAAATTCAATAAAATTAATCCAGATTCAGTACTTCTGCTAGTGGGTGGAGGAGAAAAATATCAAGAAATTACTAGAATTGTATCCGAAAAAAAACTTAAAGATAAAGTTATTTTTACAGGCATCATTGATGATGTATATAATGTGATTCAAGTGATGGATTTGTTCCTGCTTCCATCTTTTTATGAGGACTATGTTTGGCGGCTGTAGAAATTCAGGCGTGTGGAATACCATGCTTGTTTTCTGATCGTGTGGCTTATGAAACAAAGATAAATCAGAATGTGGAGTTCTTTTCTTTGAATGAAAGTAATGATGTAATCAATACAAAAATAAAAAAAACTATTGGCAATGGATAGACAAATTGATAAAGAGAGCTTTGCTCAACGAGGATTTGATATACGGGTAGAAGCTTCCAAACTTGATCAATTCTACAAAAGGAGGATGAAGGATGAATATATGGAGCGTACCTGAATCTATTATAAGAAAAATGAAAATTTTTTATTTTGATCTAAGATATAGAGATAGAGTCGTGTTTAATGGAATAATTAAATTCCGTGCTGGATTTAAAATTGTCATTGATGATAATGGAAAGGTGATTTTTGGGAATAGATGTTTTTTCAATAATTATTGCTCAATTAATTGTAAGAGTTCAATTGTAATAGGGGACTATTGTATTTTTGGTGAAAATGTAAAAATTTATGACCATAATCACTGCTATGTGGATGAGAATATACCGATAGCTGATCAGGGATTTAAAGCAAAACCGGTTCATATTGGAAAAAATTGTTGGATAGGAAGTAATTGTGTCATTCTACCTGGTGTTACAATTGGCAATCATAGCGTAATCGGAGCGGGGTGTATAATATATAAGGACATTCCTGAAGACTCTCTTGTAACATGTGGAAACAAGTTGAATATAAGAAGGATTGACATAGGAGTAAGATGAATGAGTGCGATTAAACTAACAGTATACTGTTTAACATATAATCATGAAAACTATATTCGACAAACACTAGAATCTTTTTTGCATCAGAAAACAAAATATCGATTTAAAGTTATAGTTCATGACGATGCGTCTACGGACAATACGCAGTACATAATAAAAGAATATGCAAATCAATATCCTGATATAATTGAGCCGATTTTGCAAACAGAAAATCAGTACTCAAAAGGTATCGATATTGTAAAGCAGTTTATACTGCCAAATATTGAGGGTGATTATATTGCCACATGTGAAGGTGATGATTATTGGTTAGATGAGAAAAAAATAGATAGACAAATAGATTTTCTCGAAAGTCACAATGATTACTCTGCGTGTGTCCATAATTCGGTTTTTTACAATATGAAAACAGGAAAGAAAAAACCTTTTAACTCTAACGTTACAAAAGAGCAGGATATTCAGTTGGAAAATGTTGTTGATGGTGTTACGGGGGTTTTCCATACAAGTTCGGTCATGTATAGGAAGGGGATTGCTTTTCAGGAACATAGCTTTTTAAATTGCATGAAGGGAGTTGGCGATTACCCCAAAGCAATTTTGATGGCAATAAATGGAAAAATACGATATTTTCCTCAACAAATGTCGGTATATAGATTTGCATCTACAGGTACATCATGGACAAGCAAAAATACAGGAATCTCTAGTATCCCGAATAGAATTTCTCATAGAGAAAATGAAGTGGATATGTTACAACATTTGTTAAATGAAAAGCCTGAAATAGAGAAAATCGTGAAACCGGTAATAATCCAAAAGAAATTTGATGTTTGTGTTTTGCGTGGGGATATGAGCAGTATACATAAAGATAAAGAACTTACAGAGCTTTATAAAAAAACGAAATTAAAAAAGCGAGTTACTATCCTAGGACACATTATACTAGCTAAAATTCCAAAAGCAAAGAAGATCTGTTAAGAAAGCACTTTGGAAAGGATGACAATTAATATGAGAGTGAAATGTGATGAATGAAACAAGAAAAACGTTAACTAATTTTTTGTGGCGCTTTGCAGAAAGGTGTGGAGCCCAGGCTGTAACTTTGATTGTATCAATTGTTCTGGCACGTATTTTAACACCTAATGATTTTGGAACAGTGTCATTGGTGATGGTTTTTACTACTATAATGCAGGTCTTTGTCGATAGTGGACTTGGAACGGCACTGATTCAAAAGAAAGATGCTGATGACTTGGATTTTTCTTCAGTTTTCTATTTTAACTTTGCAGTATGCTTGATTTTATATGCGGTAATGTTCGTAGTTGCACCTATAATTGCAGTGTTTTACAATGATACATCTCTTACATCAATTATCCGTGTGATCAGTCTTACGATTATTATTTCTGGCATGAAGGGTATTCAACAGTCATACGTTTCACGGAATATGATGTTCAAGAGATTTTTCTTCGCGACCTTGGGCGGAACAATTTTCTCGGCATTTCTTGGGATTGGTATGGCGTATGCAGGGTGCGGCGTGTGGTCAATTGTCGCACAGCAATTATCAAATACAGCAATCGATACATTGATTCTTTGGATTACAGTAAAGTGGAGACCTAAGAAAATGTTTTCGTGGGAACGATTAAAGTGCTTGCTATCTTATGGATGGAAGTTGTTGGCGTCTTCTCTATTAGATACAGTGTATAACAATTTGCGTAATTTGATTATTGGAAAGATTTATACATCGGCTGATTTAGCATACTATAACCAAGGGGATAAATTTCCTAAAGTAATTGTGACGAATATAAATGCTTCAATTGACAGTGTATTATTACCGTCAATGGCTGGGCAGCAAGAACATCGTGATCGAGTTAAGAGCATGACTCGTCGTGCGATAAAAACTAGTACATATATTATGGCACCTTTGATGATGGGACTAATGTTCTGTGCGGAGCCGGTGGTTAAATTGCTTTTAACCGATAAGTGGTTGCCGTGTGTTCCTTACTTGAGAATCTTCTGCTTCACATATATGTTTTGGCCTATCCACACTGCAAATCTCAATGCTATTAAAGCTATGGGACGAAGTGATCTTTTTCTTGGGCTGGAAATTGTAAAAAAGGTAGTAGGTATAACATTACTTTTGCTTACAATGAGAATTAGCGTTATGGCAATGGCATTTAGCTTGATAATTTCGAGCGTGTTTAGTCAAATAATAAATTCATGGCCTAATTGGAAATTACTGGATTACAATTATTTTGAGCAGCTAAGAGATATACTTCCGCCTATTATTATTGCGTTGCTTATGGGAGTCGTTGTCTATTTTGTAGGGCTTCTCCAGTTGCCAACAATTATTGTGATATTTATTCAGATTATCACAGGTGCTGCAATTTATATTGGAGTATCTTTGGTATTGCATTTAGAGGAATTTGAATATCTGTTCGGAATGATTAAATCGTTTTTGAAAAGATGAGGAGGTTTGAATTTATGGAAAACAAAATTTTGGTAACTCGTTCGTCAATGCCAGAGCTTGATGAGTATATGAACGAAATTACATCGATGTGGGATAGTCATTGGCTGACCAATATGGGACCGAAACACAAGGAACTTCAGGTAAATCTGTGCGATTACCTCGGAGTTGAAAACATTGATCTTCTAACAAATGGTCATATGGCATTGGAACTCACATTGCAGGCTATGAATTTGCAAGGGGAAGTTATCACGACGCCGTTTACTTTTGCATCTACAACCCATGCGATTGTCCGTAATGGATTGACCCCGGTGTTTTGTGATATTGACCCGGATACCTATTGTATGGATGCAAGAAAAATTGAAAAGTTGATTACGGATCGTACTTGCGCAATCATGCCAGTTCATGTATATGGAAATGTGTGTAATATCGAAGAAATTGAACGCATTGCACATAAGTATGAACTGAAGGTTATTTATGATGCTGCGCATACGTTTGGCGAAACGTATAAGGGAAAGGGAATTGGCTCTTTCGGTGATGCTTCGTGCTTTAGTTTTCACGCCACAAAGGTATTCAATAGTATCGAAGGCGGTGCTGTCTGCTATAAGGATAAGCAGTTGGGGGCTAAACTTTATGAATTGAAGAATTTTGGTATCCACGGACCAGAGGAAGTGCCTGCTATTGGTGCAAATGCAAAAATGAATGAGTTCTGTGCAGCAATGGGAGTTTGCAATCTTCGTCATGTCGATGGGGAAATTGCAAAGCGCAAGGCTGTGGTCGAGAGATATCGCGAAAGATTGAGCAGTGTGGATGGAATCCAACTTAATTGCGTTCAGGATGATGTGAAGAGCAATTATGCATATTTCCCTGTTGTATTCGAAGAAAAATTATTCGGTGCAAGTCGCGCAGAAGTATTTGACAAATTAGCAGAAAACGGAATTGGGGCCAGAAAGTATTTTTACCCTCTGACCAATACATTTGAGTGCTTCCACGGAAAGTATGATGTTACGAAGACACCTGTTGCCTTACATATCAGTAAACGAGTACTTACGTTGCCTTTGTATGCTGATTTGGCACTGGAGGACGTAGATAGGATCTGCAATATTATTTTGAGTTGCAAATACTAAGGAGGGAATAACGTGAAAAAATTGATGGTTTTGGGAGGATCGCGCTATGCACTCCCGGTGATTAAAGCAGCACATGATCTTGGAATTTATGTGATTACTTGTGACTATCTACCAAATAACATTGCACACAAGTATTCTGATGAATATTGCAATGTCAGCATTATCGACAAGGAAAAGACACTTGAGACGGCAAAGAAGTTGAATATTGATGGCATCATGTCTTTTGCCTGTGATCCTGGCGTTATTACGGCAGCTTATGTGGCAGAACAAATGGGACTGCCCAATGTGGGACCGTACGAGTCGGTTTGCATATTGCAAAATAAAGGGAAATTTCGTGAGTTTCTGGCGAAGCATGGCTTTACTGTTCCGACGGCAAAAGGCTACAAGAATGTTGATGAAGCATTAAAAGATGTTGAGATGTTCCATTGGCCGGTAATCGTCAAACCTACCGATTCGGCTGGTAGCAAAGGTGTAACTCGTGTGGATGAACCAAGGAATTTGAAAAAGAGCATCCAGTATGCCCTGTCATACTCGCACTCGGACGAGTTCATTATCGAGGATTTTATCACGCAGCATGGCTATTCATCCGACACAGATAGTTTCTCTATCGATGGCGAGTTGAAGTTTGTATCCTTCGATTGTCAGAGATTTGACCGAGATGCAAAGAATCCGTACACACCGGCTGCCTTTAGTTGGCCATCCTCAATGACTACGGAGCATCAAGAAGAGTTGAAGAATGAGATTCAGCGTCTTCTCAAATTGCTGAAGATGAAAACTGCGGTTTACAATATTGAAACGCGCGAAGGAACTGACGGTAAAGCGTATATTATGGAAATGTCTCCTCGTGGCGGTGGAAACCGTCTGGCAGAATGTTTACGTTACGCAACTGGTGTGGACATGATTACAAATATGGTAAAGTATTCGGTTGGCTTACCAATCGATGAAATCCAGCAGAAGCCCTATAACGGTTGCTGGGCTGAAATTATTCTTCATAGTGACGAGCCGGGCGTCTTTAAGGAACTTTGGATTTCGGATGAGATTGCAGAAGATGTGGTGGAGCGGGATCTTTGGATTGAAGAAGGCACCGCTGTTGGAGGATTTGAAGCAGCCAATGAAGCAATTGGTACACTGGTTCTCAGATTTGACAGCCAAGAGAGGATTGAAGAAGTCCTCGGCAACCAAAATAAATATGTAAAAGTTGTATTAAAGTAATTACCAGAAAGGAAGGCACAATGAAAAAAATCGTTGTATTTGGTGCTAGTGGAGATACCGGACAATATTTTATAAAGTACTTTTTAGAGCACTATAAGAATGAAAAATATCAAATTGTTGCAACCGGCACTCGCGAAACAGATTATTTTGACCAATTGGATGTTCCGTATTATCGGGTGGATATCACAAATAAGGATGAATTTTCAAAACTTCCAAATGATGTTTATGCCGTGGTTGATCTCGCTGGTGCGATGCCAGCGAGAATGAAAGGATACAATCCTTATAAGTATATCGATGTAAACATTACTGGCAATCTGAATATATTAGAATATTGCAGAAAAAACAATGCGGATCGTATTTTGTTTGCGCAGAGTTTTGGCGATATCAAAGATTATGGAGACGAAAATCCACTTTTGACGGTGGACTTACCGCGTAAATTCAGTTTCACGACAGACCATACTATTTATGTGATGTCGAAAAACTTTGCGGTAGATATGATTGAAAACTACCATCAGATGTATGGTCTGAAGAGATTTATTTTTAGACTGCCGACCATCTATCTCTATTCACCAATCGATACGTTTTATGTAGATGGCGTAGAGAGAAAAATTGGATACCGATTTCTCATTGATAAAGCAATAGCAGGAGAGCCCATTGAAGTGTGGGGGGATTCAAGTCGCGTAAAAGATATGGTTTATGTCAAAGATTTCTGCCAAATGCTCTATAAAGCACTGTTTGTGAATCGAAATTGTGGATATTACAATGTTGGTACGGGCGTTGGAACTTCACTTTTAGACCAAATCAAAGGAATCGTTGATGTATTTGGAGAAAACGGTAAGAAATCAAAAATTATAATGCGACCGGATAAGCCTAATGCACCGCAATATATTATGGATATAACACCAGCCGTACAAGAACTTGGATATCATCCTCAATATAGCTATTTGGAAATGTTGCAGGATTTCAAGAAAGAAATGCAAAATAGCATGATTAGCTGTAATTCACGGTGACTGATATCCGCGCTGTATTTCATGCGGAATTTAGTACGGAGAGAAATACAAATAAATCATTAATAAATGTTGTGAGAATTGAATGAAATATGCCTGTGTACTTCGGTACATGGGCTATGCTACTCGAATCATTGCATACCTCTACGAGGTGAGTAGTAGGCAACGTAATGTTACATTATTACGGCAGAAATGCATTGAAAACGACTATAAGTAATGTAGCCGAACAAGTGAGAACATTTATGAGGAATGAATTATGAATATAAAAATTGTGACTTGTCACTATGCATATAATTATGGCGCTGTCCTTCAGACATATGCACTCTGCAAGTTTCTTAATGATTGTGGAAACAATGCAAAGGTGATTAATTACAGACCATGGTATTATAAAGGGTCGACCAAAACAAAAAACAAGCTAAAGTTATTGTTGAGAAAAGTGATTAGAATTCCAGATAATTATAAGTCTGAGAAAGTGTTTTATGGATTCCTAAAGAAATATGTACCGCTGACTGCAGAATACAAAAACTATAAAGAAGTTGAAAAATCTGAAAGCGAGGCAGACCTGTTTATCGCTGGCAGCGATCAAATCTGGAATTTCAATCTGCCAAATGGAAAAGATGGCGTTTTTTACTTGACTTCGTCAAAAAGGGAAGGAAATCATCTTATGCTGCCAGTCTTGGAATGGATTCCTTGACAAATGAACAGCTTGTAACTTTAAAAGATAAATTAAAACGTTTTGACTATGTGTCACTGCGAGAAAAATCGGCGAGATATATTTTTGAAGCAGCAGGTTTGCAAAATATTCAAGTCGTTTCTGATCCAGTATACCTTTTAAGCCGATATGAGTGGAATAGTATTTCAAAAAAACCTGACAATATGCCAAGCGGGAAATATATTTTAGTGTATGCATTTAATAGACAAAAGGAAATATTTGACTTTGGTAAAAAAATGGCAAAAAAATATGGCTTCAAAGTTTTGTCAGTAAATACTTTTTGGGAAGACATTTTAAATAAGACAGATCACTATTTCTGGAATTGTATGCCGGAGGAGTTTCTTTATCTGGTTAGTCATGCAGAGTGCGTTGTTACAAATTCCTTTCACGGTCTTTCGTTTTCTATGATTTTTAATAAGCCGGTAATTCTTTTTGAAAAGGATGATAAGGGAAATTCAAGAATGAATGACCTAATCGATGTGCTGGATGCATATGAAGTGAAGGATAAAACTGTGAAAGAGCAAGTAGCAATACCAAAAATTGATTTTGATGTCATAAATAAAAATATCGATTCTTATCGTGCCCGGTCAATTCAGTATTTGGACCTTTTGACAGAGGGGGATAAAGAAAAATGAAGACGGTGTGTGAGCTGAATAAATGTACAGGCTGTATGGCGTGTGCAGATGTATGTACAAAAGCGGTGATAGATGTACACGTTGACATGGAGGCATGTAATGCGGAAATAGATGACCAGAAGTGCATTGATTGCGGAGCTTGTAGTAGGGTATGCCAAGTGAATGCCCCTGTTGTATTAAAAAAGCCTATAAGTTGGTATCAAGGATGGTCAAGGGATGAAACAACTAGAGAAAACTGTGCTTCTGGCGGATTTGCAACGGAAATATCAAGAGCATTTATAAGTCAAGGGGGAATTGTATTTACCTGTGTATTTGAAAATGGAGAGTTCATATATTCTGCTATTGAAACACTAGAAGATTTGACTAAGATTGCTGGATCCAAATATATAAAAAGTAACCCATCTGGTATGTATAAGGCTGTACGAAGAAGGCTGCTTGCTGGTGAAAAAGTGTTGCTTATTGGATTGCCATGTCATATTGCAGGTGTGAAAAACTATTTGACAGATAAATTAAAGGAAAATTTGTATACAATTGATTTAATATGTCATGGGTCTCCAGCACCAGAATTGTTGAAGCTTTTTCTGAAAGAACATGAAATTGAATTGAATTCAATTTCAGCAATTCGATTTCGTCAGAAAGATCATTTTCAGGTTGAGCAGAAAGAAGAAAATGATTACAAAAATGTTGGAGCGAAAGGCGTATTGGACTCGTACATGATAGGTTTTCTTGGAGGTTTATTTTATACAGAAAACTGTTATGAATGTAAGTATGCACAGTTGAATCGAGTTTCCGACATTACAATTGGGGATTCATGGGGAAGTGAGTTGCCGACTGAGGAACAAAAAAAAGGAATTTCACTTGCCTTGTGCCAAACAAAAAAAGGTGAACAGATTCTAAAAGTGTCAAATGTTGAATTGCGGACAGTTGATTTGAGTCTAGCACTGCAACATAATCATCAGCTTGTAGCTCCATCTGCTATTCCAAAGCAGCGTAACAATTTTTTTGAGGGAATTCATTCAAACAAAAGTTTTGATTCTATGATTTGGAAAACCTGTTTTGTGAAAAGTGTAAAGCAAGAAATCAAGAAAATACTTATTCGTCTGAAAATTTATAGGGGGGGAAAGGCTGAATATAGCATATCTGTAAAAAATAATGACTTTTGATTAAAAGTATATTCGAATTATAACGGTGGATGAGAGGATTATGGCGGAATTGATAGATACAATAGTATAGGCAGAGCAAGCTACTGGGAAATTGAAAATGCAGCCCCAAAGTTTGATGACGATAAAGGCGTATCATTGGTTTTGGTGAATAACGAAGCAGATGAAAACGTATTTGAAGGCGTGAAAGACAAATTAGTCTGGAAGCAAACAGAACTAAAAGAGGCTCTTCATTTAAATGTGGGGCAAAATGTCCCGAAAGTACCGAAAACTAAGGAAGAATTGCTTTATAAGAACTGAATAATTGAAAAAAAGGTAACTTTAATAAACTGACTATGTGATGGTCAAAAAAAGAAGTGGATATTTGGTCATATAACGACCACCCTACAATGCGTATGAGAGGACGAGATAGTCCTTTTTTTCGTGGAAATTTATTAAGTATCTACCTCCTGATTGTTTGATCACGACATGGGCAGTTTATTACTGCCGGATCCATGGTTTATCCGTAAAGTTTTGGAAATGAGATTCCATTTTTCGCAAGGATATCCTGAAGGGTGAAAGAATACTCTTGAAGAGTATGATAGTCCTCTCTGAGCTGTTGAAAGGATCTCTCGGCTTCATGGATGGTATTTTCTGCACGACAAGCTCTGTTTCGAGTTCCTGAATGTAGAGCTTGTAGGGGAATGGTTCATTAGCAAATTCAAAATCGTTACGGTTGATCATAGCTGAGATCCCCCTTTCTTTGTGCGGTTACGTTGGAAGAGCGTTGCCGGACTGGTGACAAACTGTGTGGAACTGCATGTGAGCAGGATCCGCTTTCGAAAGGACTCGAAGTTGTGAAGTCCATAACAGATCCGTTTCAGAACCTTGATTCGGTTGTTGTAGCCCTCACAGACACCGTTGGATTTATTGTATTTCCAGGTGTTCTGTATGTATCCACGCCAGTGGCGGACCATGTTTGCAACATGGCGTATTTCCGGAACGTCAGAAGAGCAGTAAACTTCGAGCCATTCGGTCAGCTGTGCACGCTGGAGAGCAGGTATGGTCATGTCGTTGATGTAGTGGAAACACTGAAGTGCCTGATAGGCTTCATTGAGATAAGGATAGGATTTCAGAAGCTTGTCGATGCGTTTTTTCACAACCAGGGCTTTCCGGTCATACTTGGAATCGATGCCGGACTCCTTGGCAACGAGCATGCGCATGGATCCCTTCAGCAACCGGTAGTTTGGAGCAGATGGATCCAGATCACGCTGGAGCTGCACTCGGATCGAGCTGACACATTCATTCAGATGTTTGATGACATGGAACATATCGATGCAGATCATGGCGCGAGGGAACATTTCTTTCGCAACAGAAACAAAGCCGTTGTGCATGTCACAGCAGTAGAAGCGGACTTTGTCACGTTCGGATTTGGGAAACTGACGGAAGTATTTTTTGAGGTCAGCAACCCGGATCACAGGAAGGACATCGATGACGGAACGATTATCACCATCGACGATGTTGGTGTGGTATTTGCCTTTGAGCCAGCGATGCCGGTCACTGTCCCAGATGTCGCTGTCGCCTTTGAATTCATCAATGGCGATGGTTTCGGGAAGCTTGCTGACAGTATCAAAGCTGATCAGATCGAGGATGGAGTAGACGATAGATTCGGATACGCCGTTTTCTTCTGCGACAGCTCTGAGAGACTGCATTTTCGTCAGTGAGAGACAGATGTCGATGTAGAGAAGCTGAGTGATGTGGAGCGTCGGATGAAGCCATTCCGGATGCTGCATGAAAGTACGGCGGCAGGATTTGCAGTAGTAGCGTTTCCGCTGCATGTGCAGGTGAGTTGATCTGTGGTGGACTGCAGAGTGGTATACCGTGTAGTCTCTGCTGGAATTTTTGATTGTACAGTCATGAGAACCGCAGTGAGGACAGACTCGTTCTGATTCTGGAAAAGAGATCCAGAGTTCCTCGTAGTTAGAGCGGTGTGCCAGTTTTTTGACGGTTACCTCTGCCGGAAGACCGGCTAAGGAATTTATGATTTTCGTAGTCATTGTTGCTACCTCCTGTTGTTTTTATTTATTGTCTGTCGGAAAGACAATATGATGCCATTATAGCATCGAACCGGTGGCAACAGTGGTTTCGCAAGTCGTAAATTTAAGACTTGCTGTGGATGTCCCCAGAAAAGAAAGAAGAACTACTGAAAAAGAAGGGGATTTTAGAGAAAACCCCAGAAAAGGAAGTAGAATCCCCCAGAGAAAAAGGAGAACCGATTTGTTACTCAAACTGATATGTAATGACTTTTGTCAAGAGTAAATTCGAAAAAAATCAAAAAAAATTAATTATTCTGTTTTCTGAAGGCACCCAGAAAGAGCTTCGGAGTATC
>NZ_QUET01000050.1 GCF_003478445.1 Roseburia sp. AM59-24XD
GTGACCTCCTTTTGTATGCGGTAATCCCTGTTACCATTGTTTTTTTCCAATTCATAGTATACAGGTAAATCCACGATGCTACAAATTGGAGGTCATTACATATTGTCTTCTTTTATTTGATTTAGACGGAACTTTATTACAGAGTGACAAAACAATATCAACCAGAACATTATCAGCTCTAAAAAAATGCAGGGGAAATGATATATTGATAGGTGTTTCCACCTCCAGAAGTGAGCAAAACTCTTTGGTATTTTTAAATGAATTGATGCCCGATATTTTAATATCGAGTGGAGGTGCATTAGTAAAATACAAAACAGAATATATTTATAGGGCAGAATTTTCCGAAGAAGAAACGAATGTGATGATTGACATGGCAAGAAATATTTGTGGAAATGATTGCGAAATTACGATAGACACAATAGATGCACATTATTGGAATTATAAAATAGATCCTAAGAAGTTAGATAAGAGTTGGGGAGATAGTATTTATACAGATTTTTCAGATTTTAACGAATGTTCATTAAAAATGTGTGTTGAGATATTTAATCAAGATAAGGCAGATAAGCTGACTCGAAGTCTCTCTGATTGTGATTGTATTCGTTTCTCTGATGGATTTTGGTACAAGTTTACAAAAAAGAATGTGACGAAAGAAAATGCAATTATGAAGATTACGGAAGTATGTGGATTTAGTACAGATTCAATTATTGCATTTGGAGATGATTATGTAGATATCGGAATGCTTGAATTATGTGGAACAGGTGTTGCAATGGGGAATGCGATTGATGAGGTAAAAGAGAGAGCTGATATTGTAATTGGTTCAAATGATGAAGATGGTATTGCGGGTTTTATTGAAAATGAAATATTATAGATATGTACATGGAGAGGAAATATGGTGGAAGTAAAATTTTATGATACGGTTAATGATGAACTATTGAAATTTGCAGTGATTATCTCACAGAGTAACGGCAAGTGGGTATTTTGCAAGCATAAAGAAAGAGATACATATGAAGTGTCGGGAGGGCATAGAGAAGCTGGAGAGGATATTTTAGAAACAGCTAAAAGGGAGTTGCAGGAAGAGACTGGGGCTATCAAATTTGAGATAAAACCAATATGCGTATATTCGGTGACAGGTAAGACTAGAGTAAATGATACTGGTGAAGAAACATTTGGAATGCTATATTTTGCAGATATAACAATGTTTGAAGAAGAATTACATAGTGAGATGGAGAAAGTGGTTCTTCTTGATGAACTTCCTACTGAATGGGCATATCCTTTAATTCAGCCATTATTGATTGAAGAGTATGAGAGAAGATTATAAATCCCAGTTTGTAGGGAGGGTAAAAATCCCAATTTATAGATAAGATGAGATATATATGTAACAAGTGACATATATATCACAAAAAGAAATGAGATGTTTATATGCTTAGTATATATAAGCGAGAATTTGTAACGGAAATGCCACTGGCCTTTGTATTAACACTGGCGGGAATGGCAACTTTGATTTTGCCAAGGGAGATGATGTTGCAGAAAGTAGGAATATTGGGGGTTCTACTTATGATGCTAATGTCTGTTGTCTCAGTTGTAAGTGGTTATTTGTAATAGATCCATACTTGGTGATTGGAATTTTGTATATTTATCTTGGATTAGAGAAAATGCTGAGATATTTGTTTTTTGTTTTCATTGAAAAATATGAAATGAGGGCATATAAAAATGAGTAGATTAAAGGCAACTTATATAAAAAATTTAAGGGTAGAAAAAGGAATGACACAACAGGAATTAGCAGATCTTGTAAATGTACGAAGAGAAACTATAGTCCGACTTGAAAATGGAAATTATAATCCCACATTATCTCTTGCGGTTGATATTGCGCGAGTTTTTGAAATAGCCATAGAAGAAATTTTTATATTTGAGTAAGACGTATACTCTCAGCGGAGGACACACCATGTTATATCAAAGAGAATTTCAAAATAATGAGGAACCTGCCAAGCATCATATCAGTTGTTTTGGCTACGAGACGGAGGCGGACCGTCAATATCCCACCCATTGTCACGCGTATTATGAGATATCTTACCTGGTCTCTGGGGAGCGCTATCAGATTATCAATGGGCAGAGATACAAGGTGGAGCCTGGTAGCTTCTTTTTGTTTTCTCCACTTTGTATGCACGGTTATCACAACATTACGGAGTGCCAGGATCTGGTGATTCAGTTTTCCAGCGATTTTCTGTATCAGGTTAGTTCCAGTCTTCAGAAGGATCAGGTGTTGGAGATCAGCCCGGATGCAGAACCTTTTCTGATGTTGGATGGAGAACACCGGAAATCTCTGGACGACTTGTACCAAAAACGATTTTACAATCGAATTTATAATAAGAAGGGCAATCTGGCGGAGGAGTGGCAGATGGACGCTGTTATATTGCAGTTTTTGGCAAAGTTGTTGGAGAACGGCAGTATCCAGCTGCATCAGGGCTACGGAGGCAAAGAGGAGATTCAGCAGATTAGTGATGTGATCCATTATCTCATGGCGAATCCTGCGGAAAGATTGGACATGCACGAGGCATCCCAGAGATGCGGTCTGAGCTACTATGCGTTCAGTCGTTTTTTTCACGAGATGACTGGTATGGGATATGCGGAGTATGGCAATCTGATTCGCATACGACACACGGAGGAGCTGTTGATCTACAGCGATATGTCAGTGGAGGAGATTTCGCGGGCTGTGGGGATGAGTTCTGCAAATTATTACACTCGTTTATTTAAAAAAGTAAATGGCATGTCACCCACAAAATATCGAAGTGTTTACGGGAAAAGACAATATTAATCCACAAGGAAGTTGCTGGAAATTAGCACAAAGTTGCGGTGCCATTGACATCCTTTTTTTCGCCATGTTACTATGAAATCAACATATCAATTTCATGTAAAGGAGGATGACTATGAGACGTGTATTACCTATTGTATTAAGTCTTAGTCTGGTAGTGTCTGGACTGGGCTTTGTGCCAACAGCAAAGATGGTTCCCGATGCCTCGGCAGCGGTTGCCGGTAAGCTGTCGGATGCTTCTCAGGGAGAGATTCTGGAGAGTCTTGATGAGGGGAATATTATTGATGAGGTTAGCGGAAATGCTTGGAAATCGGAAGCCAATGCCAATCCGATCTCTCCATCTATCTTTTGTGCGGATCCAACTTGTGTAGAGTACAACGGAAGACTTTACGTGTATGGAACCAACGATCATCAGCAGTACCAGGAGGATACGAAAAATGATTACGATCAGATTCGTTCACTGGTGGTATTTTCTACCGATGATATGGCCAACTGGATTTATCATGGAAGAATCGAAGTGGGGGAGATTGCACCATGGATTGTCAATTCCTGGGCGCCATCCATCACTTCCCGTGTTGAGGAGGATGGCCTGACTCATTTTTATCTGTATTTTGCAAATGGTGGACAGGGTGTAGGTGTTATCACATCCACAGATCCAGTGGAGGGTTGGAGTGATCCTTTGGGAAAGCCGCTTGTATATCAAAATATGCCGGGACTGAAGAATTGTCCTGCACCGTTTGACCCAGGCGTTGTCATCGATGACAATGGCGTAGGCTGGCTGGCTTTTGGTGGCGGTACTACCAACGAAAGTCCTATTCATAGCAAGGTGCCAAAGGTGGTAAGACTGGGCAAGGATATGTTGTCCTTTGACAGTGAGTTTGTGTCTATCGACGCACCATATTTCTGCGAGGCCAGTGAGCTGAATTATATCGACGGAACATTTTACTATACCTACTGTAATGACTGGCAGGATAGAGGCAAGGAGTGGGACTATGATGGTATTGCAAAGCCGCCTAAATGTTCTATGGCATATCTGACCACCAAGACTCCTTTGGATGCAGACAGTTGGAAGTATCAGGGGGCATATTTCTATAATTCTGGCGAGAACAGCACCGGTAATTCCGGTATGACATGGGGCAATAATCATACTCATTTTGCCAAGTATCAGGGTGTAAATTACATCATCCATCACACAATGATGCTGGAAGATGATGCACATATCAGCGGTGGTTTCCGAAGTCTGATGGTGGATTATCTGCCAATGGATCCTGCAAACTTAAGTATTCCAATTACTGCGGCAAGCCGAAAGGGTGTGAAGCAGATCAAGGCGGTAGATGCTTATACAGAGCAGAGAGGTAGCCTGATGTTGACTTCGGCAGATGTATTTTACGACAAGGTTGCGAACCCAGCTGCCAAGAGTATGGCTTCTGGTGCTTGGACCATGGTTAAATGTGCAGACTTTGCCTACGGCGCAGATCAGTTTGTGGCAAACGTGAAGGGTAAGGGCCGCGTGGAGGTTCGCTTGGACAACGTGCAAAGTGAGCCAGTGGCATACATTGAGTTTGATAATAGTGATTTTGCCAAGGTTGCCAGCAAGACAGTGAAGAAGTTTGATGGAAGAAATCATAATGTATTCTTCGTGTTTAGCGGAGCAGATATCGAGTTCGACAGCTGGTATTTTACCAAGTCCGAGAAGGTGGCAAGACCTGCCGAGGATATCAGCGTGACTGATGTTACCGCCACAGATGTGACCATTCAGGGGCAGACAGCGAACGGTGCCATCAATTCCACACTGGAAGTGGTGAGATCAGGTGACTATGTGATGAAGACTGCACCTATTGCTGAGAAAGATGAAGTCTTAAATCTTGGTTTTGTCAATTACGATGAAAATGCAACATATGATATCTATGTGAAGAGTCTCACATTACACACAGCAGACGGAGATGTGGAGATTCCTGTTGGTCAGAAGTTAAATCCTAAGAGCAGAGATGGAAATGGTCTGGCCAATGGATGGGGCGGAGCTACCATCGGAAGCTGCGTATATGGTACCGAAGAGTGTGGTCTGTTTGCGGAGACCGCTTCCGTGGATTGGATTAACTATCGATTTGCGTTAAAGATTAATGGAGAGGAAGTTCCATATACTTCCATCGACTACAATGTCACCATCACTGTAGCTCAGTCGGAAAAGCCAACTCCGATTCCTACTGAAGTGCCAACAGAAGTGCCAACTGAAGCTCCTGCAGAGACAACTGCTCCAGTTCAGACGCCTGTGGTAGTGCCAACTAAAGCTCCTGCAGAGACAACTGCTCCAGTTCAGAAGCCTGTGGTAGTACCTACAGAGGCATCAGCTCAGCCAGCCTTTGACCTGAAAAAACCAGCGATCACCAAACTCACCAAGCGCAAGAAGTCCTTTAAGATCAGATGGGCAAAGGTGAAGAATGCATCCGGCTATGAGCTGCAGTATTCCACATCATCAAAGTTTACTAAGAAGACCACAAAGACAGTTAAAGTCAAAGGTAACACCAAATTTGCCAAGACGGTTAAGAAGCTGAAGGCCAAGAAGAAGTACTATGTACGTGTTCGCGCATACAAGGATGGTAAGGCTGTCACAGTGTACACTAAGTGGTCTAAGGCCAAGGCAGTAAAAACCAAGTGATGATGAAAGCATGTTATCATTAGCCCTGGAAATGTGAGATTTTTTTGTTGTCTACAACTAAAACATATGTTATAATCCTGTCTTTGACAGTTGAAAGAAGGCAAAAACCTCGCAGACCGCGTAATTACGCCGTTTGCGAGGTTTCTTTTGTTGGAAAGTATGTGGTAATATTTACTTCTTTTTGGTCTGATTTAAAATTTTTCTCATGTTTTTTTGAGATGTTATCTGATAGTCTGTTCTGAAACCAAAAGCATCATGAAGAGCATCAGTGATATCAGTTCGTGTGTAGGTTGGGATATATCCTTCGCCAGGTGCAATCAGCATATCCATAGAGCGGATAGTATCAATCAACTCTTCGCAGGTGTACTTCTCATTAAGTTTTTGTTCCAGAATTCTGTAAATAACAAGAGCAGTAAAACAGGTAGTGAAATGAGCTGTGATTCTGTCTTTTCTTGATAGGTATACAGGTCTTGCCTTAAACTCAGTTTTCATGATTCTGAAGCATTCTTCGATTTCCCATCTTTTCTGATTGATTTTAATAATACTTGAAACATCGTATTCAAGATTTGTACACACAGCATAGAGACCATCGTACTTTGCTTCATTATCTATTTGGTTCTGGTTGAGAGAGGTGATTGTTTTACTTGCGATTTCGCCGTCGGGAGTGCAGTGTCCCTGCTCAATAAAGCGTTTTGGATCATTAGCTCTGTTCTTCGTAAGCTTTGAAGGTGATTCTACAAATTTTTTAGCTCTTTCAATCTGGCGTTCTCTGATGGTTCTCTGATAATTACGATATTTGATGGAATAGGTAACAATAAGATGCTGCTCAAGATTGTTCTCATTAATCCATCTGTCTTTATAGAAAACCTTCTCGTAATCAGTTTCTTCATCTAACTCGCTTAATTTATATTTTTTGTTACTTCCAGGAAGATACCATCCATCGTCTTCGAGACAGAAATCCTGTAAGAATCCTTTTAACTTTTTAATGGACTGTGTTGTAACAAATCCTCTGCCTTGGATACTGTTGAATTTTCTGTTGGCAGTCGAAGAAAGACCGGCATCCGTACATACGATAAAGTCAGATGCTTCAAAGTCTTTAATAATCTTTTGCTCAAGAGGAGACATGGAAGGTTGTTCATTCTGGTTACCATCAAAAACAGAGAATGCGAGTGGAATGCCATCTGCATCCATAAACATGCCCATCTGAACAATAGGGTTAGGTCTATGTTCTTTTGAAACACTATACTTTCTGAAAACATCTTCGTTTTCAATCTCGAAGTAGTAGTTAGTGCAGTCGTAATAAAGGACTTCTTTCTTTCGATTAACTACTTTCTGGGAGTTCTTATAAAGTTCAGCCTGAAAGAAATCATTTTCCTTTGCAATAACTTCAAGAGCTCGGTAGACCTGATGTAATTCGCATTTGGGCTGCTCAAGGAATTTCTGGGCATTCTCAAGTGATGAGAGCTTCGAACCCGGTGCAATGATTCTTGAGTAAACAAGCATTGAAAGAATGTCATTTAAGTCATAATCAAACTTATATTTTTCAGAAATAGAGTTACATATCTTATCAAGTCCAAGCGAATAGTGAATATCCTGGAGAAAGAGATAGCCTGCATTACAAGAACGGCGGACGTTCTTATCAATCAAAGCTGAGGATGAATATCTCATAATTATATCTTGTTTGTGAGCCTTTTCTTCAGCAGTTCGTTTTGCTGCATATTCCTTGGCCCAATCTAAAGGATCCATATCTCCGCAAATCTTTTTTATCTCGTCATAAGTTCCAATTTTTTCAACAGTCTTTGTTGTAGTTTTGTTTCCAACTCTTACAGACCTGCTTAAGTAATATATTGTAGTGTTTTTTGATTTAGAAATACTGACTTTCATGGCGCACCTCCGATATGCTTATCATATCACATATCACCAAATATCGCCACAAGATAATAAATAAAATTTGACAAAAAAATACAGGCTATTCAAGGTCTGCAAGGATTTTTCTAATATTCAACTGTCAAACTACCGAATAAATGAAGTTCTGATTTTGAATTAAAATCTAAGTGTCAAAGACCCGAGAAATCAAGAAATAATACGGAAATAATACGGATAAAAAATTTTATTGACAAAAATCAGTAATATTGCATATAATATTACCAAGGATAGTAATGTCCTTAATGTGCAGCATTTTAAGTTGTAGACAATTGGAAGTCTTAAAAATTCCAAGTTCGTTTTTGCATATCTATGGGATGTGCGTGGCTTGTAGCAGGCAGGATGCTACAGACAATCGGAAGTCTTAAAAACTCCGAGTCCGTTATTATATGCCTATAGGGTATATGTGGTTGACAACCAACATGAAACTGCAAAATTAGGAGGCGTAGAGATGCGTCTCCTATTTTTATTTAAGAAAAGGATAGGATACTATTGGCAAATAAATCGCAAATACTTTCAGATGGTCATAAAGAGAAAATAAGAAGTCAGATTATATCTGGGGCTAGAAACTACAAGAAACAATTAATGGATAAAGTGTTTCTTATTGTATGCGAGGATGGAATTGAATATGAAGTTAGATTCTTTAAGGGTGATTATAAGCATTTGACTGGTATATATAGTAATCTTAGCGATGATGATTTTTTTGAATACTGTGTTAGCGGTAAAGTAGATAAAGGTAACATTGATACGCAGCAAAAGTATGACTGGGGAACTCTTAAGAAAAGGGAAGAATAATCCAGAATATACACGAACTGTTATATAAGGATGATCAAAAGACATTGTTGCTTGAGGCTCTTTATACTAATACATATGTATTTCCTGTTGCAATTAAGGATATAGCAAATGATATTTGCGTTGGCTTTGTATCTAATATTCATAAGGCAAGGAGCTTAAGACGTGCTAAGAATTCTACTAATGCAAAAGCAGAGAAAAGAATTATAGCTGTTCTGGCAAAGAAAAATGGTGAAAATGTTTATGGTGAATTAGTGTATCTATCAAGCATAAGAGGTGTGTATGAGAAAAATGAAGCTTTGTTAGAGAAGATGGATGATTCAGTAATGATGAGATTCATGGAGATATTGACGCGTCCAGATTAGTTATCGTGATACAAATATGATACATAAAAATTTGATACACATAATAATAGGAATAAAATCGTGGATATTTATGTAATAAACATAGAGATTATAGCGTAAGATACGCATTTACAATGGATATCCACAGAGTTTGAATAGTATCCACAAGTCTGGGAAGCCTTATAAACAGGAAGTTCCCAGACTTTTTCTTTTTGCTCTGCTACTAATTTGCTACTAAACACATTTTGTTGTGCTGGCGTTAGGATAATCGCCAACTTGCTAAAATATGGCGGATTATGTACATTCATATCTGTTAAATAATATGACGGATTGGCATTGGGATAATCTTTCCGGATGTTTCTTCCGTATTGGTGGTTTGAAGTCCATTCGTCTGCATTGTGGATTTCGGATTAAGGAGATCCTGCAGATTTTGAACCAATTCACCTTGTTTGTGTGGAAAGAGGTGTGAGTAGGTATTTAATGTTGTGGATACCTTCTCATGTCCCAAGCGTTCAGCAATGGTTAGAGCATCAAAGCCCTGATTGATCAAAAGACTGGCATGACTGTGACGCAGATCATGGATTCGTATTTTTTTAACACCGGAGTCTTTGCAGCCACGAAGCATCTCATGACTGAGAAATGACTTGGTGTAAGGAAAAAGTCTGCGTTTTGGATCAAGCATATACTGTCTGTTGATAAAATCTTGTAATTCTTCTGCAAGAAAGTCGGGCATGGCAACGAGACGTGCTCTGTTGCAGACAACAGAATTATCACGACAAAAAATGATTTCCGTATTCCCAATTCCAGTCAGTTCCTATTACATCATCGATAGTTAGTTTTCCGCTTGCAGTCTGTAAATTTGGACATGCACGATATTGTAAAACGTTTCGTGGTTATGGCGCTGATTATGGAAAGTGTCCTTTCAAAAAAGAAACTTATTATGGATATAAAGTACATGTTTTAATTACGTTAAAGGGATATATTGCATCATTTGAAATCACACTAGCATCTATAGATGATCGTAAGGGATTAAGTGATCTGACAGCTCATTGGTTTAATGTTACAATTTTAGCGGATAAGGGTTACGTTGGAAAAAACACGAGACACGAAATGCTTGAAAAGAATATCTGTTTCTTTGCTTTGAAACGTTCTAACAGTAAAGGAAACTGGCCGAGATCCATACGTCAATTGATATTCAAATTGAGAAGACGTGTAGAAACTGTATTCTTTCAATTGAGCGGTCAGTTAAATGCAGAAAGAGTGCGGGACAAAAGTTTTCAAGGGGTATGTACCAGTCTGGTCAATAAAGTACTGGTCTACAATCTCTGTATTGCATTAAACAGTATTTTTGATGAAAACTGTAAACTTGGGA
Organism: Roseburia sp. AM59-24XD; assembly: GCF_003478445.1. Classification (GTDB taxonomy): domain Bacteria; phylum Bacillota; class Clostridia; order Lachnospirales; family Lachnospiraceae; genus Jutongia. The sequence goes on from NZ_QUET01000050.1 coordinate 9,897, forward strand.
AAACCAAGGAGTTGATATTTTAAAAATTTTGTTCTTTCAATATCTACAGGGATTTTTTGCGGTTTTTTAGGTTTTCTTATAATTTATTTGAAATAGCACAATAGGTTAAATTAGGATACGGATACAAATTTAATCGATTTGATCGAGCATTAGAAATAGAACGCTGTAAAAACATTCGTTGATTTTCACAGCGTTTTTGGCTATAATAAAAATAGTATTTATTTGGAAAGGATGGTAACTATACCAAATATATTACCAGTATCTGATTTGAGAAATTACAATGAAGTGTCGAAAAACTGCCAGGTGGGAGAGCTTGTTTTCCTTACGAAAAACGGTAGGGGGAAGATTTGTGGTAATAGATATAGAAGATTATGAGCGAGATAAAGCAGAAAAGAAACTTTTAGAAAAGCTGCAAGAGGCAGAGGCGACTGTCGAGGATGGAAAAGGTTGGTTGTCATTGGATGAATTGAAGATAATGGTGGGAGAATAGAGCATGATGAAGTTACGGATCAATCCGTTAGTGGCAAAGGACTTGAAATCTATTAAGGATTTTATTACTGAGGATAATGCAGATAAAGCATTGGAAACAGTGCAGGCGATTTATCGCCAGTTTGAGAATATACAGCAGTTCCCCTTACATTGCTACGGACTTGTCCAAGCGTGTGGGTTTTCAGACGGACTATAAGTATGTGGTGTGACAAAATTAGGTTGTGCTGTATAAGTTTGTTAAGGAAGCGGTAGAGATTTATCGGGTGGTAAATCGGTATCAGGATATTACGAGAATATTTGGGTGAGATACTTTGTTAGTTGGAATTACTAATTCATAATTTTAAGCAAACGGATGGAGAAAAAATATAGGAGTATATATTAGAACTTTTATGCTAATAGTATGATGATTTGGAAGTGGTAACGGAGTCGAGAAGAAAAAGGTGTTTTACAGACGGATGACCTATAAAAACAATAGGTGATTTGTATGTAGGCTAGATAAAGGAGGAGGTGCAAATGCGATGAGAAATAAGTATAGATTGTCAATTATGATCGTTTTGATAATCATGTTGTTTATGTATATAGCGGGTGTGGTTGGGGTAGCATATGAACTAATTTCGCATTTACTTTGGCGGCGTTAATATTAAGCATTTCAATGACTGTTGATACTTTTGCAAAACAAAATAAAATTGCAGAGGGAATTTCATTCGTTTTGGAGGTTTTGGCATTATTAATAATGGTTATGATTCCAAATCTAAAACATTTTGTTCTCTTAAAGAAATTGATGAGCACATTAGATACCAATGTTTTATTGATGTTAGCTTTATTTTTTACTTTTGCAGGTCAATGGGCTACAGAAATAAAGATAAAAGACATTAAAAATAGAAAGGAGAAATAAGATGTATACAAGCGATGAAAAGTACGAAGTAATATTGAATAGTGTTGCAGATATTAACATGTCTAACTGGCAAATAACGAAAACACTAGATACCATGACAATGGTAAACAATAAATTTGTTATTCTTTCTATTATCAACAATTTGCTAAACGAGGGAGTGAATAAAAAAGATATTTTTGTGACAGATAAATCATTTTTGATTTCTACAAATTATAAAACATATTTTGAAAAAGGAAAACA
>NZ_QUET01000051.1 GCF_003478445.1 Roseburia sp. AM59-24XD
TAGACTTCGTGGAAAGCTAATTTGATACATAATATTTCGTATCTTCCTCAGAATGACCATGACTAATGTATGTATCATATAAGGTCTTTTTTTGCTTATCCCACCTTTTATTAAATTCTTTCTTGCTCATAGCATAAATAGGTATTTCAAACAAAGTTTTTTTCTCCATAGGCTATACTCCCTTTTCTTTTTATCTTATCATATTTGAATAATTGCGTCTATTTAGAAGTTTTCAAAGACAAATTTTTGACACAGTACCCCACACAAGGGGACTGTCCCTTGTAAGGGCAGGAAGTGCAAGCCGGGGGATAAGGAACAGGCGGCGCATTATCACGCCGCCCGTTCGGTTTCTGTATCATCATCTTTTCAAAGGGATTGTCGGTAAACAGGGTCATAGGGTTTCTTCCTCCATTTCTTCATCTTCGGGAGTTTCCCCGGTATCTGCTTCCGGCTCGTCCTCGTCGTAGTCCTCAAATTCAAAATCTTCAAGGTCGGTATCGCCCTTTACATTCTGCTTCGGCTTCATAAACTTAAAGTAGTAGAACGCTGCGCCGCCACCAAGCAGGGCAAAGAGGACTAAGGCAAGCACCACACCGGGATTGCCGCCTTTTTCTTTCGGTTCTTCCGGCTGCTCCGTTGGTGTTGGGGTGGGTTCTTTGCCTGTGCAGCCTGTCATACTGGTAACACATACCGGGCAGGACGTGTTTACCTTTCCGGCTTCGCATTTTTCCGTACAGTTACAGATTTCCGGCTTTTTGGCAGCTTCGCCGTTTTCGGTCAGTGCCATAAGGTCGGCTTCGTCCACTTGATTTAGGAAATGTACGGTCTGTTCGCCCTCGGCGGCGCGGTCAATGAGGATATAGAAATAGTTGCCGCTTTTGGTGGTAACAGTGATAAGCTGCTTATTGCCGCCGTAATCGTCAACCAGTGTTGCGTTTCCCTTTGGGGTAAGGGGCGACGTTTCCTCTTTTTCCTCCACAACTACGTTGCTGTCGTTGGTCGCGTCCCCGGCGGTCGGCTCTGTGGCTGCGCCCTGTGCATAGGCAGGGACAGAAAAACCGCCCATAAGGATAAGGGCGGTACAAAGGGCAGTCATGGTCTTTTTCAGTTTATTCTTCATCTGCATTTTCCTCCTGTTCGTTTTCTTCTGCGGGTGCGGCAGTCATGCCGGGAATACCGCCGCCGGACAGCATAGCGTTCAGTTCCTGCGGGGTCAGACGCATAGCTCGTACAAGCTGTACGATTTCAAGGTTTTCCGCTTCGGTTTTCTGCGCTTCCAGTCCTTTTAACTTGTTCTGATACTCTGTGATTTTCTCGCGGGTCTTTGCGATTTCCTTATTGATACGGTCGATTTTATTGTTTGCCATAGGTCATTTCTCCTTTCTTTTTTGGGCTGCTTTACCAGTTCATCAGCCGTAGCCTTTGATACATTGATAGTTAAGGTCATAGCTCTTTATCTTGCAAGCGTCGCCGGAATTGCCCTCAACGGTATAGACGCGGCTGCCGTCCCTGCCAAGCACAAGCCCCACATGGTCGGCAACGCCGTCTAAATCCCAATCGAAAAAGATAGCGTCGCCCGGTGCGATATTCTCATAGCCGCGTGCGCCCCATTGTCCCCTTGACTGAAACCAAGGGACACCCTGCCATTCGCAGCCCGCAAAGCGCGGTTCGCTTTTTCCGGCTTGATTGTAGCACCATGATACAAAACAGGCACACCATTCCACGCGGCTGTTAAAGCCGTACCAAGACCAGTAAGGGTAGCCGCCCACATTTCCGACTTGCTGCTTTGCAAGCTCCATAAGCTCTTGATTTCCGGGGCGCGTACCGTTTACAAACTCCACGCCGCTTAAATCCTCGGACGGGCTTCCGTCGGGAGAACCGCCGCCAAAAATCAGCGGTTTGTTGCCGCTTGTTTCCAAATACACCCGGTACATTTCAAGCTGCTCCGGCGTAAGAAGTTTCTCCGCAAGCTCGGAAATAGGCTTGTTTGTTAGTTTCACATTCAAGATGTAATACTCATAAGGGACTTCCTCGGTGGTGGTTTCCCCGGTTTCCGGTCGGTGCTTGTTTCGGTGCGGTAGCGTATTTCCACTTCCTCGGTCAGCGTCAAGGTGTATTGCATGGCAAAGATACGTTCAAGCTCTGCCTGTGCGCTCTGCGGGGTGTAGCTCTGTAAGAGGGCGGTCAAGTAAGACGCTAATTCGTGGGGGTTATGCCCGATACTGTCAAGGTCGTAGCGGTATTCATCATAGCCGGGGTGGGTGCTTTCGATATTGTCGATCTCACTTTGCAGGGCATTTTCCATAGCGGTGTAGTTCTGTTCCGTTGCCACAAGGTCGCTGTCCTCGGACGTGTAGGACGTGCCAAGTACCCCGTTTGTCAAGCCCGAAAACATAGCCCCGCAAGAGGACAGCCCTGCGGAAATCATAATAAAGAGAAGCAGCGCGGCAACTGCAATCAAAATGCCCGCCGGGTGTCTTGCCGCAAATGCGGCGGCTTTCCTCGTTTCCTCGGCGGTTTTCTTCGCCGTCTTTCTTGTGGCTTCCGCTGCGGCTTTTGCCCCTCCTTTCTTTGCCGCCTTTGCATACTGGCGTTTTATCTGCTGTTTCTGCATGAAACGGGAAAGCGGGTTAGAGGTAAGCTGCGGGTTCTCATGCAGCGTCTTGTGATACTGGAAGTTGACGTTTGCCTTAAATGCTGCCTTTTCTGCATTTGCTGCTTCCCGGTAGGGTTTGAGCTTATGGCTGCGGTAGCCCTGTTTTAACTTCCGCGCTCCGTATTTCGCGCCGCGCTCGGCAAGTTCCTCTGATTTATGCGCCCCCTCAACGCCGGAATTGTCCTTTTCAACGGAATGTATCTTGTTATGGACGAAAATCCCTGCTTCCTGTGCAGGGCGGGACAGCGGGTTTCCCTTTTTGCCGCCGGGTATCGGTTTTTCCTGTTCTTCAAAGCGTAAGCGGGTCTTTGCCTTGCCTGCGGCTTCGTCAAAGGTGCGCTTCTTAACCAGTTTCTTTTGCTTTGGGATAGCTGCCTTTGCCGCGTCCAGTCGGTCAGCGGCTTTTTCCGATTTTTTGATGTAAGGTTCCAGTTCCGGCGTTGCCCGTTCCTCATCGGTAAACTGTAAGCGGGAAGTGGAAGTACGCAAAGCAGTAGCTTCCTGCTCTTTCTTGACAGCCTTTTTGTTTCCCTTTCGAGTATGTGCTGTGTCAAGATGTTCTATGATGCGTTCCGCTGCGGCACTGTCCGGCTGTGAAAAGTCGCTGTCTGCTTCCCGGCTGCTGATACGCTCGGCGGTCTGCTGTGTTTCGTTTACTTCCACCACGCCGTCGCGGGTCATTTTCTGTGTGATTTTATCGCGTGGTTTTAATTGCTTGATAGTCCTGCACCTCCAATCCGCGCCCTCGCAAGGGCGCAATACTCTACATTTAATTCAATCCCGATATAATGGCGGTCAAGGCTTTTTGCTGCAAATCCTGTGGTACCGCTTCCGAAAAACGGGTCTATGACAATCCCGCCTTTGGGACAGCCTGCCAAGATACAGGTTTCCGCTAATTTCGGGGGAAAAGCTGCAAAATGCGCCCCTTTATATGGGACAGTGTTAATCAGCCACACGTCCCGCTTGTTCCGCGTGGTCGGCATGAGCGCGTCGTCATAGTAGCCACCGTCCCGCGGTCGGTTTAGTCCCTGTACCTTTCCTTGTCCGGGGATTTCCTGTGTGTATTTGCTGTTGGTGCTGCGCGCTCTGCGATACCGTTCTGCGGTAGTAGGTGCTAAGGGTTCCGCAATGGCGGCAGCGTCATAGTAATATTTCTTTTCTTTTGAAAGCAGGAAGATATGTTCATAGCAGCGTGTCGGGCGGTCTTTACAGCTTTCCGGCATAGGATTTTGTTTCTGCCATATAATATCGCTCCGAAGATACCACCCCTGTTCCCGCAGGGAAAACGCCAGGAGCCAGGGAATACCGATTAAGTCCTTTTGCTTGCAGCCGGTAACGCGGCTGTTCCTTGCAATCCGCTGTCCGGTGCGCCCCTTTGGATTTTTCGGGTCAGCATAGCCGCCTTTATTTCCTGTGCCGCAATAGGTGTCTGCGATATTCAGCCATAACGTACCGTCCTTTCTAAGCACCCGGTAAAGCTCGCCAAAAACAGAGGTCAGCCTGTCAATATACTGTTCCGGCGTGTCCTCCTGTCCGATTTGTGCGTCAAGCCCATAGTCCCGCAGCGCATAGTACGGCGGGCTTGTAACGCAGCAATGGACGCTTTCAGAGGGCAGTTCTTTTAAGGCGGCAAGCGCGTCCCGGTTGATAATCACATCTGTTTTCATAGGCTGCTCACTTCCTCTGGCTTCGTCGTCATTACCCTGTAAAGCTCGGTATCTTTCGGGAAGCGGTCTACAAAAGGCAACACCACATTTCCATAGAAAATAAGCCCCTCGCCCGCTTCGGTGTGGGTAACATACTTCATCTGCTGCGGGGAAATATTAAGCTGCTTTGCAGGATAGTACGGTCGCCCTGCGCTTGATTGAGCATAAGGACAAAATCGCTGTTTTCAAAGATATTTTCCACCTCGCGGCTTGCCAAAAGGTCTTTGACGTTCTGCGTAATGGCTGTGGGGATACCGCCCCATTTACGGAAACGCTTCCAAATCTCCACGCTGTAAGCGGCGGTCTGTTCCTCTTTTAAGAGCAAATGAAACTCGTCCATATAGTAACGGGTGGATTTCTTTTCTGCCCGGTTTATCGTTACCCTGTTCCATGTCTGGTCTTGCACAATGAGCATACCTAACTTTTTAAGCTGCTTCCCAAGCTGCTTTATATCAAAGCAGACAAGGCGGTTAGAAAGCTCCACGTTGGTTCTGTGGTTGAATACGTTAAGGCTGCCGGAAACATACAGCTCCAACGCCGCCGCGATACGGGCAGCTTCCGGCTCCGGCTGTCTTAACAGCTCGTCGTAAAGGTCGCCCAAGATAGGCATTTTTGCCGGGTCGGGGTCTGCAAGGAACGGACGGTACACATTTCTTACAGCCCTGTCAATGACGGTCTTATCGACAGGCTGCAAACCCTCCTTGCCGCCAATGACAAGCTCGCAGAGGGAAAGGATAAAATCAGATTTCAAGGCTAACGGGTTGTCGTCCTCGGAATAGTTAAGGTTTATATCCATAGGGTTTACATACTGGGGCTTGCCGTCAATGCCCCTGCCCGTAGGGGAAAGCCGTATCACTTGCCCGTTCAGACGCTGCACAAGGGAAAAATACTCGGCTTCCGGGTCGCAGATGATAATGTCGTCGTCAGTAATGAGGAAAGCATTTGTCATTTCCCTTTTGGCGGCGAAACTCTTACCGCTTCCCGGCGTTCCCAAGATAAGCCCGTTTGGGTTTTTGAGCTGCTTTCTGTCGCAGAGTATCATATTGTTAGAAAGGGCGTTCAAGCCATAGTACAGGGCTTGCCCCGTCTGAAAAAGCTCCTGCGTGATAAAGGGAATGAAAATAGCGGTGCTTGATGTGGTAAGCCCCCGCTGTATCGGGATAAGGTTTTTCCCAATCGGCACACTGGATAAAAGCCCCGCTTCCTGCTGATAGTCAAGGCGTGTCAGGCGGCAGTTGTATTTCTGTGCGATACCCGCCGCAGCGAAAATGTCATTTTCCAGTTTCCGCTTCGTGTCTGCCATGTTTACCACAAGGAATGTAAGGAGAAACATTCGCTCGTTGCGGCTCTGTAAGTCCTGCAACAAGTTCTTTGCTTCGCTGCCAAAGGTGGCAAGGTCGGACGGGATTATATCCATGTCATAGCCGCTTCTAACCGCTTTTTTCTGTTCCTCAATCTTCATCTTGTCAAGGTCTGTGATTTTGCGCTTAATGGTCTTGATTGCTTCCGACTGGTCGATACTGCGGATATGTAAGTTGACGATTACACCTGTTTCCAAGTCCAGTATGTCAGCAAGCATACGGTCGTTGAGTTCCGGCGCAAGGATTTCAAGGAAGCTCGCCGCGCCGATTTTACGCCCCATGCGGAAATATCTGCCCTCGCCAAAACGGAAAGAGGACGGGGCGATAAAATCCTTTGTAGACAGCCCCGACGGGGTAAGCCAGTCAAAGGAAAAGGAGAACGGCTCGCCCTCCGGGTGGAATACCCCATGCAGCACCTTTAAGCGTTCATAGCCGGATAAGGGGCGGGCGGTTACGCCAAGCACCTTGAAATTGTTAAGCACGTCGGTTTCGATACGGGAAAGCCTTGACTTTGCAGCCGCCTTGTTATCGGCTTCAACAGTAACGGTAATGTATTTGTGCTTCACAAGCCCGTTGTTGCCTTTACTAAGCTGATTTTTCAGCATATCCGAATACTCGGTGCGGATAGAGTTAAAAGCATCCTCCTGTGCGGGGATAGAGATTGCTTTTTCTGCTTGTTCCCGCTGCGTTCCTTGATTGATGAAAGAAAGCTGCACGCTCACGCTCGCGTCAAAGTAGTTGAGGAAATCGCACCAGTTTTCAAAAATGGCGGTCTTATCGTCTGCCTGTGCAAGCTGATAATTGATATCCTCGAACATGACGCACTTTGAATATCTTTTTTCCGTAACCTTGCAGATACCGTCCGGGTACATGGCAAGGTAGGGAATGGTCTGCTGTGCGGTGCGGGCTTTGCCGTCGCCTTTTGCCTTTCGGATAGCTTCGGCAATCTGTTTCTTTTCGGCGCGGGTCAGCTTACGCCTGTTTCCTGCGGCTTCCCGCGTCTTTTTTGTTTGTCCTTTTGACAATCGCTGATACCTCCTTTTCTAAGTTTCGCTGCTTTTCCAAGACAGCGTATAGGTTTTCGGTTCTGTAAGGTCGCTCCTTTGGGCGGGTAAACTTTGTCTGAATGACATTTCTTACCACCACTTCAAGGGGCTGCCCATGTTTTTCATACATGGCAAGCAGGAAACAGGGGAGCATGACGACAATCATCGCCATAGCCGCAAGGTTTGTCCCTGCGCTGCCTTTGAGCAAAAAAAACAGCGGCAGTCCGATTAAGAGAGCCGCCGCAAAACAAACGATTTGCCGCTTTGTCAGATTGAAAGCGACTTTTGTTTTGACTTTGGATAGGTCTTTTGGTACAGGTACATACGCCAAGAAAAAACCTCCTTTCTGCCCTTAGTGGGCGTTGAATATGGATTTTGCCAGTGTGCCGGATTTGAACAGGGAAAAACAGAGGATAACCGTATAGGCGGCAAGGGAAAATACCGCGCTGTGCAGATTGTCTGCGATTATCATATCGTTTACCAGTACGGCGTAAATACCGACACATATCATAATGAGGAAGCCTTGAAAACCAAGAGCGAACAGCCCTTTTAGGTAGTTGTTCCCAATCTGTCCCCATTCTCTGTTGGTCATAGTCGCAAATGGAATAGGCGATACCGAACAGTAAAGGTAAATCTCTATCATTCTGCCGTAGAGGATAACGGTTATCAGTACGGACATGATTTTCATGCAAAGGCTCACAAGGCTTGTTTCAAGCACAAGTAAGAGCAGTTCGGGGATTTCCATATCTTCAAGCCCCTCCTGCATGGCGGCAAGGGCTTCGGCAACGTCGATATTCGTATCGCCGCCTATAACCCCCGCTGCGCCGGAAACGATATGCTGCGCCATATCAAAGACCGCCATTGTGATGTTGAACGTGTTGGTTACGATAAACACCGCGACAAAGGCTTTGAATATCCACTTAAAGAACATGAATGTTTCTATGTCGTGCATATTGTTCTTTTCCGTTACCATGCTGATAAGCTCGTAGCATAGGACATAGGTAATGACAAGCCCCGCAATCGGGACGATTACATTTTCAGAAAGGGTCTGTATCATGCTGAAAATGTTTGCGTTCCAACCCTGCGGGGTCTGTCCTACCTCGTTTGCGATAGTCCCGACTTTTTCGTTTACGTCCCCGAACATAGTTGACAGATTACCGTTTATCGCTCCGATAAGGATTTCCTTTATCCATTCGTTAATCGCGTCAAGTATGCTCTGCATAGGCAGCTACCCGCGCTTAACCGAACAAGCCGGAAAGCAGAGGTACAAGGATAGTGCCGATAAGGCAACGCCGCCGCCCGCCATGAGCTGCTTAATGCCCTGTGATTTCGCGCCCGGATTGTCGTTTCCATATCCCTCTAAGAGATTGATAACGCCCCAAATACCAAGTCCTGCCCCAAGAGCGATAACCAAAGTCTGTAATACGCCGATTGCGCTATTGAAAAATTCCATAAAACTCCTTTCTGCCGCAAATGCGGCTTGCCCCGTAAAAGGGCATAAAAAACGGCGGTCAGTTTTCAAACTGCCGCGGTCATAAGTCCCCGCGCTGCCTAAATGTCTGCCGCGCGGCGGTATTCAGTTGTCAGTGTGGGCGATAGGAATTTTTGTAGGGGCGCGTATCATGCAAGTTGTCTTTTTCTTTGTTACTGCGTCAATTCCTCCTTTCTTTTCGCTGCTGCTCATACAGGGCTTCACACCGTTTCACAAATTGCCGGATAGCAGCCTGCCGCTGCTGTTCCCGTCGTTCAGCAATCGAAACAAGCCCGTTTATGGCTTCTGTGATTTTCTTGTCCTTTTTCTTTCTGATACGTCTATTCATGGTCGGTGTCCTCCTGCAAATCGCTTTCGCTGATTTCGTAGTAGTCAAATGCTTCGTCCGGCTTCACAAGGGCGGGTCTGCGCCTTAAATGCTTTTCCATATCAAAAGTATTTTTCTTGTCATAGTCGGAAAGATATTTATAGTTGGGGTGCTTTGTAATGTCGTACTTATCAGAGAAGAACGGGCGCACCCCTCTAAGCTGTAAAATACATTTCCCGCCGTCCATGACTGCTATTTCATCTTCCGTCATAAGCTGCTTGCCTAACTTCTGATAGTTCAGCCCATGCGATACCTCGCGCCCCCGGTTCTCGGAAGTGTTGAAGCTGTCAATGGTTTCTTTCC
>NZ_QUET01000052.1 GCF_003478445.1 Roseburia sp. AM59-24XD
GTACAGGTTTCTTTTGTCTTGCCATAATAAAAGGCCCTCCTAATGATATTTATTTTATCATAGAAGAACCTTCTAATCATTATTTTACAGAAAAAGTATCACACTCTCAGTAAATGTAGGATGATGACGACATTTTACGTACTTTCCGGATCTTCTTTCCGGAAAGATTCATGACATAGATTCCTTTATCCTCGTCCCGGAAAAAAGTTTTATTGTATTTGGTTTTGACAAAATAAATCTTGTTGCCGATGACGATCGGATGATGTCCTTTGGTAAGCAGCTTTTTTGTTTTCTTTTTTACGTTAATCTTACAGATGTAGCAGTTGAATCCGTCACTTCCGTCTACGATGTTGTAAGTGGCATAAATATTGTTTCCTTTTATATTCAGATCAAAGAAACCGTTGGTTGTACGTCCCTTGTATTTATTGGAAACAATCATTTTCTTTTTGTGTGTCTTTGTATTGATCTTCATTAGATCCATTCGCAGACCGCTTCCGGAGTAGCTGTAGTAAATGTCGTTTCCTTTCCGGCATGCGCCATCCGGTATCTGTACTTTGTTTGCGGCATGTGCTTTCCCGGGTGCAAATGCAGCCAAGGATAAACACATTATGGCTAATACTGCTTTTTTTGTGATTTTCATAGAGAAATCCACCTTTCTTTATTCTTGTATTTTGTGATGTTTGGGTCAAAAGTATTTTGTCGGTTGCCATATAGGACGTATATTTTTCATTTCTGCATTCATTTTAGCACTGTAATTTTTGGGTTTTAAACGAACTGACCGATGAGGAAATGCAGGGAACGAGACGTCCTTGCATGGATGAAAAGAAAAATCCCCGGATCGTGAAAAGATCCGGGGATGGAAATAGCTATAGATTGTTGGGGGCGGACATTAAAGCTCGGTTGACACCAGACGGAATCGGATGCTGTGCATGTCCAGTCCGCCCTGCGCAAAGAAGAGGCGCAGATTGGTATAGCGCGAGAACAGCGGAATGTCGATTCGGTGGGATACCGGAAGCCCGTTTGTGCCGTTCCAGGTGAAGGTGCCATATGCGGTTCCGAGACTGAACAGGGTAACCGGGATCTGCGCAACCTCACTCTGGGTGGAGCTTGCGGTGAGTGTCATTTCGTAAGTGCCGGCGTCAGGATATCCAGACCGAAGCTGTAGTTTGTCCCTTTATCGGTACAGATGTCCGACAGATCGATCGTAAGATCGCCATCCAGTTCATAAAATTTGACGGTAGATTCGTCCACATCGGACTCGTCTGCCGGACGATTGATAATATTGATCCTGCATTCTGTGCCAAGCAGCCGGTTCATCGCATGGGTGTTCATGAGGAAACGGCAGATGTTGGCGGCACAACGCTGCAATTCGCTGCGCTGCAGGGAACCGTCCTTCAGAGAGGCGAGAATGTTGTCGTCATTCTGTGCACCGCAGGAGCATACCATGTAAACATCGTTCTGTGCCATTGCCATGGCAGCGAGGTCGGACTTGTCGACTGCCTGTCCGCGGCGGTTGATCTTTGCCCACCAGTCGGTCATGGCAAAGCCGGTAAAGCCCCAGTCGTTTCGCAGGATCTGTGTGGTCAGATCGTAGTTGGCAGCTGTCCAGACGCCGTTGACCGGTCCGTAGGTTGTCATAATGGAGTCTGCATTGCCCTCCTTTACGGCAATCTCAAAGCCCTTGAGATAGATTTCGCGAAGAGCACGCTCGGAGATCACGGCATTCGTATCGTGACGGTCGGTCTCCTGGTTGTTTCCGCAGAAATGCTTGATCGTTCCGGTGACGCCGGCACTGTGAAGTCCCTTTAACTGGGCGCTTGCAATGGTTCCGGTGAGGAACGGATCCTCGGAGAAATATTCAAAGTTTCTGCCGTTTAACGGGTGGCGGTGAATGTTCATGCCGGGTCCCAACAGGCAGTCAACCTTATTGGCGATCATTTCGAGTCCGGTCAGGGAGAAAAGCTCCCGGATCAGTGTACGATTAAACGTACAGGCGATCATTGTTCCGTTTGGCAGGCTGAATGCTTTGGTACCGCAGTCGAGACGCATGCCGGATGGACCGTCATCACAGCAGCCGGATGGAATGCCGAGAGCAGTAAGTTCATCAGAGACACCACCGAAGGCAGCAGCTGTTCCTGCAGTTACCTTTGGACTGTTCATGCCCTCTCCACGGATCATGCAGGATAGATCATAGTCGGTCAGTTGGGCGATAAATTCGTCCATGGTGTGCGTGCCGTTTTTGACATCGGCGAGGCGGATGCCCTTGTCTCCGGTGAAAGGAATTTCCTTCGGAAGATTGTCCTGACGGCGCTTTGCCTCATCCACATGAGAAAGTGGAACATTTTCCATGCGGATCACATAGCGGCCCTCGGAGATCTCCGGATGGATACGGTCAAATGATTCCACAGGGGCAAGAGCCTGCTCATGGCGGGAAATGACCTCTGTACTGTTTTGTGGACAATGATAGAACTCCTTCGCACTGCGCACATCAGAGCCTGCATAGAAGCGATAGGTTCCTTCTTCGAGGACGAAGCAGTGAGCGTGTCCTGTCACACCGGAATCATCATAGGAAGCAATCTGTGCATTGGACACGGAGATCGTCATGACCTGGGACTTTCCGGGAGCCAGAGTGTCCGTCTTTTCGTAGCCGCAGAGAACGCGGGACGGCTTGCCGAGCCTGCCCTGTGGTGCCTTACAGTAGATCTGGACAACCTCTTTGCCACTGTAATTTCCGGTATTGGTGACTTTGACAGTGAAGTCCCATTTATCGGACAGTTGTTTTGCTCCTGTGATCGCAATATCAAAGGTTGTATAGGAAAGACCAAAGCCAAAAGGATAGAGAACCTTATCGCGGGCAAATGTCTCAAAGTAGCGGTATCCGACATAAATATCCTCGGAATAGAAGTTTCTGTATGGATCACCAAAGTATGGAGCGGAAGGATAGTCGTTTACATTAGCGGCGATCGTGTCGGTCAGCTTGCCGCACGGACTGATCTTACCGGTAAGCACGTCAGCAGTACCGGTTCCGCCGGTCATGCCGCCCTGCCATACATACAGGACAGAGTCCGGATCAAAGGACAGCAGCTCGTTCATGTCAATGATATTGCCGACATTGAGCAGTACGATCATTTTCGGAAAATGGTGGCGGACCTTTGCAAGCATGTCCTTCTCGGCAGCAGTCAGAAGATAGGAGCCCTCATGCAGAGAGTTGTCCTGTTCTTCGCCGGCAGTACGTCCGATGATGACGATCGCGGTATGGCTGCTTTCAGAGACATGTGCGACCAGCGCCTCGTCCAAAGGCATCTCGGTTTGTGACCATGGCTCCTTACCCCAGCCGTCTCCGAGATCAAAGGGGTTTTCACTGTCCCATTTCCGGTACACATCGAGCAGTTCTTCGTTGACGGAGACACCGTTTTCCAGCAGACCGTCCGGAATGCCGGTGATCTTTGATACATTTACCATACCGCCGGATCCTGTTCCGCTTTTATAATAATGAAGCTGAATGCGTCCGAATAACGCGATTTCATCGTCCGGATTTAACGGAAGTGCATCGTTATCGTTCTTCAGCATGACAATTCCCTCAGAGACAACCTGTGCCGCTGTTTTTAAATATTGCTCCCAATCAAGTGTTTTTTCTGTCTGTGCCATGATAATCCTCGTTTCTCTTAATATTTCTTACTTCACATCATATCGACCTTACAGAATAAGTCAAGAGGAAAGCAGATAATTCATTTTATTTTAATGTTTCCGTGCTGTGTTGTCTTTCCATCGAATATAGTATATGATTGTAGAAATTGCGACATATATTAGGTAGGGATACGTGTTTCCCATGGATGAGGAGGAGTGCATGACAAATTACATATTGATTGTTGCGGCAATTATTTTACTCTGTCTGTTTCTGAATAAGATATCTGCGAAGCTTGGCATTCCGGTGCTGTTGGCGTTTATTCTGCTCGGCATGCTGTTTGGAACAGATGGACTTTTGAAGATTTCATTTGACAATTATCAGATAGCGGAGCAGATCTGTACGGTTTCGCTGATCTTTATTATGTTTTACGGCGGCTTTGGAACGAACTGGAAGCAGGCGAGACCGGTGGCGGGAAAAGCAGTGCTGCTTTCCACGCTGGGTGTGCTTTTGACGGCAGCGGCGACAGGGATTTTCTGCTGGGGCGTACTCAGGTTTGATTTCTGGGAAAGCATGCTGATCGGTGCGGTATTAAGTTCCACAGATGCGGCTTCTGTGTTTTCGATCCTGCGTTCAAAACGCCTCAATCTGAAGGATAACACGGCATCCATGCTGGAGATGGAGAGTGGTAGTAATGATCCCTGCTCGTATATGCTGGCGGTGATCATTCTGGCAGTGATGAAGGGCGGCTTTACCGGGGAAAGTCTGGTGAAGCTTGTGCTGCTGCAGGTAATCTTCGGTGTGCTTATCGGTGTTCTTACGGCGGTCTTTGGTGCATGGGTGCTTTCGCGTATGAAGAATGCGGGGGACGGCGTGGATACGATCTTCGTATTCAGTATGGCGCTTTTGTCCTATGCCGGTGCGGCAATCCTTGGAGGCAACGGTTATCTGGCGGCTTATCTTGCCGGTCTGATCATGGGAAACCGTCCGCTTCACAATAAGAAGTCGCTGGTTCATTTTTTTGATGGTCTGACAGGGCTGATGCAGATGCTGATCTTCTTTCTGCTCGGGCTCCTGGCGTTTCCGTCGGCATTGCCCGGGATCATCCCGGTGGCATTTGCGATTGCATTGTTTCTGACCTTTGTTGCAAGACCATTGTCCGTGTTTGCAATATTAACGCCATTCCGGTGCTCCGCCCGTCAGCAGCTTCTGGTGTCGTGGTCGGGATTGCGAGGTGCCGCGTCTATTGTATTTGCCATTCTGGCGACTGTGGATCCGGCATATACGAAGAACGATCTCTTTCATATTGTAATTTTTATTGTGCTGTTCTCAATCAGCATTCAGGGATCGCTTCTGGGTTTTATGGCACGCAGGCTTGATATGATCGATGACAACAGCAACGTTATGAAGACGTTCAGTGATTATTCCGAGGAGGTTCCGGTCGAGTTTGTCAAGATTATGATCAAAAAGGATCACCCATGGGCGGGGCACCGGATCAAAGATGTCACATCTCTGCCGGATCTTCTGTTGGTGTTGATCCTGCGTGGGGAGGAACGGATCGTGCCGAACGGCGATACTGTGATCATGGAGGGCGATAAGATCGTGCTCAGTGCACTTTCGCCGGAAGAAAATCTGGGGCTTTATCTGTCGGAGATTGAGATTGACAGGGAGAGTCCGTGGATCGGTCTGCCACTTTCCAGGGTCAAGCTTCCGGAGGACAGTCTGGTGCTTGTACTGATGCGTGAGGACCGCGTGAAAATACCGAACGGTAACACTGTGATACGTGAAAATGATATTCTGGTCATTAGTCAGGTATAGACTTTATTGATAAAGAATATCAATAAAGAAATAAATGCTTGATTTCTTTGGGAAGGAAGAGTATAAAATTGTTACACTATAAATAAAACGTGGGGGATTTTATGTATTCCCACGGACAATACAGGAGGCGTATCATTATGTTAGATTGTTTAAAGAAAATTGATAAGGCAAAGACAGGAATTTTTGCAGCAGGCGTTTTATTCGGAACAGCAGGCATCAAGATTCTCGCCAGTGATGATGCGAAGAAGCTTTACACAAACTGTACAGCAGCCGTTCTTCGTGCAAAGGAATGTGTTTTAAAGACTGCAGCATGTGTTCAGGAGAATGCGGAGGACATTTATGCAGGTGCAAAGCAGATCAACGATGACCGTGCAGCAATGGATGAGGAATTTGAGGATGAGTCTTTCACAGAGGTTGAAGACGAGGAAGAAACAGAGGCGTAGGTCGATATGAGATTTCAGATCAAACATGAGATAAAGGGAAGACTTCGTGTTCATGTGATCCGGAAGCGGATGAGCTTTTCACAGGCAGACACACTTCAATATTATCTGATGGGACTTACGGGCGTACAGAAGGTGAAGGTCCAGAACAGAACCTGTGATGCCATTATCGAGTATGACGGGGACCGCGGGGAGATTTTGAAGGAGCTTCAGAGATTTTCGTATCAGCAGACCGAGGTGCCGGCGGATTATCTTAAGAATTCCGGACGGGAAATGAATCAGTATTACTGGGATAAGCTGGTGAATAGGGTCATTCTTCATTATGGAACGAAGCTTTTCCTGCCGATATCGGTGAGAGACGTCATTGCGACCGTGAAGTCTGTGAAATATGTCTGTGAGGGCGTGCGGACGCTGCTGAAAGGAATGATCGAGGTGCCGGTTCTTGACGGAACGGCGATCGGTGTTTCGGTATTCCGTGGAGATTACAGCACGGCAAGCTCCGTCATGTTCCTGTTAGGTATCGGCGAGATCCTGGAGGAATGGACTCACAAGAAGTCCGTGGAGGATCTGGCACGAAGCATGTCGCTCAACATCAGCAAGGTATGGCTGATCAGAGAAGGAAAGGAAGAACTCACGGAGCTTACGGCGGTGAACTCCGGAGACCGGGTCGTTGTCCATATGGGTAATGTGATTCCGTTTGACGGCGATGTGGTTGCCGGTGAGGCGATGGTTAATCAGGCGTCCCTGACCGGTGAGTCCAATCCGGTCAGAAAGATTGAGGGCGGTTACGCCTATGCGGGCACGGTTGTCGAGGAAGGTGAGATCACAATCTGTGTCAAGGAGGTCAACGGCTCCAGTAAGTATGAGAAGATCATGACAATGATCGAGGATTCCGAGAAGCTTAAGTCCTCACTGGAGGGCAGAGCGGCTCATCTTGCCGATCGGCTTGTACCGTATACCTTTGCGGGCACAGGTCTTGTATGGCTTCTGACGCGCAACACGACCAAGGCGTTGTCGGTGCTGATGGTTGATTTCTCCTGTGCACTCAAGCTTGCAATGCCGCTGACAGTTCTGTCAGCGATACGCGAGGCAAGTACATACGATATCACCGTGAAGGGCGGTAAGTATCTTGAGGCGATGGCTGAGGCAGACACGATCGTGTTTGATAAGACAGGAACCCTGACGAAGGCACAGCCGACCGTTGTGGATGTTGTATCCTTCAATGGACAGTCTTCGGATGAGCTGCTTCGTATTGCGGCATGTCTCGAGGAGCATTTCCCGCACTCTATGGCTAAGGCTGTTGTCGAGAAGGCAGTGGAGCGTAATCTGGTTCATGAGGAGCTTCATTCTAAGGTCGAGTATATTGTGGCACATGGCATTTATTCTACCATCGAGGGTAAGGAAGTCGTGATCGGAAGTCACCATTTTGTCTTTGAGGATGAGCATGCCGTGATTCCGGAGGGGAAGCAGGAGCTGTTTGATCAGCTTCCGGAGCAGTATTCTCATTTATATATGGCAATTGAAGGCAAGCTTGCGGCAGTCATCTGTATTGAGGATCCGCTCCGCAAGGAGGCTCCGGAGGTAATTCGCCGATTAAAGCAGTGCGGCATTTCCAAGGTTGTCATGATGACCGGTGACAGTGACCGGATCGCATCCACGATCGCACACAAGGTCGGCGTGGATGAGTATTATTCCGAGGTGCTTCCGGAGGATAAGGCGAAGTTCGTTGAGAACGAAAAGAAATCCGGCAGAAGGGTTATTATGATCGGAGACGGCATCAACGATTCGCCGGCATTGTCGGAGGCAAGCGTAGGTATTGCTATCAGCGACGGTGCGGAGATTGCCAGAGAGATTGCGGATGTGACGATCAGTGCAGATGATCTGTATGAGATCGCGACACTCAAGCGGCTCAGTGATGCCATGGTCAGACGGATCAATAAGAATTATCATATGATCGTCGGTATCAACACCGGACTGATCCTGTTAGGCGTAGCAGGGGTCTTCCAGCCGACGATGTCTGCTCTGCTGCACAATACCTCAACGATATTGATCAGCTTAAAGAGCATGGAAAATCTTCTGGATACAGGAACTAAACTATAATTTTTGCTGCATTACCGGAAGCAATGAAACATTTAAAAACTAAAACTGTGGTGCCGGAAATGATGCACCACGGATCAGTTAATAACTCAAACTTCGCACACTGATTAGTTGATTGCGCCCATACTATTTCTTATGTCTGAGGAAAATTAATATAGATTTTTGCCTCAGGATATCTGACGAAACCGTGAGCTGGTGGTATTAAAATTGTCTTGTCACTTACGGATTTCAAAAAGTCTAATTGCTTTGCTGCTTTGATTTTTGATAAACGCATCCTGCCGTACTCGCTCCGAGGTGGGATTCAGATGTTTCGAAAGGCACTTGCACCCGCCGGTACTTACGCCCCATACTAAATAAAATATTCATATCTTACTGTAAAATCAATATGGCGTTATGTACCGCTGCGTGGTGCAGTGGTAGCGGGAGCGTGCCGTCCGAAATAGCTGAGCTCACCTACGGAGCTCAGTCGTACGGATGCGTATTTATCAAAGCATTG
>NZ_QUET01000053.1 GCF_003478445.1 Roseburia sp. AM59-24XD
CCGGCGGGTGCAAGTGCCTCTCGAAACATCCGAATCCCACCTTGGGGCGAATACGGAAGGATGTGTTTATCAAAAATCAAAGCAGCAAAGCAATTAGTCTTTTCGAAATCCGTAAGTGACAAGACAATTTTTTAGTCACAGTTCACGGATTTTTAATGCATTGGCAGGCAAAATGCCATTGCAAGCAACCGGACATAAGAAATATTATGGGCGGATTTCCATCCTTGATATGGGAAGTCTTAGTTACATATTTACTCGAATGACAAGGCGGTTGACGTTGGTTGTCTTCGAGAAATAATATTTTATTTTTGTGCAAAAAACATATTGATAATATGTGGTCAGCTCCTTAGAATAATGGTACAGATAAACGCATTGAAAATAATTTCCAATGCAGATTATCGTTACAGGTAAGCTGTCACAGTCTGCACACAGTGGGCTGCGTATACTGTCGAAGCGGGTGCAGAAGGAGACATCCGCCGCATTATCGCCGGAAAGGGAATGCAGACGGCAGTGCAATACTGAGACTGTCGGAGGTTCACGGAGCATCTGAGAGCATAATAGATAAACCGCCGATAGGGATTTTAAACGGCGGTTTATTTTTATGAACTGATTTTATAAAAACATATATCTAAATTTGTTCACATCATAATCTTACTTTTCCTTTTCGGGATTCTTGCGTGCCTTGATCTTGGCGATTTCAATCATTTCATTCCGATCTTCTTCGCTCATTTTCTTAAAATGGTAAAGAAGCTCCTTCTCGATAGGAGTGGCAAACATATATTTCTTACGGTTCGAAGGTTCATTATAAAAATCAAGATATTCAGAAAGCTCGGTGCTTGAAGCAGACGGCACAGGGGCATCATACGACTCATCGCGATCCACATCCATCGTTATATGAAGCAGGTCATCCACAGAAATATTATAAAGTCCCGAAAGCTTATATAAAACTTCCGCATCGGGTACACGCCTGCCGGTCTCATAGTGGCTGTAGGTCTGGCGGACAACGCCGAGAGCTGCCGCAACATAATCCTGCGTATAATTATTTACGATTCTTAATTCTTTTAATTTCTGTGAGAGTAATTCACGATTCATTGCAAACACCGCCTTCTTTTCGATAAGTATATTTCTCCCTATTAACGCGGATGTTACAAAGTGTAGCAAATACACAAGTTATTGTTGGACGATTAGTGAAATATTAACGAAAATAGTTGCATAAAGGTACAAAAACCGTTCGAGAGGACGAAATATCCCTCAAATGATTTTGGTTATTATGTATATTATTTGACAAATAAATTGTTGAAAAGTCACAAAATGTAGCATAATCAGAAAAATATGTTAAAGGTTATTAACACCATGACGATATAAAGTATACAAAACGTAGCATAAAGGAATTGCACGAGGTTACAGGGAGGTATATCATGCTGAAATTATCATTAAAACAAGGACAGTATGTAAATATCGGTGATGACATTCGCGTGGTCTATGTAGGAGGCAGCGGTGGACAGGGACGACTGATGATCGATGCACCGAAGGAGGTACCGATCGTAAGAAGCAGCATCGAAGAAAATCCGGAGAGAAGAAAAGACACCTATTATCCGGAAAAGAAGATTTCTGCCAAGGCGCAGAAGGAGATCGAACGGATTCTTTGGAATGAACGCCATCAGGGCGATACAGCCAAATAGAACCGGTGGAACACAGGGACAGCGAAAGCTCATGACAAACGTCCCATTAAAATGGTAATAGGCAGAAACACACCCGGGACTTCTGCTTGTTATAGATAACACCCTCGGGAAACGGAGTTCCAGAGGACAACAAATCATAAACCACAAACGTGGAACAAGGAGGATAATATTATGATAGTACAACACAACATTACGGCGATGAACGCAAACAGAATGCTGGGTCTGACAACAGGCTCCCTTTCTAAGTCAACAGAGAAGCTTTCTTCCGGTTACAGAATCAACCGTGCAGCAGACGATGCAGCAGGTCTTACCATTTCCGAGAAGATGAGAAAGCAGATCCGTGGTCTTGACCAGGCATCCACCAACGCAGAGGATGGTGTTTCTTCTGTACAGACAGCTGAGGGTGCTCTGACAGAGGTTCACTCAATGCTTCAGAGAATGAACGAGCTGGCTACACAGGCTGCAAATGGCACAAACTCTACATCTGACCGTCAGGCAATCCAGGATGAGATTTCGCAGCTTACAACTGAGATTGACCGTGTCTCTGAGACAACAAAGTTCAATGAGACATACCTGTTAAAGGGAGATGGATCAAAGGGAACAAAGACACTCAATGCACATGACGCTGGTCTTGCCGGAAAGCTTACCGACAATGGAAATGGTACTGCTACATTTACAGCAGATGCATTAAAAGTAGGAAGCAAGGTTACGATTGAAGGAACAGAGTATACAATTGTTCCGGATGCTGATAAAAATGATTATAAGGATGCAAAGACGGCGATTGCTGATGCATATACGTCAGGTGCTAAGGCAACAATGGCTGATGGAACCTCTTACACTTATTATGCAGCTAAAGATAAAGATGTTAATGGCAAAGAGGTAACTGCCGCTGGTTGGTATCAAGATGGGGACGGTACAACTGCAAAAAAAACGAATGCGGATGTTATACAGGCAGGAAGTGTAGTAAATGGAAAGACTATTTTCGGTGCGGCAGGAAGCACTATTGAAGCTAAGACGATTGACGAAGTTAAAGAGGCAATTAAAGCTGCTGATGCAGGAAAAACTGTAACAATAGGTGACATTGCAGAAGGCAATACGACAGCATATACATTGAAAACGGCTACAGCTGGAACTGATATTACAGCTGATGATTTAGCAAGTAAGATTGAAGGTGGAACTACTGTTAAGATTGATACAACCACATATTATGTTCTTCCGGCTGCTAGTGAGTCTAAAAATGAGATTTCTCTTAATGAAGCATACAGCAAGATGGCTGATGCTTTGAAAAAAGCAAGCGATATCGGAGCTGATTCTGATGCATTGTCAGAAGTAAAAAATAATGGCGATGGTACGTTTGTGATTACACAGGGCAAGGTAGCTGTAGATAATGGTCTTTCTTTCAGTTTGCATGTAGGTGCAGATGCTGATATGACCAACAAGATCAATGTTAATATTGATACAATGTCCGCAGCCGGTCTTGGAATTAAGGGCATCAGCGTAGCCGGTGAGGATGGATCTGCTGCAACATATGCGATTGATGCAATTGCAGATGCTATTTCAACTGTTTCTGCACAGCGTTCCGCACTCGGTGCTGTTCAGAACCGTCTTGAGCACACCATCGACAACCTGGATAACGTTGTTGAGAACACCACTTCCGCTGAGTCTCGTATCCGTGATACAGATATGGCTGAAGAAATGGTTAACTACTCAAAGAACAGCATCCTTCAGCAGGCTGGTCAGTCTATGCTTGCACAGGCTAATCAGGCAAATCAGGGTGTTCTGTCACTTCTTCAGTAATTCCAGGAGAAGCTTTGAGTATGCAGCGTAAAGCTGTCTCATAAGTTGTGTAATAATTTCACCGTCGATCGGATGATTCCGGTCGGCGGTGTTTTCTTGTTTATGCAGAAAATAAAAATGGGTACCGCCATATTAGCGGCCGCCACCCGGGCAACGTCTGTTTATAAGACTCACACTAATATGGGCTTACATACCCATTAAGAAATCAAGTTATTATTTTAAGGTGTTGATGACTGCGTGGCTCACACCTGTGTGAGCAGCTCCTTTTCAACGGCTTGCAGTTCGACTTCGGAGTATCCATAGAAAGGATCATGTCGCGGGATACTCCGCTACCCAGCATTTTGCGTATTGCCTCTAACCGTCCTTCCGCCAGACCTTCAGAGCGTCCTTCTTCGCGACTGATTTTTGCACGTTCTTCTGCGTAGTCTTTTGCGTAATTCCTCGCATAATCTTCTACAGTTTTACACATTTTTCCCAAACCTCCTTCCGTCTCTTTGAAATATTTCACAGCTTTACTTAATTCCGGGAATTTTGCATCCTCAAAGGAATCATTTCGTAAAAATAATTGAAGCAGTTCGGATTTATCCGAACCATCTTTCACCACCGTGTTGGCAAAGAAAATATCTTCCCCGTCATTACCGGAACATGGCATCATCGATAACCTTTTATGTTATATTGCAGAATCAGAAGGAAGCCTTCACAACCTTCTGTGCGTTTACATCAATGACGCCGTATGTATTCAGGCGCAGAGCAGGGATAACCGGAAGGCTGACAAAGCTCAGCGTCATGAAAGGATCAATCTCACCGGAAATACCCCAGTCTGCAAGAATTTGTTTCATGGCCTCCAGACGGGCATCGACCTCCTCGAGAGGAAGTGTGGACATCAGTCCGCCGATCTGCAGCGGCAGATCGGCAACGATCTGTCCGTCCAGTGCGATGGCAAGACCGCCCTCGTTTGCGATCACGCGGTTGGCGGCGCAGGCGATATCCGCATCATTGGTTCCGGCGATCACAAGGTTGTGGGAATCGTGTCCGACGCTGGTAGCAACGGCACCTTTCTTAAGACCGTATCTGCCAAGGAAGCCCTTGCCGATGTGACCGGTGTTTTTGTGGCGCTCCAAAGCAACAATCTTAACAATATCCTCGGTGAGATTGACTCCGGCGGCACAGCCGGACTGTGAGGTGCAGTCAGCGATCCGTTCGGCGGTGAGAAGTTCATGGGCGTTCAGGTCGATCACACGGATGTGCTCTCCAAGCTTTTCCATGGCAAGCTGTTCCGGCTGAACCGGATCAACATGGAAGGAATGGTAAACGCGGTCGGTCACGGACTGTACCATTTCCGGGACAGAGGATTCAACAAGACTTTTGCCGTTCTCGGCGGCAAGCACGCCGTCCTTGTAAACCTCCAGCACATTCAGATCAGTCAGGTTATCGAGTATCGCAATATCGGCGTGGTAACCGGGAGCGATGGCACCGTTATCCTTCAGACCGAAATAAGCTGCGGCGTTGAAGGTGCCTGCCTTGATCGCAAGGATCGGATCGACACCCTTCTGTACGGCTTTACGGACAATAGCATCAATGTGACCGTCACGCAGAAGATCGCACGGATGCTTGTCATCGGTGACCAGCATGATCCGCTGTGCATATGGAGCCTCAAACAACGGAAGAAGGGCATCCAGATTGTGGGCGGCAGTACCCTCGCGGATCATGATCCACTGACCACGGGCAAACTTTTCCTTTGCTTCGTCTGCATTGGAGCATTCATGATCGGAGCGGATGCCTGCAGCAACATAGCCGTTTAATTCACGACCGGACAAAAGAGGGGCATGTCCGTCAATAATGCCACCGTGCTCCAGTGTGACGTGGATCTTATCTAAGATGGCAGGATCCGCCTGATTAACACCAAAGGAATTCATCATTTCCGCAAGACCGATCACGCGCGGATTGCTGTAGAACGGAGCGATATCCTCCGCTTCCAGGCAGGCACCGGATTCATCCAGTGCTGTAGCAGGAACGCAGGATGGCACGACAAAGAACACATCCATTGTCATGTCCTCGGTATATTTGAGCATAAAGTCGATGCCCCGGCTGCCGGCAACGTTGGCGATCTCATGAGGATCGGTGATCACTGCAGTCGTGCCGTGCGGAAGAACCGCCTTCTCAAACTCTGTCGGTGCGACCATCGAGCTTTCGAGATGGATGTGTCCGTCAATAAATCCGGGACAGATATATTTGCCGGTCATGTCCTTTTCGGTCACACCCTCATAGCTTCCGATGCCGGCGATCATACCGTCTGCAATCGCAACGTCACCGGTCTCGATACTCTCCGTAAATACATTTATAATGTTGGCATTTTTCAGGACAAGATCTGCTTTCTGCCTGCCGTTTGCCACATTGATGATCTTTTCGTTCACTGTCTGTTTCATGATGATAACCATTCCTTTCTGAAGCCGTGAATATCTTTTCGATATTTTAATTTTACCTTTGCGGCTGATATTTTGCAAGAGAAAAGGGACGTATGAGGAAAGTGATGAAGAGGGACGGTAAACCGGGGAAAAGCGGTCTGATTGTAATTCCGGCGGGGATTGTATAAAATAGAAAGCGAAATGGAGGATGAAGACATGGTTCAGAAATTAAAACAAAAGGTAATGGACGGGAAAGAGATCACAAAGGAAGAGGCGATGACTCTGGCAGAGGCGGATTTAGACGAGCTTTGTCAGGCGGCAGATGAGATCAGAAAGCATTTCTGCGGAAATGTGTTTGATATCTGCAGCTGTATCAATGTAAAGGGTGGAAAATGCTCCGAGGACTGCAAATTCTGTCCGCAGTCCTGTTTTAACGATAAAGTAGAGGTAAAGCCGCATACACTGATCGGCTCGGATCAGATGCTTGAGGAGGCTGCGTACATGGCGCAAAAGGGCGTTGTGCGCTGTGATCTTGTCTCCTCCGGCCGGAGACTTCCGAAGGATGATGTCCGAAAAATCGTACAGGACATTGAAAGGATCCGGAAGGAAACCGGCATTGCGGTGTGCTGTTCCTTTGGCCTTCTGGATCAGGAGGACTGTGAGATGTTAAGGAAGGCAGGGATCACCAGACTTCATAATAATCTGGAGAGCTCAAGAACATTTTTCACCGGGGTATGCTCCTCACACAGCACGGATGACAAGATGGCAACGCTTCGGGCTGCACGGGCTACAGGGCTGACGCTTTGCAGCGGCTGTCTGATCAACCTCGGAGAGAGTATGGAGGACCGGATCGAGCTTGCGCTGATGGAGCGGGAGCTGGGCGTGAAGTCCATTCCGGTCAATGTATTAAATCCGATCAAGGATTCGCCGTTTGAGGATCGGAAGCCGATGACGAACGAGGAATTCTGCCGGACTGTGGCGGTATTTCGTTTTCTTCTGCCGGATGCATCGATCCGTCTGGCGGCAGGAAGGATTTATCTTGCAGACCACGGAAAGCGCGCGTTGTCTTCCGGGGCGAATGCGGCGATCACAGGAGATTTTCTGATGACAGGCGGAATGTCGATCGACTCCGATATGGCGATGGCGAAGGAGCTTGGTTACGAGCCGGGGCTCTGGAAATGATCGTTTGATATAGAAGCTTCTAAGACTTCTCATACCAAGGATGGTAATTCGCCCATAATATTTCCTATGTCCGGTTATTTAGAAATCATATTTTGCCTGCCAATATATTGCAAATCCGTGAGCTATGACTAAAAATTGTCTTGTCACTTACGGATTTCGAAAAATCTGATTGCTTTGCTGCTTTGATTTTCGATAAACGCATCCTGCCGTACTCACCCCAAGGTGGGAATCAGATGTTTCGAAAGGCACTTGCACCCGCCGGTACTTACGCCCCGGATTTTGCAAATGATATAGATACTCCATCGAACATCCGGGGCGTTATGTACCGCTGCGTGGTGCAGTGGTAGCGGGAGCGTGCCGTCCGAAATAGCTGAGCCCACCTATGGGGCTCAGTCGTGCGGATGCGTATTTATCAAAGCATTG
>NZ_QUET01000054.1 GCF_003478445.1 Roseburia sp. AM59-24XD
TTGTTTAACCTAGTGGGTGAAATAAAATGTATTGCGAAAATCAGTTTCCAGCAGGTATTATTGCTGAAAAAAAGGGATGTAACACTATGGTAAGTTTCACGGAATAAGGTGGATTTTCATTGACACATATAACACCTTACAATATAATAAAAGCAAATATATAGCTTATAAAGGAGCTTCCTTAATGACGAAAAAAATAACCGCAATATTCTTGGCATTGTGCATGGCAATTTCCGTTTTGCCGATGACCATTCAGGCGGCATCAAAGCCCGATATTAAAGTTGGCGACTATGTTAAAATGGGCGCGTATAACAATGCCTCAATTCTTTGGCGATGTGTAAGCATTGACAATAACGGACCGCTTATGCTTGCAGACAAAATTGTTGACACCCTTGCATATGATGCCAAAACAAATGACAACAGCAATTCAAAATCACACAGCAGAAGCTATAAGCGTGATGATTACGGTTCTAACTATTGGAAAGACAGCAATATGCGTTCTTGGTTAAATTCGACCGCAGCTGAAGGCAAAGTCGATTGGCTTTGCGGCAACCCTCCGAAAGACGGATATGTAAGCGGTGTGGGAGCGTACAACGAAAAAGCGGGTTTTCTCAACGCTTTTTCAAAATCTGAAATTGCGGCAATGAAAACCGTTACCCAGCGTTCTCTCGTTTCTCATCCCGAATACAACAAGGGCATAGTTGATGGAGACGCAAATTCGGATTTGTTATACTACACCGATATTTCGGAAGCGGTGGCAAACTACGACAGTTCATATTTTGAAACTACAACCGAAAAGGTTTTTCTTCTTGATGTAAAGCAGGCTAATGCCGTGTGGAAAAATCTCAAAGGTTATTATGTTGCGTATAATAATGACGGTATGGCTTGGCCTTATTGGCTTCGCACTCCTGTTACCGATTGCAATCACGATATGCGTTATATCAGTTCATCGGGTCAGGTCGGTCGTTATGCTCCGTGGTATTCCGATTTGGGCGTAAGACCTGCATTTTATCTCGATTCCGAATATTTTGTTACAACTTCCGGCAGCGGCTCACAAAGCAGTCCTTATATCGGCTCTGCTCCAAATAAGCAAGAGGATGATTATACAATTTCGGAACCTGCCGAGGACACAAATCCCGATTGGAATGTCAGCACCGAGCAAAGCATTCAGCTCACCCTCGGCCCGTGGTATTCAAATGACGGAAAATATTCTAATCCTACCATCCTGTTTATACCATCCAAAAAACACGCAGCGACACGGAAAATATGGTTGTTGTCGTTTGCGGCGAGGGATACACAAAAAGTCAGCAGGGCAAATTCATCAATGATGTCAAACGACTTTGGCAGGACGCTATGAAATATGAACCGTATCGCAGTTATGCCGACAGATTCAATGTTTACGCTCTTTGCACAGCTTCCGAATCGACTTTTGACAATGGTGGAAGCACCTTCTTTGATGTTATAGTCGACAAATATAATTCGCCTGTTATTTCTAATAATCTCCACGGAAGTCAGTGGAAAAATCATATTTTTGAGAGATGTATCGGTCCTGAATTTATCGAGAAAATTCACGATGCTCATATCAAAAAAAAGTGTGATCCAAACACAATTCCGTCCGGTTCGGAATATGAGCCTTATTATTATGTTCACGATTATATTGCTCAGTTCGCTATGGTTGTAAACACAAAATCAGATTTCGGCGGTGCTTATAATAACCGTGAATACGGCTTCCATTATTTCATTTCGCCATCAGACAGTTATCGTGCGTCAAAAACTTTTGCACACGAGTTTGGACACGGTTTGCTCGGTCTCGGTGATGAATACAGTAACGGATATTTGCTTGACGATAAGGAACTTAAATCACTCAATCTTTCCTCGGTTGAAGACTCGGAAAAGATAAAATGGCGACAGCTTTTAGGTTTTAGAAACACATATACCTGCCGCAATGCTTACGGCTCAAAAATGCTTGTTTCAAGTTATGAGTGCATAATGAGAGACACAAACTATCAATTCTGTGAGGTTTGCCGTTTGCAGGGCTTCAAGCGAATGTCTCAGCTTGTTAAGGATGTAGACCTTTATGTTGCAACTCCCGAGGTTAAGGAATATACGGGCACCTATTCAAAGCCGTCTGATTTTACCGACCTTGAAACAAGTTCATATTATAATTACACATATAATCGCAATGACCGACTTTTGAGCGGCAACAGCAAAAGCAGATTTAATACTAATATGAACGGTAAAAAAATCGAGCTTAGAACTGTTATTCAAAACATTTCAGATAAAAATGCACGACAATTAAAATTCAAAATGTGGATTAAGCACTCCGACGGAAGCGTTGCGACCGATTCATCGGGGAATCCGCTTCAAACAGTACAAACCTTTGACATTCCTGTTTGGAATGATAAGGCAAATTTCTGGCCGCTCGGTGCTTTGGATCACATCAAAAGCGACTTTAATTCAGGCTTAAAGAGTTGCTCGCTTATTTATCAAATTCCGTCTGATGCACAGCTTAAGAGCGGCGATACCGTGGCATTTCAGGTGCTCGATGAAAACGGAAATGTGCTTGCAGACGACAATACGGAAACACAGCGCTACACAACCGTTTCAATTCAGTATAAATTTGAGGACGGCTCTGAAATTCCAAACACTGCCGGCGGAACATTTACCGTGCCATACGGCACAAAGCTTGATTTAACACCGGCAAAAACACTTTATGATTATGAATTTATAAAGGTTGACGGCTTGAATAAGCCTATTGTTTCGGACGGAACGGTTGTTACATATTATTACAAAAATAAAAACGAAGAACACACTCACAATCTGACTTTGGTTGCTGCGAAAGCTGCCACCTGCACTACTGCGGGCAATTCCGCATACTACACCTGCGATGGCTGTGACAAGTGGTTCGCAGATGCAACAGGATCGGTAGAAATTACCGATAAAACCAGTGTGAAGATTCCGGCTCCCGGACATACCGCAGGCACAGAATGGAAGTCTGATGATACTAACCACTGGCATGAATGTTCTCGTTGCCACGACAAAAAGGACGAAGCGGCTCACGATTACGGTTCTGACAATGTTTGCGACACCTGCGGATATTACAAAACTGTACCGCACACTCACAATCTGACTTTGGTTGCTGCGAAAACTGCCACCTGCACAGAGGGCGGTAAGGAAGCATACTACAAGTGCGAAGGTTGTGGCAAGTTCTATGAAGATGTACTCGGTACAAAGGAAATAACCGACCTTGCATCTTGGGGCAATATTGCTAAGATTGCCCACACCACAAAGCAAACCGTAACAAAGGCAACCCCAACAGCAAACGGCAAGATAGTAAATTACTGTTCGGTATGTAAGAAAACTCTTTCAACGACAGTAATTCCAAAGGCATCAAGCATAAAGCTTAAAGCAACATCATTAACATATAACGGAAAGGTTAGAACACCTAAGGTTATTGTTAAGGACAGAACAGGAAAGACACTTGTTAAGAATACTGACTATACTGTGTCTTATGCAAAAGGCAGAAAGTATGTTGGCAAGTACGCAGTAAAGATTACCTTTAAGGGTAAATACAGCGGAACAAAGACGCTTTATTTCACAATCAAGCCAAAGGCAACAAGTATTTCCTCACTTAAAGCAGGTTCAAAGAAGTTTACAGTAAAGTGGAAGAAGCAGGCTACACAGACAACAGGCTATCAGGTACAGTACAGTGCCTCAAGTAAATTCAGCAAGGCTAAGACCGTAACAGTAGGCAAGAATACAACAGTATCAAAGAAAATTTCAAAGCTTTCGGGCAAGAAAAAGTATTATGTAAGAGTTCGCACCTATAAGACAGTTAAGATTAACAGCAAATCCATAAGGATTTATTCAGGCTGGTCAAAAGCTAAGACTGTTACAACAAAGAAATAAAAACTATACCGTAACCTTTGATTCTGCCGGTGGCTCTGCAGTAACGACTCAGACTATCGAAGAAGGTCAGAAGGCAACCAAACCTGCCGCTCCTACCAAGTCTGACGATACCACCAAGCCTTCGGATGATGTTCAGAATCCGCAGACCGGCGACAACAGTATGAGTGGCTGTGGATCGCTCTGCTGTTCGTCAGCGGCTTCGGAGTTGTGACAACTACTGTTTATACTAAAAAAGAAAATCTGTGAAATAACAGATAGCTAACCATTTAAGGATGGCGGTAGCGGAGCTTCCGCTGCCGCCTTTTCCTTACGAAAAGAAATCGAACAAGGAGAAATCAAATGGACGAACAAGAAAAAGAAATTGAAGAAATACTCAGAACATTTGACAAAGCACCTTCGCCTTCGTCAGAGAATAGTGTTCAAAGTCATTTTAGTGCGATTGGGGGCATTTATGACTGAGACTTTTGAGAGACATCGCTCAAATCAAAATCGTAACACGAATTGAAATGAGCAAAACTCCGAGCGAATACAGAAAATCATATTTATAACCGTTGACTTTATAAAAGCTCGGGTGTATAATCAAAAAAATAAAGCTGTCTCGGCTGATGAAGACTATAAATTTTGCTGTTTCTGAACACAACAGCAGAGTTTACAGTCTTATTTTTTTAGGTGATAATATGAAATTCAAAAAATATGCAACAAAAACGCTGATGATCGTTATCGGATCAATAATATCCGCATACGGAATTACGCTTGCAATAGGCGCAGGTTTCGGCGGCGCAACACTTGCGATATTGTGGCAAGGGCTGACGAATGTGACAGGTATGTCAATCGGCACATCGTCGCTTATTGTGGCTGTGGCAATGATAATTTTTGCCCTTTTCTATGACAGAAAACAAATCAATATTGGCACAATTCTTTACCAAATCATTTACAGTTTTTTCGTAGATGTATTCACAAAAATTCAGCATTATACAGATATTAAAGCGGTTAATTTTGTTATAATGCTGCTTGGCATTGCTATATTTTCGTTCGGAACGGGGATTTACTCCGCCGCTGATTTCGGCAGGGGCTCATATGAAGCAGTCACATTTTCGCTTGCCGAAAAAAACGGGTGGAAAATCAAAATCGTACGAATGGTTCTTGATATTATAATGGTAATTATCGGCGTTTTGCTCGGCGGTAAATTCGGAATTTGCACAATTGCCACCGTTTTGCTCTCCGGTCCGATAATTCAGGCAACCGTAAGCACTGTTAAGAAATCAAAGATTTTAAAAAACATTTCTTAAAATTCTCATACAAGCCTAAAAGTGATAAGACATACAAAAAGGATGGAATTCGATTTTGAACAAGTCCGTAAAAAATGGACAATAGAAAAAACGGAGTTAAGGATATATCCGCTAACGAAAACATTAGCGAAGGCTCAAAAGGCATAATTCTTGAATACGTACTTGAAGGTATGGCTGAATATTATTCAGCAGACTTATCAGAGAAAGTCATTTTTCCGATGATCGTACTTAAATGCTTTGATGATATTCTTTCCCCTACCCTACCAAAGAAGCCGTTGTTAAAAAGGCTGAAGCACTTCAAGCACAAGGTATGATTTCAGTTATTGACAAAGTAATGGCATTATTATACTATGACAGTGTGAGTTAACAGTAAACCAAAGAACAATATGTCGATCATGAAAGAATGCTCCTTTGTGTTTCCCGTGCTTATGATTATTACAAGCAAAATAGCTATTGACTAAAACATTTACACAAAATCAGTGTTAAAAATATAGCCGATGCAACAAAAACAAAATACCACTGAATTTGGAGAAAAATTATGATTTTTAAGAAACCTGTTTTATCAGATGGAATTACAGAAAGCACTTTTGAATGCAAAAGAGATGGATTGACGATTCGTGGAACAATCTACCGTCCAAAAGGAGATCATCTTCCGATTGCAATTGTATGTCACGGATTTATGGCATGGCAAGACAGTGTGAAACATTATGCGGCTTTTTTGGCTGAAATGGGATATGTTGCATTTACATTTGATTTTTGTGGCGGTTCTGCTATGTGTGGAAAAAGTGACGGAAAAACCACAGAGATGTCTGTTCTGACAGAAACCAAAGATCTGAAAGCGGTCATTGAATATGTTAGAAATCTTTCCTATACAGATTCTGAAAAAATTTTATTGATGGGATGCAGTCAGGGCGGTTTTGTGTCTGCTTTGGTGGCAGCAAAGAACAACTTTCCGATAGAAAAACTTGTCCTGTTTTATCCGGCATTGTGTATCCCGGATGACGCCAGAGCCGGAAAAATGATGATGGCAAAATTTGATCCGCAAAATGTTCCCGATACTTTCCGCTGCGGACTGATGAAATTGGGGTGTTGCTATGCAATGGATGTCATGCAAATGGATGCCTTTGCAGAAATTAAGAACTACGCCGGCAGGGTGTGCATCGTGCATGGTACAAAGGATAAAATCGTAGATGTTTCTTATGCCAAACGTGCGGCAGAAGCATATAAAAGTACGATGCCGATCGGAATGCAAGATTCCAAACGGGTGCAACTTCATTTTATAGATGGCGGAGGGCATATGTTTTCGAAAAAGCATGATGTCATTGCAATGAAATTATTAAAAGAATTCGCCGCAAAACACGAATGATTTTCATCTGATACCATATGGACAAATCTCCACCTTTAAAGACTTGACAGTTGATATAATCTGCCATCACCTCGGAACATTCGTGTTCCGAGGCTTTTTTATGCCCGAATACTGCTTTTTACGGCGGTATTCGAGCAAAGTGTCTGCGTTCTTTGCAAAATTTCTTTTATATTTTTCAAGGTGTACTCGGTCGGAACTCCTATGCCGATGTCATTCGTTCCGAATAAAATCACAAGATTTTTCGGGTTTATGTTCAAGGCGTTACATTCGAGCCTTTCCAACAATCTGTCGCTGTCAACGGCAAACAATCCCGCACCGATTGCGCCGCAAAATTCAGGCTTATCGGATATGAAAATCTTTGTGTTCAACCGCTTTTGCAACACTTTTTTCAAAAACGTGTTTTCGGGCAGATGAAATAGTCCCCCTTGGCTTGCAACTAAACCTAAAAATCGCATAATTATTAAGCTTTTGCCCTGTTTTGGGCAGAAGCCTTTTTGCATATTTAATAAGATTTTCTTCTTCGTGTAATATTAAATGTGTCGGCTGTAAAATTAACAAAAATTTAATTGGATTCCTGAATCCGTGAACCTTGTTTCAAAATGAAAAAGCACACAGGAAATGTTTGCCATATTTGTTATTGTATACTAAATTTTGAAAATGCTGCATAATTTTGCGTTCAAAA